>JAOAAA010000023.1 GCA_026419115.1 Gemmataceae bacterium
GTACGATCCGTTCAGGCAGGAAATGATGGCGGCCAAGAATGATTGGGGTAGAAAAAGTATTGTGATGGGAAGAATAAGGAAGGTGAATTGGGAAGCGGGATACGGGAATCGAACCCGTCTCACCACCTTGGGAAGGTGGGGCACAACCAATATACCAATCCCGCACATGAGATAATGTACCAAAAGACACGCCTGACGCAAGAGAGGTTCAAAGAAAAAAATCACCAGAACGAAGATCATTAAATTACCGAAGTGAGTCAAGCCCGCGATTCATTTGGAAAAAGTAATCCTTGGAGTGGCCCGAATGACCTTAGACTTGATTCTTATTGTTCCCTCTCGCCTGAGGTAGGAAATTGTCTAAGCTAACCTGTGAAATATCGGCGGAGCTTTCCCATGCGATGCCCCACTTGTTCTACGATCAATCTTCCGGGTGCCGATTACTGCGAACGGTGTTTGCAGGCATTGACCAGTTTAGATTTGCCCAATCCCCAAGATATTGTTGAAGAGAGCATCCTCAATCATCCGGTCAGTGTGCTTCATCCGAAACAACCTTTGACGGCCAAAGTGGAGACCCCTTTGGGGCAAATCATCTACCAACTCGAAGAGCATAGTGTGGGATGTGTGTTGTTAGTCGATGAAAAACACACCTTGGCTGGGATTATTACCGAACGGGATTTTGTGACGAAACTCAAAGCTCCGCTCCCGAGCTTTGCGCACCGGCCCGCCTATGAGCTGATGACCCCGAATCCGACAACCATTGGTCCGGATGACCCCTTGGCGTTGGCTTTGCAAAAAATGGATTTTGGAGGTTATCGCCATTTGCCTATTGTGGAACAAGGGCTGCCGATCGGTATCATCTCTGTAAGAGATGTGTTACGGCACGTTTTGAATTTATGCTCGCGGATTTTGAAACGTCTCGACGATGAAAGTGCAATGTTCCGCAAGGTCAAAAAACATACGAATTAATCCCCCCCCCTATGGTGGACCTCTTGAAGGAGTGAACCATGCCCGTTTTGCATCTGACTGAAGCTCAAGTGCAAGAAATCTTGACCATGAGCGATGCGATCCCTGCTGTGGAAGCCGCCTTGCGGAAAATCTCGTTGGAAGAAGCATTCAACATTCCCCGTTCGCGTTGCCAAACCGATTTAGCGATGCTGCACATGCTACCGGCCGCGGGTAAAACCATTGGGGTTTTAGGGTACAAGGCGTATGTTTCGACCAAGAAACAAACCCGCTTTCATGTGACGATTTATGATGCCAAAACCGGCGAGATGACGGGGTTACTTCAGGCCGATTATCTCGGGGCGATCCGCACGGGGGCGGCCAGTGCCGTGGCGACCAAAGTACTGGCGAGGGAAAATGCTCACACTCTAGGGATCATCGGCACGGGCAAACAAGCCCGCACCCAATTACTCGGCGTGGCGGCCGTTCGCAAGTTAACCGAAGTGCGAGTTTACAGCCCCAATGCAGAGCATCGCCAGAATTTCGTTCAGGAAATGAGTCAGCAAACGGGGCTTTCGATCGTGGCTGTGGACACGGCAGAACAGGCCGTTCGTGGCATGGACATCGTTTGCACCGCAACGACGGCTCGAGAACCGGTCCTTCTGGGTCAATGGTTAAGCTCGGGTCAGCACCTTAACATTATCGGCTCGAATTTCTTGGCGAAAACCGAGATCGATTTGGAAACAATCAAGCGGACGGACCTGACGGTGATCGATAGTAAAGATCAAGGAAAGATCGAAGCAGGGGATTTTGTCGAGGCACTCAATGCGGGTATATTGAATTGGTCCGATGTGGCCGAGATCGGGCAAATTTTGGCTCGCCGCCGAGCCGGACGTGAAACCCCTGAGCAAATCACGTTATTCAAATCGTTGGGCTTGGGGATCGAAGATATTGCCGTCGCCGCGAAAGTGATCGCTAAGGCCAAAGAAAAGGGCATCGGCACTTGGCTAGAGCTTTAAAATAATCGCTACGAAAATTCCAACCCTTTCTTCCTTGAGGTGATTGTGCAAGCATCATTGCCAGAAACGGTATTGCAGTTTGGTTCGGGCCGATTTCTTCGAGCCTTTGCCGATTTGTTCATTCACGAAGCCAACGAAGCCGGCCAAAATATAGGCCGCGTGGTGATTGTGCAATCCACAGGGGGGGGGGAACGAGCCAGTCACTTGGAAAGGCAGGGGGGGGGCTATCATGTCGCCATTCGGGGCTATCAGGAAGGACAAGTGATCGATCGGGTGGTCAAAGTGCAAAGTGTCAGCCGAGCCTTGGTGGCCCAAACACAATGGCATGAAATCCTGCAGTTGGCTTGTTCGCCGCAGCTCCAGTTTATCCTCTCGAATACCACAGAAAATGGCTATCACACCGACCCCAATGAAGACCTGAACCGAACTCCCCCCGAGTCGTTTCCCGCGAAACTGTTGGCGGTCCTTTTGGCCCGTTACGAGGCCAAGCAAGCGCCGCTCACGATCATCCCCTGCGAGTTGATCGAAGGGAATGCCAACATTCTTAAGACCAAGGTTCTGGAATTAGCTCAGAAAAGAAAGGCCCCCCCGCAGGCTTTAGCTTGGATCGAAGAATGTGCCTGGTTGCATACGTTGGTGGATCGCATTGTTTCGGGAACCCCGAAGGAGCATCCCCTACTGACGATCGATCCCATGTTGATTGTGGCGGAACCTTTTGCCTTTTTTGCCTTGCAATCGCATCCAAAGGCGGAACCTTTTGCGGTTCATCCTGCGATTGTGCGTTGCCCCGATGTATTACCCTATTTTCTGCGAAAAGTCCGGATTCTCAATGCGGCCCATACTGCGTTACTTATCAAAGCCAAACCCCGAGGCTTTGAAATTGTTCGCGATGCCGTCAACGATCCCGAGCTAGGCGCTTGGTTGGAACGCCTGCTTATGGAAGAGATTGTACCCACTTTACAAGGTCGTGTTGACCAACCCGAATTATTTGCTCGGCAAACCTTGGATCGTTTTCGGAACCCGTTTTTGGATCACAAATTTGCCGACATCTACCTTCATCATGCCTCGAAAGTGCAAATCCGCTTGGTCTCCACTGCCCAAGAATATCGCAGTCGCTTTGGAACCGAACCCACCTTACTCAACGAGGTTCTAGAACTGAATCGAACCCTAGGCCTGTAGGCATTGCTCAAAGATGCAACGGTCCTGCTTAATGCAATGGTCCCGCCTGTGGTTTTCGAGTTTTCGGTTTTCGTGATCTCGGTTCCTTCGGCAAAATCTTCCTCTTGCGTCAGAAAGAATATCTGGTAAAGCGGACTCCAAGTCTGAAAAAGTTAACCAAGAAATCCTTGGGGGAAAATAGGGTTTCTGGGTGAACATCATCATAGAGGGGGACCGGGCATGAGTCGGCTCGGACGTTGGATATTTCTCTCCGGAAGTATTTTGGCACTATGGCAAACGGGGTGTGTCTCGCGGCATCAACCTTTAGGGGCCGAGCCTGCGCCTTATCTAGTGAATCGGAATGGGCAACCGGTGACGAATTATTTTGCGGACCCCCGTTACGATGGTTCTTTGCCCCGCGAAATCCAGAAAGTGACCATGCCGGAGTATCGCGTCGAAATCCCCGATATTCTCCGAGTGGAATTATTACGGGTTTCCCCGACCCCCCAATATCAGGTGGATGGGGGCGATATTCTGTTTGTGTCGATCTCGTATAAAAATCAACCCGATCCCTTTGCCGTTGAAGCCTTGGTTACACCCGATGGGGTGATCAATTTGCCGATTACCTATGGTGGTTCGGTCCGTGTGGCGGGATTAACTACGGAACAAATTGAGCAGGCCATCGTCAAGGCAGCCGAAGCAAAAGATGTCAAAGAGCCAAAAGTTCAAGTGAATATCTTACAATCACGCGCTCTCACGGCCTTACGGGGCGAGTACATTATTTCTCAAGATGGGAAAATTAACTTGGGAGTGTATGGTCGAGTGCGCGTGGTCGGCCTTACTCTGGAAGAAACGAAACAAACGATCGAAACCCACTTGAGCCAGTTTTTGAATAACCCCATCGTGTCGGTGGATGTGGCTGCCTACAATAGCAAGGTTTACTATGTGATCTTCGATGGGGGGGGGCGAGGCCAACAGATTTATCGTCTACCCATCACAGGGAACGAAACCGTGTTGGATGCCATTGCCAACGTGCAAGGATTACCGCAGGTTTCGAGTAAGTATCATATGTGGGTTGCCCGTCCGGCTCCGGCCTCGGTCGATGAAGAAATGATTCTTCCGGTCGATTGGGTGGGCATCAGTAGCGGAGCGCTAACCAAGACCAATTACCAATTGTTGCCGGGAGATCGGCTCTATGTTCGGGCGAATCCTTTGGTGACGTTGGATAATTACCTCTCGTTTATCACTACGCCCGCAGAACGAGTCTTTGGTTCGATTTTAGTGGCCCAAACTTCGATTCAAGCGGTGCAAAATCGGGGACAATTTGCCACGATTGGCCGTTGAGCAAGCGGTGCAAAATTGGGGACGATTCACGCCGCTGGGTTGTTGAACGATTGTTGTAATATCGGGGGATGATTCGCCACGACGGGTCGTTGCGAAATCACGGATCAGGTTTGCTTGCGAAATTAAGGATAAAATGCCCTCTGAGGAAGGAATTCTAACATGCGATACACACTCGGGACATTGGCTTTGTGGTTAACATTGGCCCCGTTGGGTTTTGGACAATTTGGCCCGACCCGACCTCTTGGCGGTGCTGTGGGGGGGGGGCCGGGCTTCGCACCCAGTGGGGGATTTGGAGGGGGCTTCGGTACGGTCTCGGGGAGTGGGGTTAGCCCGTATTTGAATTTGGTTGGCAGTCGCAATAGTGCCTTGAACGCAGCCACTTCCTATGGGATATTCCGCCAACAAACGGACCTTCGTGCGAGTTTGCAATCGTTGCAGCAACAAGTTTACGTCGGCGGGGCCAGTGGCTCGACCGGTGCCGAAGAATTTCTGCAGGGAATTACGATCGGTACTCGTGTTCGCTTTCTGAATACGGGAAACTACTTTCAATCGTTGGGGGGAACTACCCTTCTTCCCACAGGGGGATTAGTCGCTCCGTTGGGGCAAGGCACGGGATTAGGTAGTGGATTAGGGGCTGGATTAGGTACCGGCGGTTCGATGGCGAATCCAGGGTTCGGGACGGGCGGACTGCGACCGGTAGGCGGTGGCGGCGGTGGTGTCGGCATTCCTCGACCCAATAATCCTCGGAATTAACCTTCTCTTTTTCTCTTCATGGATGAGGAGTTGACTATGCGTTTGTGTGTTTGTCTTTTCGCGGGGGTGGTCCTTTGGGAATCGCCTCTGTTGGCTTTTGATAAATCGGCCAAGGTGCCTTTACCAGCACCGGTCACCTCGACGGTGGTTTCAACTCCTCTGCCTCGGTTCACGCCTTACTATGGGTATTATCAAACCCAATGGCGCACTTATCCATCTGGTGCGATGCCTGCTGAATCGCTTTTGCCCACGCCCCTTCCCGTGCCGACCCCTTCGGGTCGCACCACTGCTCAACCTGTCCCCACGGGGAAGGTGATCGAGGGGTTACCTGCCGTGATGCCGAGTACCCCTTCCTTACCAGAGTTACCGAAGGTCCCGAAAATTGTCGATCCCGAAATGCGTGGCCCCCAATTGATTCTGCCGCGACCGCAGATCGTCACGATTCCGCTGCAAGAACCCACCTCGGTAGGCCCTGTGTTGGCGATGCCGAAACCCAGCATGTTACCACCAATGTTCTCGCCACGTCGTTTGATTCTGCCCCCGCCGACCCTTCCACCCGATGCCGGTGAGGTTTACCCTCCACTGGAACGACCTAGCCCCATTAAACTGCCACCAATTATTCCCAGTGCGAGCGAAACACCCGAAAATTTGGAGGGGCAGCCGATCGGGAAACCGGCTGAGGGGCAGCCGATCGGGAAACCGGCACCGCTTCCTCTTGAAATTCTCGAACCCAAAGCGGAGCAATCGGCCACATTAGGACGACCAATCGAAGAGAAATCTTCAGTCAAAACGGTTCCCAGCGAAGAGAAATTACAAGCCAAGCCCTTTGGGGGTGAAGAGAAAATCGTGCCGGCGTGGCCCATGATTCGGAAGCAATAGCGAGTCGGCTCGGCAGTTCCTCGGCTGGGCAGTTAGCGCACTAGCGCACCTTTTCTGCAATATCGTTTCCAGTGAAGGTATGTCCGGTGTGACAACCAGTACAAAAATGGTATCCTCCCGCTCGGGCACCGCTGACATGATCGCCGGCGTAGGCATAAAAGGTGGCATTAGTTGGGGAGACAACCCGGACAACTTTTCCATCCGCCCCAATGCCCATGAGTAAAGTGGGTGATCCGATGGGCACTTTCGTCTCAAACATTCCGTCTTGACCGCTATCTCGAGTATTCGCTTCCAGTAATCGTTCCAAACTCCCGCGCACAACCGGTTGCTCGGGGTCGTCGTATCGATCACGATGGGAGGCATAAAGCACAATCTTCTTGATCGAAGAAGGAGGGAACTGCGGGATGATGGGACCGACTCCGCTTTTGGGGGTTTGTCCCCGAAATAGACCTGTGACCTCGACACCTAATTGTCGAGCTTCGATTTTTGCGGCGGGACCTTTGTAGGTTTTGCCCGAACTCAGATGGATCTCTTGTTCCAGATCGGCAGGCCAAGCTACGGGGGTGCGAATCGGTCCATTCTCGATCGGGCGAACATACACAGCGACGGGTTCGGCATCGATGAAATTCGGATCGTCAAACAAAGGTGTGAGTGTTATCGGCGTGCCATCGGGAGAATTCGCCCAATGATCGGTACCAGCCAAATAAAGCCCATAATCAGAAACTTTTCCATCAATCACCGGCGCGCCGGCTAAGACGATTTGATGATTCGGTGCGGGGCTGGGGGTCGCTAAACTTAAAGGTCTCTTTTGCGAATCGTGACCGACCAACCAACGAAGGTCCACATCGGCCGGTTCTGGAAGTGTGCTACCGACTCCTAAAGAACTGGGGGCCGAGGTTACACTTCCATGCGGTGCCTGCATCACATAAAACCGTTTCGTTTCGGGAGTTTCATTCTCAGGCGTAAACGGAGTCCCTAGTGATGCTTCCGGTGTCATACAAACGATGTTGCCATTCATCAAAGGACGGGGTCGCCACACCGGCTGCACTAATTTCAGCACTTGACTAAATTGCTCGCCCGAAGGAGTAATCGTCGCGCCCAACCACCGATCGACCGGAGCGGTCAACTCCGCGCGGGGGGGGGAATGGCGAACAATGCCCGTTCCATCGAGAGAAATCACTTCGGGTTGGTAGCTCCACAGCGAGAAAATGATCGATCGATCCGAGGCAAGGTAAGGCCAACGATCATTCGCCCGATTGGCCGTTAAAGGTCGAGGAGTTCCTTTGGGTTCTTTGATCCAAATTTGGGTCGCTCTGCGGTCGCGGCCACCGGTATCGGGTAGCCGGCTCGATGCGAAAATTACAGTCCCATCAGGCAGAGCGGTCGGGTCAATATCGTCATAATCTAAACGTTTGCGGGCCTCGTCGTTGAGCTTATTTCCTTGAGCATCGAACCGCAAAGGGGGAACATTCACACAACCCGAATCCTCAGCCAGTCCCGTGATTTGTCGAAGGTTCGAGCCATCGATATCGACGGCGTAAATACGGAATCGGCCTCCATGAGCTTCGGCCTGACGACCCGCAAAATAAACGGTTCTGCCGTTAGGCGAGACCGAGGGACTCATCACATCAATTAAGGTTCCACCATCGGGGAGTTTCTTTCCCCAAGTGAGTTCCCGCACTTTCCCAGAGGGGTTGAGAAGTCGCAAGCGTCCTTCTCGAGCTTGCCATTGCGGTTGCCCCGAACCACGAATGGCCTGCCCTGTGGCCGAATAATCTCCCAGATGGGCACCGGCCCGAAGAGAAACGGGTTCGCTGCGAGAGGTGAACACAATCGCCACAGGGGGAGCATTTTGCACATAGGCATTCAACTGCGGGTCGCCCTGATCTCGCAAAAGAAAAAACCACACAGCCCCCGCCGAGAGTGGAAGCAGGAGCAACAAAATGAGAGCGATGAGATTCCGTTTTTTTCGACACATACCCTATCCTCGGTCGAAATGTTGTTAAGAGAATAAAATCAATAATTCAGAACGAAATCGACGATACAGGATTATTTTACGAATTCCGATTCTTGAAATCTCAGGGAAGCGGTTTGCGAACGGAGAGAAGGGCCTGAATTCTTCAAAAAAATTCACACGGTCATGCGATTAATAACGGGTTCCCAAGGCATTTCGGAGCAAGAGGAATCTGAGGAAGCAGCGAGATCAGTAGACGATTGAGGTTCAGAAAACAAGGCCAAGGTGTAGAGATTTAAGAGTAGACAGAACAAAAGGATACGGCGAAGCAAGTGAGGAAATGGTCAATCGGGCTGACAGGATTTGAACCTGCGACCTCTTGGTCCCGAACCAAGCGCTCTAGCCAAGCTGAGCTACAGCCCGTTAAAGATGAACATCTTACTTACGATCGCTGTGAAGTCAATGCCGGTTTTTTCGTCCAGAATTGTGCAGCTCGATCCCTCACCCTGAACGAGACGGAAATTTTTATTTGGGTTCGCTTGGAAAAAAAGAAGCACGTCGAGAACCGCTCCCGACGTGCTTCCCAGCGGAAGAGTGGCGTTCCCACCGTGGTCACTGTCCCACTCAGGTTTTGACACGATTCGCTCAATTACCCCTTGCGCCACATTCAGGAATTTTTTCGATTTTTTTAGCAATTTCATTCAAGTGTGGATGCCACTTCTGACGGGGGCCAGAATCCTTGATTTTCACTCTGACATGAAAAATCGAATCGAGATGGGAACCTCGTTGGATGAAGTTCGTCCAACCTGCTGAATATCTGAACAAAAACGCTAAGATTAGAGCATAAAGTTAAAAGTGTCCGAAATGCCTACAGCATAATTCGGAGGGGTCCTAACAGACAAACAAACGTGACAGCCAACCATCCTCTGTACGAACCTGAAGTGCAATTGGCCAAACAACGGGAATTGACCCGACTCATTACCGAGTTTCAAGCACGTTGTCTTTTGGAACCGGATGTGCGAATGGCATTTACCTCCTTCCTAGACGGAATACTTCTCCTTACAGAAAGCGAATATGGCTTTATTGGTGAGATTTTACAGGATGCAGATCAGAAGCCTTATCTCAAAATGTATACGATTACTGATATTTCTTGGAACGAGCAAACAAGTAAGCTGTACCAAGAAAATGAAGCTAAAGGTTTAGAATTTCGCAATCTAAACAATTTGTTCGGGGTGGGGATACTCACTCAAAAACCTGTTCTCTCAAATGATCCCGCCAATGATCCCCGTCGTGGAGGTTTGCCAATAGGGCATCCACCTCTCAAATCTTTTCTTGGTATCCCGATTTTCTTTGACAATCAGTTGATTGCTTATGTCGGGATAGCCAATCGGCCGCAAGGATATCAAGTGGAAGATATGGAGTTCATTCATCCAATTTGCGTGACGATAGGTCAAGTCATCTATTCTCGGCGGGCTATACAAGCCAAACAAGCTGCTGAGCAAGCACAAAGGGAATCGGAACAATACTATCGCAATCTGGCAAATTCGACCTCAGCGTTTATTTGGACATTGGATCGGGAACAGCGCTTAACTTTTTGTAACCAATCTCGTCGGAATTTTTTGGGAGAAATTTTAGAGAAGGAAGCCGCCCGAGGATTATTAGCGGGCGTTCATCCCGAGGATGAAGCGAAATTTCAACAATTAATTGATAGGCATATCTCGAAAAAAGAACCCTTTTCGATTGAGTATCGTCTTCGGAATCACGAAGGAGAATATCGTTGGATTTTAGATGAATGTACTCCACAGTTTGGTGTTAAAGGAGAATTTATTGGATATATTGCTCACGGGGTGGACATCACAGCTCAAAAGAATATCGAAAATTCTCTCAGACAGGCGGAAAAAAGATTATATGAGACTCAGGAATTAGCAAAATTGGGTCATTGGGAATATGAAATTGCTACGAACCGTGTAGAATGGTCTCCCACACTTTGCCGACTTTATGGAATTGATTATCAGAATCCCCCGAGCTTGAAGCAATTTTTAGAAGAATTTGTTCATCCGGACGATCTCGATTATGTCAGGGGAATTCAACAAAAATTGATGCAGAATCCCTCGGATATTGTTTATTTTGATTTTCGGATTAATCGAAAAAATGGCTCAATGATCTGGGTACAAAATAAAGTTATTGCTTCAACGAATTCACAAGGGCAATTAACACATTTGATTGGGATTACCCAAGAAATTACGGAGCGAAAGTTAGCCGAGCAAGCCATTAAAGAAAGCCAAAGACTTCTGGAAATAGCAGGGGATGTCGCCCTAGTTGGTGGCTGGGACTTGGACCTAGTGAAAAATAAACTGAGTTGGTCGAAACAAACCTATCGGATTCATGAGGTCCCCGAGGATTATGAACCGACCGTCGAATCGGCAATTCAATTTTATGCACCGGAGGCTCAAAGTATTATCAGGAATGCGGTTGAAAAAGCCATGATTGATGGATCGCCTTGGCGATTAGAATTGCCTTTTATCACAGCCAAAGGCAAGCGAATTTGGGTAATGGCCTCGGGACAGGCCGAAATTCAAAACGGAAAAGTGGTCCGGCTTTATGGAGCCTTCCAAGATATTACTGCGAGAAAATTAGCGGAGAAAGAACAAGAAACGCTCCGCAATCAACTCGTTCATTCTCAAAGGCTCGAATCGGTGGGACGATTAGCAGGCGGAGTAGCTCATGATTTCAATAATATGCTCTCGGTCATTATTGGTAATATGGACCTTGCATTAGAGCTGGTTTCCCCCAATCAAGAATTATACAGTCATCTCCTTGAAACCAAAAAATCGGCTCTCCGGTCAGCGGATTTAGTTCGCCAACTGTTAGCATTTGCCCGAAAACAACCCACGGCACCTAGTGTTATTGATTTGAATGAAGTGATCCAAGGGATGCTCAATCTTTTGATGCGATTGATTGGCGAAAATATTCAATTAAAATGGCATCCTATGCCTAATCTTCCCAAAATCAAAATCGATCCGATTCAAGTCGATCAGCTCCTTGCAAATTTATGTGTGAATGCAAAAGATGCAATTGCAGGGCATGGAATTATTACGATTAGTACCAGTCTAGGTGATAGTCAAAATAACTATCCCAAGTATGTTGAGTTACAAGTTTCCGATACCGGTTCCGGTATCCCCCCTGAAATGATTGAACATATTTTCGAGCCATTTTTCACAACGAAAGATGTCGGTCAAGGAACCGGTTTAGGTTTGGCAATGGTGTATGGCATTGTTCAACAAAATCGGGGTTACATATCGGTAAATAGTCAAGTCGGGCAGGGAACGACTTTTCACATATTTTTTCCCGTTTGTGAGGATTGCTCTTCGATCAACCCAATTGTTAGTCCGACTCAAAAACCCAGAAGCTCCGCAAGAAGCAAAACGATTCTTCTAGTTGAGGATGAACAATCGGTATTAAAATTGACACAGACCATATTACAGAAGGCCGGTTATAAAGTTCTCACTGCATCAACCCCTTATGAAGCACTGCAGATTGCTGCAGATCGTTCTTTTTCTATTGATATATTGTTAACTGATGTGGTTATGCCCGAAATGGATGGTGAGGAATTATCACGAAAAATTCAAATCCATCAACCCCATATCCGCAAAATTTATATGTCAGGGTATCCTGCAGAGATTTTGGCCAAAAACAATATCAATTCGCAAGATATTACTTTTATTTCCAAACCATTTATGCCCCATCAATTAATCGAGTTGATTGAATCAATTCTTAAATAGCACAAATCGTTGATATTCGATCGATTAACCAGAATATACGACATTCTTATATCGACTTCATATTTACCTGTATATTGAGTGCGAATGAAATTTTACATTGATATGATTTATTCGATTGGGGTACCTCCGGATAGTCTGTGAAAAATGGGGGACAGATGATATATCACCGATTATTGGAATTATGTGCGGGTCCTAAAATTTCCAGAACGGCAATCACAGGACGGTTATCAAAGAAAATCACGCCGGATCGACCATATAATTCTTCGGCTTGGGTTAACCTCATTTTGTTTTGTAAACCCTTATAAGGGTTGACTTTGTAAAATCCAGTGGGTTCGACCCGTCGCAAAATATTGTGTTTGATGAGAATATGGCCTAGGGGTGTTTTTTCAGCCACAATTTCCGCTGCGACCTCTTGTAAACAACACGAGAGATCAATTCTCACAATGCCGTACAAAATCACGCGATCCTCTCCTTTCGGATTCAAAACAATCTCACGTGAATAAAGGTTGTCTTTTCGCATGGAATCAACCACTCGAACGGTGACGATTTTTTGATAAAAATCTTCGAGTGTTACCGTCATGTGATGCCGATGGGCGAGTAAATAGCGGTATGGTTCTGGAAGAGATTGTCGCGAGATGAGTTGGGCAATCCCATCAAGGGGCCACAAATCATCATCGACGGTGATCATGGGGAAATAATCGGAGGATTCCAGTGGGGCTGGTGCAGACAAATCAGGATTCATACAGAAGGTCTCGCGGACCAAAATGAATACCAAAAATACGTTAGAACTCTTTCAGGCGGGTTAATTTTTTTTGCCTCCGCTTAGGGTGAGAATCACGGCTTGAATTCGTTTGGCCTCGGCTTTATCGGTCGCTTTCTTTTGCAATTCCCGAAGAGTCATCAGGGCTTGCTTTTTCAAATTTTCGTCGCCCGAAAGGCGAGCGGTGTCGGCTAAACCTTGCATTAGCCCTTGCATGGCCGCATTTTCTTTTTCATTTTTCAACGTCTCGTGAATTTTATCGAAAATGGTCTTCTTATCATCCGGATCAATCACACCGAGAGCATTGGCAGCGGCCCCCCGTACGCGAGCATCCGAATCTTTCAGCGCGTTCACTAAATCTTTGGTGTAAGGTGTGGTCAAGGTCCGCTTGATGGTCCCTAATTTTCCTAGCTCTTCGGCGGCTTTCGCTCGCGTTTTGGCATCTTTTGCTTTCACTAAATCGGTGGCCCATTTTTTGGCTTCTTCCTCTTTGGTCTCGGCCTGCACCGAAAAACCAACCAGCACCATCAGCAAACTGGAAAGGCCAAGAAGTCGATAACATTTCATACAAGTTCCCCTTTATAGAAGTGGTTGAATCCCTATTCCAGACGATTTTTTTATTACAAGAGTTCCCTCTAAAAAGTCAAACCCCAAAGAGGGGTGAAAGTTCTGCCGGGCGGATGCCGAGGATTTTCCCTGTGTCACAAACTCGATTGACCTGCAACGGATTTAGCGGATGGGGGTGAACTTATTTTGTGAATTGGTGCCAGCCTGCCTTCACTAAGTTGGAAAGTTGCTCGAATACTTTATTGACTTTCCCTTCGTCTGCCTCGGCATGCAAACATCGTAACAGATGGACCGCCCGTGCTTCATCTAATCGAGAAACGATTGAGGCCAAAACCACCTCTGGTACATTCCATAATTTCTGCGAGGCAGTGCAAACAGGAATGATTTCGAATTGTGGGAACACTTCTTGAATAGCCTTGATGGCATTTTGAATCGAAATTTCCTTGGGGCGTTGCCCCCCCCCTCTCCAATTATATGGAGGTGCCCATTCTATAGCAGGGCTGAGTAAATCAGCATGCGACATCACAATCAACGTCGGTGGAAATTTATACTGTGGATGTTTCCCGAACCATTGTGTTAAAGAATCAAATAGTTTCACATCCGCTTGGCGGGCAGCATTACGGGCATGGCTAACCAATATCAATAAATCGGCGTTTTTTATGGCTTCGGCAGTGGTTTCGAGTTGATCTTCGGTTGGTCCTTCGTGTCCATATCCAACCGTATCGAGCAAAATCAGTTTCTCGGAATTCACAGGGGATTTTATTTCGTAACGGGATATTCCACTTGTTGCAGGTAAAACATCTGTGAGGGCTAACTGAGTTCCTAGAAGGGCATTGATTAAACTCGATTTGCCTGCTTTCACCTGTCCCAATACGGCAATCGTCACATTTTCAGACACATTTTGGGCTTTGTTTTGAGTGTCTTTTTCTGACTGAAGGGGGGGGGTATTTGATTTTTCTTTATCTTGAAATAATGGGTTCGGTTCAGTTAATTTTCTGGTCAATTCACGATAACGGCTAGCACCCACTTTCAATCGTCCCGAATAAAGTTCAATGAGGTAAAAGCCGACTCGTTGAACATATTCGATGTAAAACCAATTGAGAACATTTTGTTGAATCATATCCAAAGGTTTCCCTGTGATTAATTGATTCGCTCCATATCGAATAGCTGTTTTCACAGGGTCCAATAAAGTGGAAAACAACCAGTAACCCTTTGAGATAGTGTTGACACGACCAATCCATTTTTGAGTTTGACGCCAATGACTAATGGCCATGAGATGACTTGCGGGAATATATTTTTCGGTCAAATTACTCAGATCATGAGCCGCTAACTCGATGACCGCCAGCAACTCGGGAATGGTCACCGGATCGAGAGGGTCTTTCGCTTCGGGTTGATAGACTTTGGAAATTTGTTGCGCTAATTCGCTTGCCGTGTCGAAATAAAATCGGGCTTCCCCCATCTGTTGCTGGGTGACTGTTTTTTTGAGGGTCGCTTCAATAATTTCTGCCGCAAGTCGATCGCGATTGGTCCAAAAATCGGGAGGGTTCATTTTTTGGCGGGCACGGACATATTGTTTCTGAATCCGCCAAGCCAAAATGTATCCGGCACACATACTCAGTGCCATGGGCCACCAAGCCCAGAATGTCCAGCCACGCTCCCAGATGTGAAAGGCCCCCACCCCGATGAGGAAAGCTAACGGTAATAAAATAAGAACGGCCGGTAGAATGAACCGCGACGGTTTCATGAACGGGACTCCAAAAGGTATAATAGTTATTCTACACAGGGCCGCTTCCGGTCGTGAAAAGCCGATTCATTTGAGGGGACTCTCATAGGGAATTTTTCAGCAGAAACAGATTTTGGTAGATGTTGAACGATTGATTGAGTGATGAAAAGTTACGGTATTTTCCTTAAGAGGCGGAATCGAGTAGCCTATTTGGGTTGGGGTGCTATCAAAACAGAATTGACTCAATGGAGGGTTCTATTTTATGCTGCGATCCTTTCTCATTTCTCTGGTATTCGTCAGTGTTTTAAGAGCGGGCGAATTCAATAAAGTTCTTTCCATCGGAGATGCGGCCCCGAATTGGGAAAATCTCCCTGCGACGGATGGCAAGCAGTATTCGCTCAAAAGTTTCCAAAATGCCGAATATCTTGTGATTGTGTTTACCTGTAATAGCTGCCCGACGGCAGTGGATTACGAAGATCGTATTATCCAATTTGCCAACAAGCATAAAGATAAGGTTGCCGTTGTGGCAATCAATGTGAATTTAATCAAGGAAGATTCTTTAGAGGAAATGAAGAAGCGGGCCAAGGAAAAAAAATTTCCGTTTGTCTACTTGTTCGATGAATCCCAAAAAATTGCTAAGAGTTTCGGGGCCACTTACACACCGGAATTTTTTATCCTGAATAAAGAGAGGAAAGTCGTGTATATGGGGGCCATGGACGATCGTAACAATGCAACGGAAGTGAAAGTCCATTATCTTGAGGATGCTATCAATTCCTTGCAAAAAGGGGAATCGCCGAAGGTGAAAGAAACAGTTGCACGCGGATGCCTAATTCGATATAAACGGGTTCGAGAAGATTAATTAAGCAATGAAAAAACCTATCTTAGTAGGTTAACATTCAAGGAGTTTCAATGCCACGAGGGAAATTTTATAATTCAGTCACTGGGACCATCGGAGATACCCCGATGGTCAAAATCCAGAAATTGATTCCTGCAGAACATGCAACGGTCTACGCAAAGTGTGAATTTTTTCAGCCACTCAATAGTGTGAAAGATCGAATCGGCGTTGCGATGATCGAAGCAGGTGAACGCGAAGGGTTGGTGAATAAGGAGACACATATCATCGAGCCGACCAGCGGGAATACAGGAATTGCCCTCGCTTTTGTGTGTGCCGCCAAGGGGTACAAGTTAACCTTGACCATGCCGGAATCGATGTCATTAGAACGTCGGGCCTTATTGCGAGCCATGGGTGCAGAAATCGTGTTAACGCCTGCCGCCGATGGGATGCGAGGAGCGGTGGCTCGTGCGAAAGACCTTGTGGCATCGACCCCCAATGCTTGGATGCCCCAACAGTTTGAAAATCCTGCCAATCCTGCCATTCACGAAGCCACCACCGGTCCGGAAATTTGGGAGGATAGTGGGCACGATATTGATGCCATCGTTGCAGGGGTAGGAACCGGAGGGACCATCACAGGGGTGACCCGCTACATTCGACGATTCAACCCGAATTTCAAAGCGATTGCCGTGGAACCGGTGCATTCTCCCGTGATCAGCGGGGGTAGCCCCGGCCCACACAAAATTCAGGGGATTGGTGCCGGTTTCGTTCCCAAAAACTTGGACACCACTTTGCTGAATGATGTTGTCACCGTCAGTAACGATGAGGCCTTTGAGTGGGCCCGCAATTTGGCCAAGTACGAAGGGCTTATGGTCGGAATTAGTAGCGGGGCCAATCTGTGTGCGGCCGCCAAAGTCGCCGCTCGGCCTGAATTCAAGGGCAAAAAGATTGTTACCATCATGTGCAGCTTGGGCGAACGGTATCTCTCGACTCCGTTGTTCGCTGGCCTAACTGGTTGATTGGCGATCATTCTTATTACCCAAAAAAGAAACCCTCGCGTCTTGGCATTAGCTCAGACACGAGGGTTTCGTTTCGTTCTATTTATTGCTTAGGAACTTATTTCTTGATGACCGCCATGCCACCTTTATCGTTGATGTAGATGATATTGCCATTATTCTCATCCACAAAGACTTCAACGCCCACTTTCGGGGTATCTTTGTCGAAGTCGGGTTTGTCAGCAGGTCGCACGCGGAGCAACAACCCGTGTTGCCATTTGGGACCTTTCACTTGGTCTTGTGCGACCCCAGTCGAGGTGTCACCAAAGAGGAAAAAACTCATGGCGGCACCGAGCAAGAAGGGACCCAGTGCTAACGTGACTGCGGAAATTTTGTTCATAGTGTTTCCTTGTAGGAATCCCTAGTGGTTTGTGAATCTCACCTAATCTATTTTCAGACGAACAAAAACGGAATATCTAACACCCAAATCGTATGAGATCGATTCACAATGTCGAGAGTGGGGCTTCCACATTGTGGAAGGGAGAATTTTCGTTTTGCATTCGTCTTCCCGTCGTGGTCCAATACGCAACCCGCTAGGTCTTGGAAACGCTTATGAATTAAATCGTTGGGAGGGTGTTCGGGTCAGGTCTGTAAATCGGTTTTGGGGAGTCGGATTCGGAACACGGTTTCTCCTTGCTCTCGCACCCAAGAAATTTGTCCCCGATGAGCTTCAACAGCCCGTCGGGCGATGGCTAACCCGAGGCCGATTCCCTCAGATTTATCGGTCACAAATGGTTCAAAAAGGCGGTCCGCAATCGCGGCGCTAGGACCAGACCCGTTGTCGCGCACTTCGAGTAGCCAATGCGTCCCGTCTTCGTCGGGATTGAGTGAAACGCGCACGATCCCTTGGGGGCCTGCCGCCTCCATCGCATTGCTGACCAGATTCAATATCGCATCACTCAATTGGGCAGAATCGCCGAGAATCCAACTGTCCGCAGGGAGTTGAGCGAGTTGAATGGAAATTCCTGCATGTTGACTTCGGGGTTCCAACAGTTGGACGGTTTGTTGAACGAGTTCTGCCAGATTCACTCGGGTCAATTGGCTAGGATTGGGCCTACCCAAATCGATGAATCTTCGGAGATTTGTTTCCACCATTTGCAATTGACGAAGCGCCACCGAGATCGGTTCAGTATCTACTGCCGAAGGGGAGCCGAGAAATAATTGCAGCGAGAGCTTTACTCCCGTGATGCCATTGCGCAGCTGATGGGCTAATCCCGCAGCCAATTGTCCGAGTAACCTCATCCGTTCCGAGGTTCGGGCCGCCTCCTGAAGTTGCGAAATCTGCTGGGCCATTTCGTTCACGGAATACGTCAGATCACGGAGTTCATCCTGACTGCGGGGCAGTGGCATCGGGGTAAAATCCCCCTTGGCAATCGCACGGGTCCGTTTTTCGATGGCCCGCAGCCGGTTAATGAGCTGGTTTGAAAAACCGAAAGTGAGCAACACCGCAAACAACGCACACCCAAACCCCCATAAGAAAGGCTCAAAGGCTTCGGAAATCGTTTGCCGCAATCGGCTTTCGGGATACAGGATGTAAATGGTTTGTCCCGCATTCGGGCTGGGTTCCTTCAACGAAAGTCGATAGCAAAAATAGTGATGCCCCGCAACGGTGATCCGCGGACCAAGCGATTGCTTATCAAACAGATCATCCTTGGGTAGGTTCATCGGACTGATCGCCAAGGTTTGATGGGTGGAACCATCAGGTAATTCAGAAAAAAAATCGACGCCCGAAAGGGCCTTCATTTGTTCCAGAATCGGCAAAGTGAGAGGATAAGTGGCTTGGGTCAGCGTTTCGGTAATCCCCTGAACTTGGTTGATGACCTGACGTTTCGCCCGTTCTTGAGAGGCGGACGCTGTCCACAAACCCACGATGAAAAGGCTCACCAGTACCAAGAAAAGGGGAATCAGAAAGCGAATACGAAGCCCAAGGCGCATAGGGAAGCTAATCCAAAGCAGGCGACGGGATCAGCATACAGAAAGGCAACACGGGATGGAATCGTCAAATGGGGGCGGTGTGGGGGAATCATTCACTGCCGTTGCGGAAGATTTTTCGCAGTAGACCGGTGGTATCGTTCTTCTTTTGAGCAGGGGGGGCCGGCGTCGCTGCGGGGGGAGGAAGCGGCGGAAGAAGAGGGGAACTTGCCATAGGGGCACCTGCAGGAGGCGGACCGGCCATGACCTCGCTTTGTCGCCGTTGAAACACCGTAAGTCGATCGCGTAGGGCGGCATCGCCCCGTTGCATGGCTTCAAGTTCGTGCTGAATTTCAGCATTCAGGCGCCGCAGTTCGGTCTCTTGGCGGGCCAACATCGCACGTTCCCGTGCCATTTGAACTTCCATTTCTCGCATTTGTTTTTCAAGAGCCTCTTCATCCTCTCGAATTTGTCGGCGTTCTTCGTCGAGTTTTCGACGTTCTTGAGCAATGCGAGCATTTTCGCGTTCCAGTTCATCGGCCCATTCGCTGAGTTCATCCGAAGTTTTCGGCGGTGGTGGGGCATTTTCGAGTTTTTCGGTAAGCTCGGTTATCTTGGCTTGAGCCGATTCCAGTTCTTTGACGAGCGTTTCAATTTCGTTTTGAAGTTTCTGCTCGTGATCGCTGGCTTCTTGGACGATCTGACGCATTTCTTCGAGCAAAGTTTGTAGCTGAGCATTTTCTGCTCGAAGGGCATCGATATCGTAGGCAGGCGCCTGCTGCTGGGCACCAAACAAGGCCGATGCCGGATCATGAAAATCGGCCGGCCGACGGGCAAAAGGGTCCGGCGGAACCGGTAAAGTGCCCGGTGGAATATACAGGGAACCCGAACGGCTGGCACCCGAATGGCTGGAAAGTCCCGGCGCCGTAGAAAGTCCCGTGCTCCGCCGCATGGGTGGGGGAACAGGACGTGCTGGAGCCGCCGGCGGGGGTGCCACTTCCGGGGGGGGCGCAATACTTAAATCCGAGAACGTGGCCGGCAGAATCAAATCTGCGGTCGAGAGGCGGGCCCGACGACTGACAACCGCAGGTTCTTCAGGTTCTGGGACAGTAGCAGGCTCTGGGCTAATCGGTGCCGCTCGCAGCCGGCTTCGGAGGTCGGCCGCAGAGAGTCGGGTCTGATCGGTCGGGGGTGTCGGGTTGGCCATCTCATGCCCTCGTTGCACAATATCCTTCCCATTTCGGCACGATGGTACCGATTAGGAAACTTTTGTGGACTGGGGAAATCCTTTCCATGAAACCTAATGTGTTGATTCAACAAGTCAAATCAATCTGTCACATTAAACCGATTTTATCTCTTAAACAGATATTACATTCAGTTCTCAAATGAACCTGATTTCGCGCCAACGAATTGACTTGCTAGATCGTTAGTCACCATTGAAGATCGTTATTGAGGAAACTGAGTTAAGAAATCTTGGCAAGGTTACCTCTTTGGCATTAAAATTAACCCTAAACTGTCCTTTTCGCCCGGACACAAAAAGGTCCGGTATCCTATGTCTGTTCTCGCTCGTTTGAAATGGTTTGCAGCGGGTCTTCTTGCCATCGGGGCAATTACGACGGCCGTCATGCAAGCCGACGTTGGTGGTAAACCCGTTTCGGTTCCCTCAACGCCTATGGCTAAACCCGAAGTATTGGCCACTTTGAACCAATTTTCGGATAAACCTGCCATAACCTACACGAATCCTGCTGGGGAGGGGCTATTTGCCCTCCAACTGAAGCCAGAACTCGTGGCAGGAAAACCACGCCCCCGTGATGTGGCCATCATCATCGATGCCTCGGCCAGTCAAGCAGGGGAACCCATCGAAAACGCCAAGCGAACTGCGGCGGCGGTGGTGGCTTCGCTTTCCCCAGCCGATCGCGTTTCGATTTGGTTGGCCAGCACCAAAGAGGCCACCCGTAATTTGGTGAAAGGGGGCGGACTTCGCGAACCCTCGGCTTCTGTGGTCAAGCTCGCCTTGACAGCCACCCAATCCGAATATGGCTCGGGGGCGGTGGACCTTCGGGAGCTTCTCACCCTGTCAGCGACGAGTTCGATGGCAAAACCACTCGCAACCAAACCATTCTTTACTTGGGCGACGGCGAAAGCTCCCTGAATCCTTTGTCTGAAACCGATCGCTATAAGCTGGCCGATGAACTCCGTAACAAAGGGGTCAGCTTCTACGCGGTTCCTTTCGGACGAAAAATTAACGCCTATAATCTCAACGCCATGGTTATTGGCACCGGTGGAACGATCGTTCGTCCCGAATCTCAAAATTCACAAACTCCCGAGACGGTCGCTCTTTCCCTCGCCAATAGATTCCTACGAGCAACCGATGTTCCGGTCCTGAATCCTGCCAAATTTGAATTTTCCTCCCCTGCGGAAGAAATCTTCCCTACGAAACTGCCTCCCTTGCGAGCCGATTCTCCCACCTTGGTTTTAGGTCGCTTCGCCAAAGGGAAATCTCCTGCGAAATTGGAAGTGAAAGTCGAAGGGAAAATTGCTGGCGAAGCGGCCAACACCAAGATGAGCTTTGAACTGCCGGTATCGTCCCCAGAAAATTACTTCTTGCTTTCGATGGTGAACCAATGGCGTGAAGCCGAACGCCGCGATGCTCCCGCCTTGTTACGGGCCGATCGAACTTTGGCCTTGGCGTGCGAGAATGTCCGGCTGGCTCGCGAAGAATTGGTCGAACAAGCCGAATGGGCCTTGAGTGCTTGGAAAGTCGAAGCCGCCAAAGAATTGTTCGATGCCGCAGGAAAGATCGACCCCGCCGATCCCCGTGCGAAAACCGGTGCGGAATTCGCCAAGAAAATTCTGTCCGGTGAAATCCCCCTCGATAAACTCAAAGCAGGTCAAGGAAAGGTCGATCCTCGTGCGGTCGCTCAAGTGGGGCCGGGCTTACCTGCTGCTGCGGACCCCAAAGACCCTGTCGCTCCCAAAGGGCCTGCACCTAAAGACGATGGTAGCGATCGACTGAAACAAGAAGAAGCCCGTCTCAAAATTTTGGAACAACGGACCACCACTGCGGTAGAAGATACGCTTGCCAAAGCTCGGCAATTATTCGCCGAGGGGAATCCCAAGGGGGCCGCCGAACTGGTGAAAGCACAACGCGAAACCGTTCGCTCCACTCCGGAACTTTCCGACAAAACCCGAGATACCCTCATCAATCGGATGAATGTCTTGCTCGAAGATATTGCTCGCACGGGGGAAGCCAAACTGCGAGAACGAGCCGAAGAAAACGAACGAATTGCTCGGGCCAAGCAACGAATTCTGGCAGAAAATCAAGCGGCTGCCCGCCAAGAGAAAATTCGGGAACGCATTCGGAACTTTGGCGATCTCATGACCAAAGCCCGTTACGAAGATGCCTACCGAGAAGCCTTGGTCTTGGAACAAGAAGCCATTGCCGAAGGGCGCCCCCCGATTCGAGAAGGCCAAGCGGTCTACCGAATCGGTCAAGTCGCCACGAACTACTACGAAGCTCGGGAACTTGTCCGAATTCGAGAAGATCGTTTCCTGCAAACCATGCTCTCGCTCGAAAAGAGCCATATTCCCTATCCGGATGAACCCCCGATCCACTTCCCCCCTGCCAAAATTTGGCGGGAAGTGGCCGAGCGTCGGAAACGATACACAACCAAGTTCATTGGGCCTCAACTGACCCCACGAGAACAAGAGCAAGTGGATTATCTTCGCAGCCGACTGCGGGAACCACTCAACGGGGAACTCCCTGCAGGGGATCAGCAACCCCTTGGTGGCCCAGGTGGCATTATTGACAACCTGAGTAACTTGGCTAGCCCCCCTGATGCTCGAATTAACCCGAATCGTCAGGTGAACATTATCATCAACACCGCGAGCTTCAAACGGGATAAATCTCCCGCAGCTCAGATGTTCAACCCCGATCAATTCAAGGTGAACATCCCTGCCGATCCGAAAGGGAAAGGCCTCGTGGGCGTGCCGCTGGAAACGGCTCTGCGCTATATTTGCCAACAACTGCCAGGGGAATACGAAGCCCATTACATCGTCCGTCCGGGCTTTATCGAAATTGTTTCGGGGTCCTATGCCCTAGAAAACAAGATTCTCGGCGTGTTCAACGTCGAAGAACTCGTGGTGCCGATTCCGGTCTTCCCCGATCAAACCGCAGCATTGGGCCAAATCCAATTGCTCCGCCAGTTTGTTTCGTTCGATGCATTCTTGCGACAAAATACCCCAGTCGTTAACAACGGGGGGAACCTCAACAACGGTCCGCCCATTGGTGGGAATAACGGTCAAGTGCCTGGTATCCAAAATATCGGTGGCGCTTTACCGGTCGATTTCCAACAATTGCTGGTGGTAGTAGTGACCAACGTGGACCCCGATTTCTGGTCTCGGGAAGCAGTGACCCTTGCCTTCTCGGGTTCGACCCCACCCGATCCGCCGGCTAACCCCCCCGATGTGGTTTTGCAAAACCGAATGGCCTTCTTGCCTTCTTCTCGCTCCTTGATTATCCGTGCCCCCTCGAAAGTTTGGGTGCCTGGTAGCACGGGGACTCGACTCCATAAACGAGAAGGAGACGGCATGATGAATGCCCCCGGCTTGAAACTAGATGATCGCCAGTTGGCAAAAATGGATCAGAAGGAGCAAGAAGCCGCTGCAAAGATGGGCCGAATTCCGGATAAAAATCTCGATCCGGAGATTGTTTGGAACGATGCCCTGAAAAACGTAAATCAGCCCGGTTTAGTTCTCGCCACGGCCGATTTCCTTGCCAAGGCCAACGAGTTCAAACATGTGGCCGAACTTCTGAAGGCCTCGCTCCGAAAAGGCCTCACGATCGATGCGACCTACCAAGAAGCCCTAGCAATCGCGTTGGAGGCCAGTCAAGGTTCTAAAGAGGAAATCGAACGGGCTAGGCTCTCTGCCATCGACTTGGAACCAACTGATCCGCAAGCCTACGTTCGGGCAGCCTTTGGTCTCGAAAGCCTTGGGAAGCCTGACGAAGCGATTCGTCTCTGCAAACTAGCAGCGAAATTGGATCCGAATAACCCCGAAATCTATGTGAATGCTCTCGCCTTTGCCGAAAACCCCAAAGCCCCCGTTGCTGTCGATGTGGCCGAGTTTGCTGCGGGAACCTTACTCCGACGAGACTGGGGTTTAGATGGGAACGAGTATCACAACAAAGCACGGGCTTATCTCACGGAAACCATCAAGAAGCTCGAAGCGAACAATCGGGCGGCTGATGCCGAAAAACTCCGGAAGATGAGCGGCCAAGAAAAAGAACGCGACTTGGTCATTCAACTGTTGTGGAACGGTCCTGCCGACCTCGATTTGAGCGTGAAAGAACCCGTGGGGAGCGTTTGCGCGGTCACACGGTCCCATACCGTCGGGGGCGGCGTGCTCTTGGCGGACCAGTTCGGGCAAAGAGATGATGATCGTTCCGAGGTGTATACCGCAACCGAAGCCTTCAAGGGAACCTACGAGATCACGGTTGAGAAAATCTCGGGCCGACCCTTGGCCGATAAGGCCACCGTCAAGGTGATTCGTAATCAAGGTACCGCAAATGAGCGAATCGAGTTGTTTACCGTGAGCTTCGATAAGAAACAATCGATCGCGAAACTGTCCATCAATCTTGATGAGGGCCGTCGTAACGAGTTGGCTGCGTTTGTGGAACCGACCGCTCCGGGGGTGAAGAGTTACACAGTCGATAAGGCCAGTGATGTGAGTAACAAACTGCGGAACCTTCTGATGAACAAGGTCGCGAGCGGCTTTGAAGGAGGTGTCGGCAGTATTGGGAGCAACCTCACTGCCCAAGCCACCAGTGGGAAGGTCGTGCCGATTGCCGATATTACCCGACAAACCCGACTGGACCAAGGACTCATGCCCCTAGGAGCACAAATGGTTGCGGAAACCAAACTGTTGGCTCACGATGGCAGCATTAAGTTCAGCGTGACCCCTGCATTTGATGTTGGTCGTAAAGAAACGAAAGTGAAACTCGACTTGATACCTGGCAGCGGCCGATAATTCATTCCCTGTCTTCTGCCCTTAATTGAGAGGAGATCACCTTGGTGATCTCCTCTTTTTGTTTATCGATATTGATTGTTTATCGATATTTATCCGCCCATGAAATTTTTCTTGATGAGAAACCGTGCCTGCCTTAATAGCGGAAGGTGGCGGCCACTCCTGAGGAGCTGGGCATTTTATCTGAAGGAACCACGACCACATTTCCTCCGTTGAGAATCACGATCTCGGCCACATCGTCGATCAGATCATCAATCTCAGGGTCGGCCAGTCGATCTTCGCTAATCGCCCCCGTCGTGCGATCCAGACGACCGGGAATGACCCGATCGGCCTCGATCAGCAACCCTCCCACTCGACCTGCCACGGCTGCACGAGCAATATCGCTCAGATCGGTCGAGCCTTGTTCTCGGGCTACCGCTGTCCGATGATCCTCTACCAGTTGATTTAAGCGGGCTAAGTAATGGGGTTCGAGCAATTTCCAAACTTCGCTTCGGAGTTGATCGGTGCTCAACGACCAAGGATTTTTCGCAACGGCTTCGGCTTGAAGAAGGGGGTTATGACTGATCCGACGAAACTCCGAATGATGCTCCGGCAGCGCCGCCAACACGAGCGGTAGGCCGCTGGGTTTCGAGAAGCGAGCATAAATTTCTTTATCGATGTGTCGGAAAAATCGCTCCCGATCAATATCGACTTCTTCGGCTTTCCCACCCGTTCCATGCACGGACGGAACCCCACCGACCCCTCCTGCTTGGACCCCTTTGTACAATTGTTTCTCGGTGAGCTGATCGCCTAGGGCTTCGGTGAGGGTCGCTGCCATATTCCCCAGATTGACTTCATCCAACGCATCGCGATTTCCTTCATAAAGAGCCGCTTTTTGAAGGTCCAAACAAAGCACCTGAAATCGATCCGAAGATTGAGCAATTCGTAACAACGGCTTCAAGTGGAAGCTATCCGCCACCACGACCAATTCCTTCACGGGGCGTTGCAGTTGAAAAATATCGAACGAATTCAGGGTGGCTAAAATGGCTAAACCATCCCATTGGTGTTGCCAGAATAATGGTTCCTCAACTAGGTGATGAAAGCGGTCCAACAACGGCTTAATTTGAGTGGCAGAATATTTTTCGAGTAAGGATCGTTCGACCTCTCGAACTAAATTCTTAAAACGGATGGGGCCTTGGAGTGCTTCGGGGTTAGCCCGATGGGTCGGTTGATAGAGCGAAACACAAGGGGTTTCTTTAGGGGTTAAATAAGGTTTGAGGGTATCAATAGTGATTGGTTTCATGAAATGTCTCCTAGGTAGTGGGGCTATTCTATCGCCCAGCAAGGGAATGAGAAGGAACAATCCCAACCGAATAAACCCAGACTCCCGATGTTGGATTTTACAGCGAAGGAAGGTTGTGTTGAGGAAATTAGATTAGGTAGGTACTCACCCTCAGGGAATCCTTTCATGTGCTGCGGCACCGAGAAACAATCGAATCTTTCCGCTCGGTTACTCTTTGCTATAGAACGATTTCGATGTGGGTGTCAGGATGACCCTTCCGAAGTGTGCATTTTCCGCTGAAGAAAGGGCTCTCTTCACGATAGAGCAAACCTGAAACCGTTCTAAATCAATATGAGAAATAATGTATGCAAAATTCTGTCACCAATTTCGTCGTGATTTATTCAATACTTTGCCGGTAGCATGACCTGCCTTGACCACCCGTGCGGGGGGGGGGCGAGTTTACGATCAAAATTAACCAATGAAATGATTTCGTACTCGTTGAAAATTTCTTGTTCCCTTCCCGCTCCTTACCTCCCCCTCCCTTTGTCCCTTCACGATTATTTCTGGAAGCGGGTCTTTAATTTCTCCAACAACTCGACTTTGTTTTGTCCCTCCAGTGCGCTGAGCATGGCCTGTTGCGCTTCGGGGTGGGTTACATCAATCAGCAGAGCATCCCACGCAATCGCTTCGGCTTTGGCGAATTCTTTTGCTTCGAGCAACAGGTTGGCGAGTTGAAGACGACTCTTCAGATCGTCGGCATCGTTGGCGACTTGTTCGGAAAGAACATCGATCAGTCGGGGGGCATCTTTTTCTTTGAGGTAAATGTCGATCAATTCCCGAAGCCAATTTCCATCGACGGGGGCTACCTTACGACCTTTCTCAAAGTAGCGGGCGGCTTTTTCGAGGTTGCCCTCTTTTTTGTAGATGCGGCCTATTTCTTCGAGCAATTTGGGGTGTGTTTCATCTTTTTTCAAGGCGATCTCCAAAAGGGCCACGGCTCCCACGTTATCGCCGGCGTTCAGCAATAACCGAGCTTTCACCAACGTTGCCAGCGGATGTCCTTCCGATTTGCTAAGAATTTCATCGACCAGTTTCCTTGCTTCGTTGAGCATGCGTCGGCGCTCGTAGCCGTCGGCCACTCGGGCGGCCAAATCCACATCATCAGGGTTGGCTTGATGCGCTTTTAGAAGTTCGTCGAACTTCATCGGTTTCTCGGGGGCCGTTTGGGGACGGGTGGAAATGGCTTTGACTTGTTTCTCGATGTAATTGCGGTATCGTTTCTCGAATTCCTCTTTAGTCAGATCGAGAGCTTTGGATAGAGCGGTCGCATCGTCAAGACCTTCCCGATAGGCATTCAACAATTTGGCAATCGCTTCGATCCCAAAGGTATCGATCACAAATTGCACATAAAGGTTGGCTTGGCAGTAGGCCAAATTCCACTCGGCTTGATTTCGGGGGCGAACAAATCCCAGCAGAATGGTATCGAGGTTCAAAAGGTCGTTTTTCTCAAAGCGTTCTCGAAGAATGAGGTTCCAAATGGGTGGGCGATTGCCCCCCTCTTGGCGGACGGCTAACCCTTCGGTCAACCAGTGTGGACATTGAAAATCGGTCTGGGCTAAGTTGAACACATGAACCAATTCGTGGCGGATCACGCGGCCCCAATTGAACGGGGTGCGAATCCCCTTCCCTTTGGGAGAGACCATGGTAACAACTCGTCCGGTGCAGGCGCCAATGGTGTGTAAATCGGGTAAACCGACCGTGCGTCCACTAAACATTTCATGATTGTTGAAGATTTCGACCAAGGTGCGCCCCGAGGGTTCAAAGGCAAAATCTTTGGCTAATTTGGCATGAATTTCCTCAAGGTAGTCGGCCAGAAACTGGGCCAAGAGAGCATCGTTTTTCGGATCGAACTTGATGGTGTAGTTTTTGGTTTGGAGTGTATCGTACTTGGCAAGATGATCCAACACTTTACGCGAATTCGAGACCCGCACATGAAAGCTGTCGAGCTTGAAGGCCAGATCGAGATATTTTCGTCCTTCCTCTTCATTGCCAAGGCGGAGGTAAAGCATGCCCAAAGCGGCTTTCGGGCCTGCCAAATCATCGCGAAGTTCGATCGCCTTTTTCAAGAAGATTTCCGAATCGCCGTAGATGCGTCGATCTTCCAATGCGAGCGCCAACTCGTAGTAAAAAATGCCCGGCTTGGTATTGAATTGCTCGACTTCCGCCGCAAGAGTTTTGACCGCCTGTTTATTCCGCGAGAGGTATTCGGTGGCAGCGAGTTTCCCATAAACGGCCTCCTCGCGGGGATTGATGCTCTTGGCTTTTTCAAGAAGTTTGCGAGCTTCGGCCAAATCCCCACCGGCAAGGCGAACTTCGGCTTTGAGTCGTAAGGCCGAGACGAGGTTCGGGTTGATTTCAAGGGCCTTATCGGCGTTGGCTTCGGCCTCTTTCATTTCGTATTGCTGAAAGAAAATGCGTCCCTGCCCCACATACGCCACCGCCACTTTGGGATTGATTTTCAGGGCATTTTCATAGGCTTCCAACGCTTGGGGGCGGTTATATTTTTCGAGAAGAATATCCCCGACCATGACCTCGGCTTGCCAATAGTTCGGGTTCGCTTTCAAGGCATCGGGTGCGATTTCGTTGATGATAAAACGAAACTGCTGCGGCAAAACATTTCGCCGAGCATTTTCGGCCCCAGCTAGACCGACTAGAACTAACTCGGCCGGATCGGTAATTGGTTTATCGTCCTCATCTCGTTGGCTGTAAGTTCGCACAAACCAGCGCATCTCGGTGTCGGCTGCTTTCAGATCGCCGCTATCTCGTAAAATGCGCGCCCGCACCCAACGAGCCAAAAAATGATCCTCTTTGAGTTTAATCGCTGCTTCGGCATCTTTTTTCGCTTCTTCCCATTTTCCCAAAGAGAAACGGAGATCGGCCCGATGGGCTAACAAATCGGGATGATCGGGTTTCTTTTTGAGCATCTCATCAAGAACTTGGGCGGCCTTGTCGTAATCTCCCGTGAGGGAATAACGCTGTGCCAACCCTATGGCCGCAGCCGCTTGGTGGACTGGATCATCCAATAATTTCTCGAAGCCCGCCTGAGCTTCGGCGAGATTGCCCCGTTGCAATCTTTCTTGAGCTTCGGTCAACGGGGTCTTTTTGCTCGCGGGGGAATCTTTTGGGGTTTGTCCCCAAATTGCGGAGTTGACAGAAATTAACAGAAGGATCGAAAAAACACATCTCATAGCGATAATCTCGGCGAAAAGGGGCATCCTGTTAGGATAGCGGAGATTGGCCTTGATTGTTCCTCAGATTTGGTTATCGGAGAGAAATTCTGGTCACTCCGGAAGGGGAAACCGCGATGCGTCGAGTGTGCTGGCTATTGTTGATCGTCGCCTTGACTGTGGTGGAAACGGGCTGCCGTCGCTGGTGTCGTCCGTATCGAGATCGATACGATTACTATGATGATGATTGTGACGATCGGTATCGTCGGCCCCCGCGCTATGCCGATCGGGATCGTTGCGATGATCCTTGCGAACCACGCCGCGGCCGGTTCTTGCCCAACGATTGTCGTTGAGCGCGGACTTCACGCCGCCGATTCATCCCCCTTTGTAGCAGACTTCGAGAAATTTTTATGCGTGCCAATCTGGTCAAAAGCAAGCTCAAACAAGGTCAAGCCAGTTGTGGAACTTGGCTATCGTTGGGGAATATCCCCGCAGCTCGGTTTCTGGCTCGCACGGGGTTCGATTGGTTAACCGTAGATATTGAACATAGCCTTGTGGGAATGGAGACGGCCGCTCACATTTTTGGCGCCGTGGCCGATGCAGGCTGCACTTGCCTAGCGCGGGTGCCTGCCAATCGACATGACCATATCAAACGGGTGTTGGATAATGGCGCTCATGGGGTGGTCGTCCCCATGGTGATGAATCGGCAAGAAGCGGAAGACGCTGTCGCTGCGATGCTTTATCCGCCTAAGGGAAATCGCAGTGTCGGGGGGAACGTCCATGCCTTGAACTTCGAGGCCACCGCTGCCGAGTATTATGCTCGGGCCGATGAGGAGATTTTGATTGTGTTGCAGTGTGAACACATCAAGGCCGTCGAAAATTTTGAGGCGATTTATTCCGTGGCTGGCGTCGATGCCGTCTTCGTCGGGCCGAACGATCTCGCTGCCAGTATGCGCTCAGCCGATGGGAAACCCCCTTCAGGCAAGGCCACGAAAGAAGCGCTAGATCATGTGCTTCAATCGTGCCAGAAAATGGGAATTGCGCCGGGAATCCATGCCATGAATCCCGAAGAGGCACGCCTTCGCTTGGAAGAAGGCTGGCGCTTTGTGGCGGTGCAAAGTGAATTGCGCTTCATGATGGAGGCAGCCACGCAAGCCCTGAAAACAATCGGCTGGAATACCACACGCGAAATCGCCAAGTACTAAAAAATTTTGAGATTCTCAAAACGTTAGGTAATAAACAATCAGGAAAGGCTCCCGCGAAATCGCCAAGTATTTGATAGAACTTGTAGAAGTTGCTGCCGGTTCTGGCCCATTTTTCGGGCGGGATGTTGGGAAGGGATAATAATGAAAGAAACTGACCCGAAGTGTTGACCATTCAGAGGATTCCGTCGTGTCTGATCTCAACCCAACCACTCTGCCTCCTTTTTCCAAACCCGATCCCGAGGCCTTTTGCAAGGAAATTCAGCCGATCTAAGAACAACTCATTCAGCAGGTCGCTCAGGCCATCAACTTGGCAAAGTCAGTTAGGAACAGCCGCTTAGGTCTGCCCGAAAAATTTGCCAGACCCTTTTTGAAATCTTGAATCGAGCGTGCCAATCAAGTATTTTTTCGAGTTGAATTTAGAAAGAGTGAGTTGAAGGTAGGTGATGCGTTCAGAATCCCCGATGGTGCTATTTTCCTATGACGATCCTGTATTCTTGGCGAGACTGTAACCTCCCAACTGTTTTAGAAAGCAGTGCCATCAATGACCTCACCGCCGTTGCGGGTGGCCAAGCTGCGGAAGGTATTTAGATCGACCCGATCGGTAATCAATCGAACCGAACCATCACTATTAAGGAAGTTACAACCGTTCGTATGCGGCGACATGAATCCACTCGGACTGTTCGAGAGCATATTCGGCTTGCTCGAGCGGATGTGACATGTGACATGCAAATTGGCAGGACGATAATTGTGTGTCCGGTTTGGGTATCCCATTCGGGTCGCCCATGTCTCGGTATGCACCACTTCACTTCCAGTGATACTACCTAGCCATGTTGCTTCAGCAATACGGCTCATCCGCTCACCAATACACACCGTGTTAGCGGTGCCATCGGTAATATCTTCGATCCTAACTTGGCTATTTCGGAAAAACATTCCGTTAAAGGCTCCGTTCTCTTCATGATCATTTGTCCCCAAGACCCCTGTGTACGATGAAACGGGGGCCCGAGTGATCACGCTTCCTACTCCGGAAAGAATCACGGCAGAGCTTGATTCTCCAAAATCCCAAACATCAATGAGTTTCGGAGTGGTATCACTGGGGCAAACATACTGTGAAACCAAGGCCAATTGACTACGAGTCACGGCATTATTGGGATGTAGTATTGGCAGATTTAAGTTAATCTGATTAAACAGGTTGTCTTGCTCCATGTAAGGCAGAAGATAAACGAAGAAGCTCCAACCCGGCTCGAAATAGCTCGGAACCGTTGTTGTGAGAGTGCGCCAATTCACATTTCCGGGGTGATTCAAACTCGTAAAGCCTGCCGGAAAACATCCCTCGGCACTGTGATAATTATGCAGTGCAAGACCAATTTGTTTCAGATTGTTTTGGCAACGGGTCCGATTGGCGGCTTCGCGAACTTTTTGTACTGCGGGTAATAATAACCCAATTAAGATGGCAATGATTGCTATCACTACCAACAATTCAATGAGTGTGAATCCTGATCTTCTCGAGAACATTTCCCAGCTACTCCTCGATGACAATAACAAATGACTTCAGGATTTTGCAAGTCTTGTGCCAGAGTAGGGGATTTTCTCATTTATTTTTCCGATTTTGAGAACAGCAGACAAAAGGTTGTTTTGCGAGCAGCCAAAAAAAAAACCCGACAAATCAAGGCCAATCATGAAGGAGAACAATCTCAGCGGATGTTTGTCAAAGTAGCATTGAGACCATCTGAGAACATTCAAAGAACCCGCTCGATTTACTAGAATTAGGCAAATTTTTATCCATCCCCATCCAAAAAATTCTCATGCTTAGAATTGGCAAGATGGGTGTGAATTCTCTCGGTTAGACGATTGGCATCACAGCTGGACCCCGCATCAATCCAAGTGGTTGTCAATCTTGTGGAATTGCTACAACTGGACGAGTTGACACCTCTTGAGTTCACTTCACTTGATAGGTTCTAGTTCGACCCAGCGGGTTTGGACATTCTTTCCCGTCGGAATGGTCCATTCCTCCTTGACCCCTTTGCTGATGTGGCTGTGAGTATGTTGGCCTCGATCGTCGGTCCAACAGAAGGTCACCTTCGTTCGGTCTGGGGGCGAGGTTTGGTAAACCAAGTGAAGTTCGGGGCGGATATAGGCCTTACCGCCGTTGTTTTTGAATCGCACTTGGACCGATTTAGTTTCTCCTTGTAGTTTGACGCTTCCCCAACAGAAACTTTGACTCCAGAAATCTTTGGGTTCGTCACCTTGTCGAAGGATATTCCAATCTTTGACTAACGGTTGCCACGATTTTCCTCCATCCTTGGAATACTCGATCTGATACAAAATTTTCGGGTCCGGCGGAGAACTCGAACGAACATGAGCGGAAGCGTAAATTTCGCGAATCGGCTCGCCGCGAGGGGTGCTTAGCTCGAGGGTCACATTCGGGGAATCAATCTTACCGGCAACCACATGAGGTAAAATCTGCGGGAGATTTGGTCCGGCGTTCACTTGAGCTTGTTGACCTGCCTCTAATTTCACTCGGCATTCTCCATCGGTCAAACGGGGAATGATCGCGACGTTGCATTGGCAAACGGTGGTGATGGTCAAATCTTTTCCTTCGAGTTTCTTGGCGGGTTGATGAATTCTCAACCAGTATTGGCGATGCCCCTTTACCACATCGGTCAGGTCCAGCGATTTCTCTTTCATCTCGGTGTGGGTCCAAGAATGCCCCCGATTCACCGAGAGGGAAATTTTCCCCAACGGTTCCCCGCGAAGAACCAAGCCATTCTTGGCGCCGGCATCGTAAATTCCCCAAGGTTGATCGTTCGCGGGTGTGGCAGCAATGATATAGGGGGTCGTAAATTCTAACGTCACTTGTTTTTCGTCTTCGGAAACCACGGCCTCGCGATAATCGCCCCGAAAATCGGGCTTGTAGACATACACGGCATTGGCATATCGGGCTTGGCCATCAATATGGGGGGTGCCGTTTTTCGATTGATACATTTTCTCGGGTTGGTTCACCCATGTCCGCGAGCGTTCGGGGCCGAGGATGTTTCCGGTTCGATAGTTTCTGCCCCAAAAAACAAAGGTTTTGCCATCTTCCAAACCAGGGGCCAAGTAACGCCGCAAGGTTTCTCCCCGACGAAGATGAACCATGGGGGGGGGGCCACTATAACCGCTCAGATACTCCGCAACAGCAAAGGCCGAGAAGCTACTCGCATCGTCCGCGTACAGACCACAAGGAAGCCATCCTTGCTGACGTTGGGGTTTGAAATTCCGGTCGGTCAATTGCTTCCAATTCGGAGCGATTTCCGACAGCCCCATCAACCTTTTCCCATCGGGGGTAAAAATCACGGTTGAAAGATCATGATCGAGCAGGACCCAACGACCTGTACCGTATTCTCCCCCTTTGAGGAACACTTCAAAAGAGTTGTGTCCTTTGGTACCGACACTTCGCCCGCGACTATGCCCCAGAAGAGCTTCCATCTCGGCCACCCACTGGGAATGAGTGGTGCCACACAAAGCAAAGCCGTGAGCAAACAAGCCGGTCCAATACTCGCGTTCTTTCGGATCGGGGCCTTTGCCCAGCCCCACTCCCCAAAGGTCTTGGCCACCTTCTTCCCCATGCCAATAGTGAGTGTTGCGCCACAACCACGATGCCAGCACTCGATCCTCATCGGTTTTCACCACCCGCCCCGTGATCCGCTCGTACAATCGGGCTTGGGTGGCAAACAGCCTTTCAAATGTCGAGCAGGAAAGTTCACCAGAGTACCAAGGGTGATCGGTCGCAATTTGCGGATCGCCGACATCGGCCCAGAGCAATCCCCAACTGAGTAAGAAGGTCGAAAGAGCAGTTCGGAACATACGAAAAAGGTGGTTCGAGGGTGAGATTATGAGGATGGCCCGACGAAGAGAATCGGCCAACACTCGGGAAAATCAGGGATTTTTTATGTGAGGTTACCGGAAGATTCAAGTCGCAACTGTCGGGATGAACTCAGGGATTCAAGGACACAAGAAGTCAGGCACACGAGAACACGAGGACGTAAGAAGTCAGGGATTCGACGATAAATCCAAGAACCAAAACCTCTGGCAAGTTTTGGAGCATTCCCTTCATCGAACATCCCTTGACCCAAAAGATTGGATATTTTAGATAAATTCTGAGATGAGTTGGCCCAAGGTCGGGTGATCGAAAAAATTCTCCGCAGGACCTGAAGGGGGGGCGTAATCCTTAGAGCTGACGATTTTTATCGGAGCAATGATATCCCTATCGAAGGAGGGAGCATTTATGCGGATGCTCGGGGTGTGGTTGGTGGGGTTCGGGATCGTGATTCTGATCTCGTGCCTCTTTCCGATTGCCAATGCGGAAACCCTGACCCAATTATTGGGCTGGTTAGCCTGTACGGGGTTGGTCCCTTGTTCAATGATTCTGATTGGCATCAATTTGGTCCGTCGGGCGGAAGATCGCCAGTTGGTCCGTCGTGCGGAAGATCACCAGTCGGAGTTACCCGTTTCGCCCCCCCCCCCTCCGGAAAAGTTGACACTGGAAACCTACCGAACGCGTTTTAGAAATTTCGACCTGAACCAATTAAATTGGCGGGGTTGGTTGTTGTTCTTCGCCACACTGGGTTTAATTGGTATTGCGATTGTGATTGTCGTCCAAGTGCACGGGACAGAGCGAAAGATCGAGCCGAGGATGATGCGGGTTATCGCAGCAATCATTCTACTCGCAGCAGTGGGGTTCTTTGTGGGAATGAAATGGCTTTTGAAACGATGTGGTTTTCCGATCACTCGGCAACGGAATCGGGGCGAGTCGCTGCCCGATCACTCGGCAACAGAATCGGGGCAAGATGAATCCACCTGATTCCCCCCCCTCACTCTTTCTAAATCATGAGGCCCTTCCTACGATCGCCTTGGCTTGCTTATTGCGAAACGGGCAAAGGGCTTCGCTCCTGTGGATGGATGAATGAGGATAAAGAAAAAAGGTTGAACCATCTTGCGATGGTTCAACCTTTTTAGATGGACATCGAACGAAGCGGGGCTTATTTCACTTCGGATTCCGAAGTCGTGGCCGCCAATTCCGCAGGGGGTTCTTTCTTGACCACATGGAAGGCCAACCGACGATCGTCACCGGTCCCTTCAACATCGACTCGAATCAGCTCGGCGTTGTTGTAGGTGCCACGGATCAGGTCTTCGGCCATGGGGTCTTCCAAATAGGTCTCAACCGCTCGGCGTAAGGGGCGAGCACCATATTCGGTATTGGTCCCTTTTTCGATCAAGAAGTCCTTAGCAGCATCGGTGAGTTCGAGTTGCAGGTTCTTCTCTTTCAAGCGATTCGCAACCTTGGAAATCTCGATTCCCACAATGTGTTTGAGGTCTTCTTTGCCCAAGCTGCGGAAGACAATCACATCGTTCAAACGGTTCAGGAATTCGGGTCGGAAGACCTTTTCCATTTGCCCTTTCAAACGACGTTTCATTTCTTCGTAGCTGGTTTCGGCATCTTGATTCTTCTTCCCTTTTTTGAAGACGTTGTTCATATCATCGGCGGCAATCACACTTTCTGCACCGATGTTCGTGGTCATAATGATGATCGTGTTCTTGAAGTCGATGGTGCGCCCAAAGCTATCGGTGAGGCGTCCTTCTTCCATAATCTGGAGCAAGGAGTTCCACACATCGGGATGGGCTTTTTCGATCTCGTCGAGAAGAACGACCGAGTAGGGTCGGCGTCGAATCTTCTCGGTAAGTTGCCCGCCTTCTTCGTAACCGACGTAGCCGGGAGGTGCCCCCCACAAGCGAGCGACGTTGTGTTTCTCCTGATATTCGGACATATCCAAGGAGATCAGGGCGTCCTCGGAGCCGAACAGGATAAAGGCCAGCCGTTTCGCCAGCAAGGTTTTACCAACCCCAGTGGGGCCGGCAAAGATGAACGATCCGGTCGGACGTTTCGCATCTTTCAAACCGGCCCGAGATTTACGGATGGCCTTCGAGAGAGCCACGATCGCTTCATGCTGGCTGACGACCACCTGATGGAGTTCGTTTTCCAGTTCGAGCAATTTCTTGGTTTCGTCGTCGCCGAGACGTTTGAGCGGAACACCTGTCATCTTGGAGACGACTTCGGCGATTACCTCTTCATCGACTTTGCCATCTTGCTCCTTGGACTTTTCACGCCATTCTTTGAGCGTGTTTTCTTTCTTCTTCTTGAGCTTGTCAGCCTGATCCCGCAGGGCAGCTGCCTTTTCAAAGTCCTGTTCGACGACAGCGTTTTCTTTCTCTTGATTGATCTTTTCGATCTGCTCGTCGATCTCTTTGAGGTTCGGTGGCCGAGTCATCGCTTTCAGGCGAACGCGAGCGCCCGCTTCATCAATCACGTCAATCGCCTTATCGGGCAAGCAGCGATCGGAGATATAACGTTCCGAAAGTTCGACAGCGGCTTTCAAAGCCCCATCGGTAATTTCCACGCGATGATGGGTTTCGTAGCGGTCCCTGAGACCTTTGAGAATTTCAATGGCCTCGGCTTGATTGGGGGGATTCACGATGATCGATTGGAAGCGTCGGGCAAGGGCCGCATCCTTTTCGATGTATTTACGGTACTCATCCAACGTGGTGGCGCCGATGCACTGAATTTCCCCACGAGAAAGGGCCGGTTTGAGCACGTTAGAAGCGTCGATAGCTCCTTCGGCTCCGCCTGCCCCGACGAGGGTATGC
>JAOAAA010000240.1 GCA_026419115.1 Gemmataceae bacterium
ATTTAATCGTCCCCCTGTGGCCACCAGTCCATTCAGGGAACTCAGACGATCCACATTATTCAGCACCGCATCAATCACTTGACGATAGGTCCATGTGGGGTTTCGGTCCCAAATCAGGGCCATCGCACCGGCCACCTGTGGGGCCGCCATCGAGGTGCCACTGTAAGTGCCATAGCGACCTCCTGGAAGAGTACTCAGGATCGAAGAACCGGGGGCAGCAAGATCGACCGTGTTGACCCCATAATTCGAGAAGCTGGACAGGCGATCGTTTCGATCGGTCGAGGCCACCGCAATCACATTATCCGAATTGTAACTGGCAGGATAAGCGGGATTCACATCGATATTCTGGCTCGAATTGCCCGCCGCGGCGACGAAAATATGTCCGGCATTTCGGGCATTCGCAATCGCAGCGGCCATGAATTGATCGTACCCCCCCCCCCCATAACTATTATTCGAGATGCGGGCACCCATTTGCACGGCATAGTTCAAGGCACGNACCGCATTGCTCAAGTATCCCGAGCCATTGGCATCAAGGAATTTCAATGCCATGATGCGTGTATTCCAGTTCACACCCGCCACACCAATCCCGTTATTCCCGACCGCCCCGATAATCCCTGCCACATGGGTTCCATGACCATTATCATCCATGACGTTACCGTTATTCCCGACGAAATTCCAACCGTAAACATCGTCGGCAAAACCATTCCCATCATCATCGATACCATTTCCCGGAATTTCACCGCTGTTGATCCACATATTAGCGGCCAAATCGGGGTGGGTAAAATCGACACCGGTATCAATCACCGCGACGATGGTAGCCCGTGTCCCTGTGGCAATATCCCACGCCTCGAAGGCATCAATATCGGCATCGACGGTACCGCCATTCTGCCCCGTATTATTCAAGGCCCATTGCGATGCTACCAGCGGATCGTTCGTGGTACGGGTCACCCCAACGACATAATCGGGTTGTGCAAAATCGACCCCGATTTGCGATTGCAGGTGAGCGATTCCTTGGGCGACACTTACTCCCTGCGCCAAATAAGCCACATAGAGATCAGGGCCAAGCGATTCATAAGAGGTAACAATGTCATCCGTCGTGGGAGTGCTAAGCCATCGGACCAAAACATGTCCTTCGTTGTATTGGTTCTGATTCACTTCCAGTGCATCGAATCCCGCGTAACTCAGTAGGTCTCGGCTTTCTAAGGAGATCAGATTGAGTGTCGAACGTTTGAACATTGCTGTTTCTCACAAGGATGCGTTTTAGCACGATTGATTCGATTGCACTCAACAATCTTTTTGAATCAATCTTCTGCAACTCGACGGTTAGCGAAAATCAATCGAAGCAATCGATTTCACCGAGAAGTTGGTTTGTGCAGATTCTGCGGAAACTGTAGGGCAGTGAAATGTCCCTGTCAAAACGAATGTTCAACTTAGTCCGAAAATGAGGATAAGAGAGGGCGTTTCAGGTGATATTTTGTATCTATTTTAACGAATAATCCTAATTTTATGATTCTATCAATTTAATATATTTTATCGATTTTCTGTGGTGAAAGAGCATAGAGGTCTCATGAATTTGAGATGGAATGAAAATAACGTGAGATATTTTGTTTGAACTTAATGCCCCAAAGTAGCAGGATAGTTCCGTCTTAAGTCGGATTGCCGTGAGGTTGCTTGCCCGTTCTGTGATATTGCTGTGTGGGTATCGTTATGAAATACGTCTCTTTGATTTTGTTAGGAATGTTGATGCCTGTACCGATCTGGGCCAAAGCTCCCCCGAATGTGCTGTTCATAGCCATTGATGATTTGAACGATTGGATCGGCTGCCTTGGCGGGCATCCTCAAACTTTGACCCCGCATCTCGATCGTTTAGCAAGTCGCGGAACTTTATTCACCAATGCTCATTGTCAGGCCCCGTTGTGCAATCCCTCCCGAGCCAGTTTGCTCACGGGGTATCGGCCTACGAGTACAGGAATTTACGGATTAGCACCCGGCATTCGACAAGTGAACGCAACCAAAGAATGTGTGACCTTACCACAGACCTTCACCGAGGCAGGTTATTTTACCTACACCTGTGGCAAGATTTATCACGATGGTTCGATTGCTGCGAAAGATCAGGCCAAGGAGTTTAACGAATGGGGACCGGCGCCCGGAATTGGTAAAGCCGACAAGCGCTTTGCCAATCTTCCGGGTAAGCCTCATCCTTTAATGGACTGGGGGCCATTCCCCGAACGAGATGAAGATTCCGGAGATTACAAAATCGCCGACGCTGCCATTAAGGCCATCACCATGGCACCAAAGGATAAACCGTTCTTTATTGCCTGTGGGTTTCGTCTGCCTCATGTACCATGTTTTGCCCCCCCCGCTTGGTTTGCCAAGTTCCCCGAAGAGAAAGTGAAGCTGCCACCAATTTTGGAGAACGATCGGGTAGATACCCCACGCTTTTCATGGTATTTGCATTGGGATTTGCCAGAACCACGATTAAAAACCTTGCAGACACACAAAGAATGGAAACCCCTTGTCCGAGCTTATCTAGCCTGCATTGCGTTCATGGATGCCCAAGTGGGAAGAGTGCTTGCTGCACTGGATCAATCGGGACGCAGCGAAGAAACGATTGTGGTCGTGTGGAGTGACCATGGTTATCATTTAGGTGAAAAACAGATCACGGGAAAAAATACCCTTTGGGAACGTTCCACACGGGTCCCCCTGATTTTCGCGGGGCCGAACATTAGCAAAGGGGCTGAATGTTCCGAACCGGTAGAACTATTGGATATTTTTCCAACCTTGTTAGAACTCGCCAAAATGCCTTCCCGCAAAGATTTGGAAGGATTGAGTTTAGTCCCACAGTTAAAGGATGCGAAAACCAAACGGGAACGCCCCGCCCTGACAACGCATAATCCGGGCAATCATGCCGTGAGAACCCATCAATGGAGATACATACGTTATGCCGATGGAAGTGAAGAATTGTACGATATGATCAAAGAC
>JAOAAA010000241.1 GCA_026419115.1 Gemmataceae bacterium
GTGCGTACCGTTTGTTGCCTCCCTGCCCTGACGGGCGATTGGCGTTTTTCAGGGGGGGGGGGCACTCCTTAGCACCAGCAAATTATTCCCTTGGAATACGACCGCTCTGGAACGGCCCGATCTGATTCCCTTGGGCACACGAACCATCAACATGGTTCAACTGGCCGATGCCTTGCATGGGGAAATTCAAGGTCCTCCTTTGAAAGCTCTCGTGGTATATGCAGCCAATCCTGTGGTGAGCAATCCCCATTCGGAAAAGGTTCGCCGCGGCTTGTTGCAAGACGATTTTTTCCTCGTGGTTCATGAACAAATCATGACCGACACAGCCGAATATGCCGATTTCATTTTGCCTTGCACCAGCCAATTAGAACATTTCGATGTTCATAATGGTTACGGACACCTTTATGTTCAAGCCAACAATCCGGCGATTCCCCCCCAAGGTGAAGCGGTACCGAATACCGAGTTTTTCCGCCGTTTAGCTCGCGAAATGAATTTCGAGCCGGAACTTTTTGAAATTAGTGACGAGCAATTAGCAGAATTGGCTTTAAGTCCCTTGGGAAGCTCGAATGGTTATCCCTCGTCGGCGGCTTTTGAAGGTATCTCTTTAGATGATCTCAAACGTGGGCCTGTGCGACTTCGACTCCCTACCGGTTACGCTCCCTTTGCTCAGGGGAATTTTGGGACTCCCTCGGGTAAATGCGAATTCTATTCCGAACGGGAGAAACTCGCAGGTCGGGACCCATTACCTTTTTATCAACCCCCTCATGAAGACCCACAAACCAAACCCGAATTAGCAGCGAAATATCCTTTACAAATGGTTTGCCCCCCCCCTTCGCAATTTCTCAATTCGATGTTTGTTGAATTAGATTCCCTACGCAATAAACTCGGTTCCCCCACGCTTGAAATCCATCCCATCGATGCCGCAAAGCGGGGAATTTCCGATGGGGACTGGGTCCGAATTTTCAACGATCGGGGGGAATTTGAAGCCAAGGCCAAAGTGCGAGAAAGTGTTTCTGCGGGGGTGGTGGTGACGTTAGGCGTGTGGTCGCAACGGCTTTTAGGCAAACCGAATTGCAACGCGACCACTTCCACCGCCATTACCGACCTCGGAGGGGGGGGGACATTTTTTGATAATCTCGTTCAAGTGGAATCGATTTAACAACACTTAATTAGACACACCCGAGGGTTTCACAATACCGACCGATGCAATTAATCGATCCAGCCTGAGAACCATATGATGCGTTTCTGGCGTTTCCGCATACATCCAAAGACGATGGATCGAGTTCAATAGGATGGGATCATTTCGGAAAACCCTTCGGTAGTACATCGTTGCCATTGCCCCCCCCTCGAATAATGCTCTTTCTGCCTGAAGGATTTGCTCGGGGGTCACACTCCCTGCGTGAATCGATTGACAGAGATTCCATGCAATTTGCTCGTAATCTGGTTTCTCGAACGTCTCGGAAACATCGACCTCCGGCAGGGTTTCTCGCGATGCAACTGAATCCATGTCGGCCAAGGTCGGCGGGGCCAACGGTTCGATCACCGGCGGCTCGATGTCCTGATCCATTTCTGCCCGAGGTGAAGCTACCACTACCGGTTCGATCAGCGAAGGTTTGATGTCACTGACTTCCGAGAGGGAGGGGAATTCGTTTTCCAAATGGGCGAACGAAGGAAACACTGGTAACGACTCGGAAGATTCTCTCGACAACGGTTCTGCCTGTAATGGGTTGGGCACACTTGGCAAGAACGAACTGGGCACACTCGGTAAGGTCGATTCGAGGGGGGGGGATGATTCAAGTGATCTTGTTGATCGAACGGGAATAGCAACGACACCGGATACGAACCAACAGAGCAATCCCAAAATCCCCAGACCAAGTCCCCATCGAAAGGACCACAAACTCCAAAGGGGTGGTTTCCAATCGAGGGTGACTTTCAGAGGTTCCCCATCAACGAGTTTTGCTACCACTTCAGGGGGGGGGAAGCATTGAAAGATCGCTGTAATTAACGGATCAATCCCCGACGACTTCACTTGTTCTTTGAAGGTCGCATGAAATCGAAACGGGGCAGCGTTTGGTTCGGTGCTTGCTAAAAGGGCTACCCGATCCCCCACTTCGAGAGCATCGATTTGTTTTTCGGGCAATCGGACCTGACATACCAAACCTTGCTCTCCACAGAGTACCAATAAGGGGCCTCGAAGTTTGGGAGTATCTTGGCTGGGGTTTTTGTAAATTACCCGACCATTAAACGGCGCCACGATCTCACGCGATTGCTCTAAACTCGTCAGGGTCTCGCGAGCGCCATCAAGTTCCCGTTTTGCTTGAACAACCGCTAAGGCATGAAGACGTTGGGCACGGGGAAGATCGGCTTCCAATGCTTTTTTGGCAGCGATTTCCTCTGCGCGGGCTTGGATCAAGTCTTGCTGGATTTGGGTAAATTCTTTCGGGATTTGTGTGGTATCTGTCAGTTTGCTCCATTTTTGCAGAGCTTGTTGAATTTCTTTCTTTTGGGCTTCGATTGCGATTCGGGTTGCCTGCGCCTTGATTTTCTCGGCCTCGGCTTTTCGATATTGAATCAGGCGTTCCTCATACTCAAGAAGGGGAACCGCTCCGCGATCGGCCAATTTTTCATCCCGAACCAACTGTCGTCGAATGATTTCCAAAGTGGCTAAAGCCTGTTGTTCGACCGCTTGGGCCGCTTGGTACTCACCTTCAATTTTGTGGAGTTCGTTCTTTAATTTGGTCGTTTCGGTAAGCCCTTCTCGAATCGATAATTCGGAATTCGGTAAAAGTTGTCGCAGCTTGATTTCGAGTTGATCGACCCGTTGACTCGCCCGATTCAGTTGCCGAACCAATTCGGGGTCACGCGGGAGCAACTCGGCTTCCGTTT
>JAOAAA010000242.1 GCA_026419115.1 Gemmataceae bacterium
AAGAAGAGATCGGCAAACCCGGTTTCTTCTGTTTCTTCTTCCAGAATAAAAACAATCAACCCTCGACGATTCGCTCCGATAGTGCCAATTGCCAATGTGCCTCGGTCGATGTGACCACATTTAGCAAAGAGAAATGGAATCGTTATCTAACGAATTTGGCCCTAGCAGGAACGGATCCCCTTAACCAAGCGCTTCTCAGCGCAACGGCCGTGGCAGAGCTAGGCGATAAACTGGAATGGAAAAAACTCCTCGATAAATCGGGGTCGCGTGGGAATGTCACGATACCGGGCGCCTCCGAAGGTTTTGCACAAATCGGGGTTCTTCGTTTGAATTGGGGAGGGGCCGAGAAGCTGGAGCATCGAGGAATCTCGACCAAAGTTGTCACCAGCAACGGGAATCAACCCCCTGTAGAAGAGAGCTTGGGCGTGCGACTTTGGATTGTTAACAGTTTCAAAACCGCTTACTTCGATGGAACCAATTTCAACGTCGGTCCCCAAATCAACTTTGGCGACTTGCGGCAAAATTCACAGGCGACTCGGGACTTATATGTTTACTCCACCACTCGGGAAGCTCTGGTTTTTAGCCTGAAATTACCTGAAGGGAAAACCGAACCTTGTTTACAAATTGATGAACCCCAACAGCTCCAAGGAGACGAATTCACACGCTTCGCTGCTTGGGCAAATAGCGTTGAAAATAGTGTGGTCCGCTGTGCCTATCGGGTTCGCCTTCGCTTAAGTGAGCGTGTTCAAACGGAAACAGGTCTGCAACAACTCGACCTAGGACCGATTGGCAAACAACTATCTGTGGAATCCTCGACAGGGGGAATCGTCAAATGTTTCTTGGTTGGTCGAGTGTTCACGGATGATCTTTCTTTTCCGGGAGGTTCTGGTACCCTCGATTTCAGTACCGTTCAATCCGACCAAGGAGCGACCAAAGTTCTGCCGCTGCAAGCCAATCGAAAGGGGTTAGAACTGAAGGTTGCCAAAGATCAATTGGTTCCCAACTACCTCGAAGCGAGTTTGGATTCGAGCGGAGAATTACTCGGTAAGAAAAACTGGCGTTTGATCGTGACGATTCCCAAGAACAAACTGTTTGGTCCCCTACCGAATGCCAGTGCGGTTGTTTTGGAAACAAATGATACCCCACCCCGAAAAATCGTTATCCCTGTTCGAGGAACGGGTTCTTCCGCAGCAAGCCCCTTCTAATCTAGGTATTTTCACCCATCAAAATCGTCACAGCGGGTATTGGTTTTTCCCCTACGATGATTGAAAATGAGGCCATGCAAAATTGAGTGACACTATGAAAGAAGGAAGCGATTTATTTTCGCTTGTTGGGTCGGAGCCAATCGGGGAGGATGCGAGCTGCCTCGGAACGTCTTGTGGGTTCGACATAAATTTCATCATTAGGCTGAACGGTGTAATTCGTGGTGGGGTCCCCCTTGATAAGAATGGCTTCCAAATCGACTTCTAATCGTTCGGGTGGCAGGCCAACGGCAACATTATCACGCACGATCCACACTTTCCGAGGTTCTGCCAACCGGCTGACTCCCCCTGCCCGTTGGAGAAATTCCACCACCGTTTCATGACCTTGATAGGGAATGGCCCGAGCATCCCCATGAACGGGGCCGAATAATTGAACATATCGACTCCGAAAAACGGTGACTCGGCACTTGACCGATTTGGGGTCACTTCCCGTTTCTCGTGCGATATTTTCAGCGATTTGTTCGGTGGTAAGTCCCACGGCTTGAACGGTTGCATAATTCGCGAAATGCAAATTACCATCAGGATGAACCAAATACTCTCCCGAAAATTCAGGACGAGTTTCATGAATAATCTCAACTCGATCCGGAAAGCGCAGGGTATAATCGATCCAATTCTGATGAGACTGAGGGGGAACCTCTAGCAGCGAGCGCAACTGCGAGCGAGTGCTATTACAACCCATCAGCACCCCAACACCGAGAACGAGACTCGCAAAACAACGGCTCATCGTCGTCAATATCGGCAAAGTCGTTAAAGTGACTTCAAATTATTTTCGGTGGCTCAAAAAAAGACCCCCTTGTTTGTAAGGACAAGGGGGTCAAGTGTCGAGTGTATTGTTATTTTCAAAGATCGATCAGCTACCGCCACCAGCAGCACCGGCTTTAGCAGCCACGTTAGAGAAGGTGGCGTTGGCGTTCGAGCCAAGGGTGGTGATGGCTGCAATGCAGACCACGATGATGAGGGCCAACATCACGGCGTATTCAACAGCCGTCGGGCCATCTTCTTTCTTCAGGAACTCAACCAGCTTGCGGGTCATTTGACGCATGACTTTTCTCCTCTTTCCCGGTTCCGGCCGGGGATGTTTTGGATTCTCTTGATCGGTTGGTTTATCGTTTTGTTCACTACAACCGTTACCGTCGTGACAACCTGTTTTTAGATTACAATCGTCACTCGTGCAAATAAAAGAATCTAAAAAACATCAGGATTTTTCGGCAATTTTGGCAAAATCAGAACGATAGCAATTTTATTCTCAGGTCGTAAACTAATTGCAGAATCAGTCACACAACATTCGCCTGTATCTGAAATTATTCAAAGGTTCCAGAATCGATGACCACTCCCAATCGCAAAAGTTTGATCACAACCGAAGGTTCCCGTCGGGCTCCTAATCGGGCCATGCTTCGTGCTGTCGGATTTCATGACGAAGATTTCAACCGACCGATGATTGGTGTGGCCTCGCTTTATTCAGAAATTACTCCGTGCAATTCTCATCTCGATCGACTCGCACGCAAAGGCTGCGAAGGGATTCGCGCTGCTGGCGGCGTTCCGCAAATCTTTGGGGTTCCCACTGCCTCGGATGGGATCATGATGGGGCATTTGGGTATGCGTTACTCACTCGTCTCT
>JAOAAA010000243.1 GCA_026419115.1 Gemmataceae bacterium
AAGCCCCATCAATCCAGAGTCAGCCCCTGTATCGTTCTTGGAAGCGTTTTTGAATTCCAAGGGAATTCGCATCAAAACACTCCCCCAAGAGGACCCCTCGGATCAAGTGATCGATAGTCTTTCGCTTTTTTTGGGAGAAAGATACCATGCCCTTTCGAGTCTGTTAAGCAAAATTAAACGTGGCATGCAAAACGGTAGTCCAATCACAGAGAATCTCGCGGGGAGACCCCAAGAGGATATGAGTTCCGTCTGTCAGTTCTGTACGCGGCTTCATGAAGTGGCCTTTTTAGAGTCGTATCACTATTTACGATCTCCTATTTATATCATCAAGGCGAAAACCACTACCCTGCCCAAGGCACAAAGGTTTTTTGGTGGGCAATGGCTGGAACGATTCATTCTGCAAAAAATCAAAGGGGTGTATTCACAAATCTCTTCAGAAATCACGGGTCAACTTGCGTTTGATTATCTGGTGAATCCACAAATTATTCTGCCCAATGGCGATGATTTCGAGCTAGACATTCTCGCACGGATTGGAGATTCCATTTATTGGACCGAAGCCAAATCGGGCGATTATCAACAGCATGTGGCCAAATACTCCCGTTTTGCACGCCTGTTAGGACTCGATGATGAGCATTCGTTTATGGTGCTGACCGATGTTCCTAAAGAACGTTGTGATGCTCTTTCCGCGCTCTTTTCTATGACAGTCAGTAACGCCAATACTTTCGAGAGTCAACTTTTGTCGGTCGTGCGGAAAGATACAGCCAGAATTGCCTCAACGGAATCTTCGGTGTAATTCCCCTTTTTCGATATTCAAACCATCGCCTATTCGACATAATACTATGATCGCTCCCTTTCTCTCCCGAGGAGGCATCATGAAAATGGCGTTTCGTGTTTTGGTGTTTTACGCACTTATCCACACCAATCACTTTACCTTGGCACAAGGCGCGGCTTCCGATTGGCGCACCTTTCGCGGCAACAATGGGACTGCCACCAGTACTGAGAAAGGCTTTCCCAGCAAATGGAGTTCAACCGAGAATATCCTTTGGAAAACGGAACTCCCCGGCGCGGGGAGTTCAACTCCGATCATTGTTGGGCAAAAGGTTTTTGTTACCTGCTATTCAGGTTATAACATGCCTAACCAAGCTCGGGGCAAACAAGAAGATTTGAAAATGCATCTGGTTTGTTTGGATCGTTCCAGCGGTAAGATTCTCTGGAAGCAAGATTTGACCCCGAAACTTCCGGAGCAAGAAAATATCCGTGATGGCCACGGTTACGCTTCTAGTAGCCCCGTTGCGGATGATACTCATGTGTTCGCTTTCTTCGGAAAATCAGGGGTTTATGCCTTTGATCATGCCGGCAAGAAACTTTGGCAAGCCGATGTGGGAGATAAACTCAGCGGTTGGGGGTCGGCAGCATCTCTACTATTATTCGACGATTATTTGATTGTGAATGCCAGTGTCGAAAGTGAACGTCTTTACGCACTGGATAAGAAAACCGGTAAGGAAGTTTGGCACGTCAACGGCATTCGCGAAGCATGGAATACCCCCGTGCTCGCGCGGGTAGGGGATTCAACCGAATTGGTTGTACCGATCCTCGGAAAAATTTTGGGCATTGATCCAAAAACCGGAAAAGAACTATGGAGTTGTACCAGCGAGATTCAATCCTACATGGTTCCCAGCCCTGTGGTGAACGAAGGAATTGTGTACATCATCGGCGGCAGAACAAACGGCGGGCTTGCTATCAAGCTCGGTGGTCGTGGGGATGTCACGAAAACTCATCGCCTGTGGACCATCAAGAAAGGGGGAAATGTTTCCTCTCCGATCTATCACGATGGATACCTGTATTGGATGCACGATAACACCGGTGTGGCCTACTGTGTCGATGCCAAAACGGGGAATATCGTCTACGAGGAGCGCATTCCTCGGGCCGATCAGGTTTACGGCTCACCCGTCTTGGCCGAAGGAAAAATTTACTACCCCGCACGGAATGGAACCACTTACGTCGTGGCGGCCAAACCCAAATTCGAGTTACTCGAAACCAATTCTTGGGGGGAACGCGGCACTTACAATGCCAGCCCCGCTCTGGCAGGCAAACACATCTTCCTTCGCACCGATCGCTTTGTCTGTTGTGTCGGCAACAAATGATAAGTACACCGGCAAATGATAAGTACACCGGCTCGAATTCATTCTCATTCCTTTTCGGAATCGCGTCCTTCTATTTTGATTCGAGATTCGTTCCTCGTTTCCGTTTCGTGTCGGAACTACGGGTCAGCTTTAGGCCAAGCAGCATATTTTAACTTGATTCCTCCCTCGTTTCTGTTTCGTGTCTCCATTTCCTCGTTTCTGTTTCGTGCCTAAAAATCGGCAATCATGGTGACCGTCTGAACCGGAAATAAATATACCCATTCTCCAAAGGGGATATTCCACATGCGTGCCATGCTTTTCGTCGGATTTGTCTTTGCTTTGAGTACCTCGATTGCGGCTGCCCAAGAGAAGTTCAAATGGGGGGGCGATCGTGAGGGGGGGGGGCCTTTCATCTATGAAGAAGAAGGCAAAGAGGTCGGCTTTGAAGTCGAGTTGGTGAAGTATCTTGCCGACAAACTCAAACGAACGCCTGAATTTGTCCAGAACGATTGGGATACCCTTCGCGATGTGCTTCGGCGGGATCGCACTACGGTAGATGTGGCACTGAACGGCTACGAATATCGCCCCGAGTGGGAGAAACAGACCCCTTCGACTCGGCCCTATTTTGTTTACACCTTACGCTTAATCGCCAAAGACGGTGACGAAACCCTAAACGATTGGTCCGATCTCCGCAAACGAAAACCCAACGGCGAAAA
>JAOAAA010000244.1 GCA_026419115.1 Gemmataceae bacterium
AAGCTGGGGCGGTCGATTATTTACCAAAACCCTTTACGCCCGATCAGGTCCGAAATGCGGCCCGCCGTGTGGTCACCGCAGGGATTTTACATCGCCGACTGACCGAATTACAGGATCGCCTCGATGAAACGGAAGGGGAAAGCAGTTTTGAGACCTGCAGCCCCGTTTATGCCAGCTTTTTGCAAACTGCGGCCCGAGCTGCTGCCTCGGATGCGGTTATTTTGCTTCGCGGTGAAAGCGGAACGGGCAAGACCATTTTGGCCCGTTGGATTCGTCGACAAAGCCGCCGGCCCGAAGGACCTTTTGTTACTGTTCATTGCCCCCTGCTTTCTAACGAGCTTATGTCCAGTGTCCTGTTCGGACACAAAAAAGGGGCCTTCACCGGCGCTGTGACCGATTCCGTAGGGAAGGTCGAGGAAGCTCAAGGTGGTACGTTATTTCTCGATGAAGTGGGTGACCTCAACGCCGATGCCCAAGCTCGACTATTGCGATTCCTCAATGATCGAACTTACGAACGGGTCGGTGAGGCAAAAGAACGTCGGGCCGATGTGAGACTCATTGCTGCCACGAATCGCAGTCTGGAAGAGGATGTAAAGTCTGGAAGATTTCGTGAAGACCTGTTTTTTCGTTTGAATGTAATAACTCTTACGGTTCCTTCCTTACGCGAACGACGAGAAGATATTCTTCCGATGGCTCGCCACTACCTGAATTTTTTTGAGAAGCGACAGGGCCGACACAACTTGCATTTTTCGAGTTCGTGCGAACAAGCTATCGCCTCGCACAATTGGAAGGGAAATTTACGCGAACTCCGTAATGCGGTTGAGCGTGCAGTGATTTTATGCCCCTCTTCTGTCGTCGAAGCTGCAGACCTCGGCTTGACCAGTTCCAATCGGACCGCGCTGGAACTTGGTGCCGAAGTTTCTCTTGAAGAAATCGAAAAGGAACATATCGCCCGTGTCGTTGCAAAAGCGGAATCGTATGAGGCAGCGGCTCGGATTTTAGGGATCGATGTGACAACGCTGCAACGCAAACGAAAAAAATACGGGATGTCATGAAAAATCAACCCCTCCAAGCACGGTTTCTTCTGGCAGGTTTCTTGTTAGTGGTGGCCACGGTTGGCAGTAGCCTTTGGAGTGCCCTCACCTTTGTTCGACTGAATTCCACTGTGGATCAGACCCTTCAACAAAGCCAACAAACCATCGATCTTTGTGCCGAGTTGCAAAGTTCCTTGGAACGCGAAGACGATGCGCTGTTACTTTTTCTCAGTGGTCAGAAAAGCAAAGCCCAAGACGAATTAATTACCGAACGCCAGAGAGGGGATATCGGTTTAGAGAAACTTGTTTCTCGCTTAAATTATCTCAATTCAGAAGAACATGCTCTGGTCAGCAACCTTCGGCAAGAAATCAACCAGTACCGTAAAGCTGGCGATGAATTAATCTGGGGTACATCTCCACAGGAAGGGCTAGTGGCCTATCATCGGACGGTGAATCCTCGGCTTCGGCAAGCAGTCGCGGGCTGCGATGCTCTTCGCGAAGCCAATTTTCGGGCGATGCAAACAGCAGGCATCCAAGCCCGAGATGAAGCGGCCCGGGGTACCCGTTTGGTCATTGGGATTTCGATATCGACCGCTTTAATGGGTCTGCTAGTGGCGGTGTGGTTGGCCCGTTCCGTTCTCGGGCCGATCCGCGAATTAACCGACTCGGTCGAACAGATTCGTTTAGGCAACTTTGAACGTCGGGTCCAAACCTATTCGGCACAGGAACTCAAACAACTCGGGGCAGGCTTTAACCGCATGGCCGAGGCTTTGGCAGAATATCGACGCTCTAGCCTCGGGGAACTTTTGGCTGCCAAAACCACTTTGGAAGCCACGCTGAATGCCCTTCCCGATGCGGTCTTTGTTTTTGGCCCCAAGGGGGAACTGACCATGTGCAATCCCCCTGCCCGAAAAATTCTCGTAGCCAAAGGATGCGAAACCGCCCTAGAGTTGGAGCAAATCCCCTTTCCTTTGCTGGATAAAAATGACATCCATGATTCTCTCTCTGGGCGATGCCCCCCCCCGCGAAGGATGGATTTTCAACACTGCTTTTCTGTCAAGTTCGAGGATCAAACTCGACGCTTTCTTTTCACCGTTGTTCCTGTCCCCGAGTCGATCCACCCACCCCGATACCGAGCTGTGGTGGTTCTTAATGACGTGACGGAATTTGTACGTTTAGATGAATTACGCAGCGAACATATTGCCGTTGCCTCCCACGAGTTGAAATCGCCACTCACAACTTTACAAATGAACCTACTCATGTTGCGTGAATCCAACGGGACCGACCGTAACCGGCACCGCGAACTCGTTGATGCTGCTGTTTTTGGATGCGAAGAATTGGCGCTCACGATCGAGGAATTATTGGATGTGGCTCGTATCGAAGCGGGACAACTCCGACTGAACCGGATTCCGATCGATGTGAGAACCGTTTTGGCTGCCACCAAAAAACAGATGCAAACCCGATTTGAGGATGCGGGGGTTCGACTGGAATGGTTGGTTGGTCATGACCCCGTTTTGGTTTTGGGCGATCCGGTTCGCTTGGGAAGCGTTTTTGCCAATCTCCTTTCTAATGCCTTAAAGTACTCCTCGGCGAATCAGTCTGTTCGTCTTGAAGTGTCTCGGCAAAATGCCCAGAATGGTTTGGATGCCACTGTGCAAATTACCGTGACCGATCAGGGACCGGGAATCCCAGAGGAGTTTCGCGAACGGGTTTTTGAAAAATTTTTTCGTGTGGAACATCATCAAGGCACACGCTCCA
>JAOAAA010000245.1 GCA_026419115.1 Gemmataceae bacterium
AGATGGAAGCCAGCCTTGATTCCTTCCTTAGCCGATACCAAGAACAATTTCCCGGAATGGATGGGGAATATCAACAGGCCCTCGGCGATATGTCCGGCAAAATCGAACTGGCCGAAGCCGACCTCGAAATGTGTAAGGATCGCCTCGCTTATTCCAAGCGGATGCAACTCAAAGGGTTCCTCTCGCCCACTCAGGTGGCAGCGGATCAATCCCGTTTAGAAAGCGCCCAAGAAACCCTGAAGAAGGTGCGTGGGGAACGCCAACTGTTGCAAAAATTCATTTCGCAACGGACCGTCAAAGACCTCTCGGCGGGGGGGCAAGAGGCTTGGCGTGCCTACGATCGAACCATCAAACAAGCCCACGCCAAGGAAATTCAAGCCGAAGCGGAACGAAGAACCAAACGAAATATCTACCTGAAGGAAGAAGAAAAACTCAACGATATCGAAGACCAAATTGCTGAATGCAAAATCCACGCCCCGCAAGATGGTATGGTGGTCTACTATGTGCCCGAATCCTCACGATTTGGCACTACCACCCAAGGGATGATTCAACAAGGTGCCAGCGTGCAAGAAGGGCAAAAGATGATGCGGATTCCCGACCTGCGTAAAATGCAGGTTGCGACCAAAGTTCATGAAGCGATGGTCGCCAAAATCCGGCCCGATGACCTGCGCTCCACCGGTTTTCAGGATTTGCTCAAAGCCTCTTTGTGGTTCAATCCTTCACCGATGAACCGACTGCTCACCNTCCATGAATCGGTGTTAGATACCCTGCAAAGCAAATATCTGGACTACGAATACTACCTAGCTAGCAAAGGGCAACAAGCCACCATCCGCGTGGATGCCTTTACGGATAAGGTCTTTACCGGACGGGTCCGCTCGGTCGCCACGGTCGCTTCGCAGCAGGACTTTTCTGCAGCGGATGTGAAAGTTTACCAAACGATTGTTTCAATCGATGAAGAAGTTCCAGGGCTGCGACCGGGCATGTCGGCCGAGGTGACCATCCAAATCGATAATACCCTTCAAGATGTGTTGACCGTTCCGGTCCAAGCAATCTTGGGGGGGCCAGAAAGCGGCAAAACGCGGACCGTGTGGGTGATGACTCCAGAAGGCCCCCAACCCCGCGAAATCATCGTGGGACAAAACAACGAACGGATGGCCGAAGTGGTGAGCGGATTAAACGAAGGGGACCAAGTGATCGTCAATCCCAAGGTGATCGTTGGGGATAAAGTTAAAACCCGCGAGGAACCCCCTGCCAAAGGTTCTCGACCCAAGGGGAATGCCCCTAAAGATGCCGCTAACGGTTCCAGCAAAGGAAAGGCCAAAGAATAGTTCTCACTCCCGCCCAATTTACCTACAAGAATCACCTATGACCGGTTCAATTTGCTTAAAGAAACGTCTTTCTCCGGTTTCAGTGTGAAGCAATTCTCAGAAAAAGATTTCCACTTAATCTAGTTCCGAGTAAACTGTTAGTATCACCGGGAGGAATGGCGGTGGCTCGACTCATTGTGATCAAAGGCCCAGACGAGGGACGTCAGTTCGAGTTGGAACTCGACCACACCTTCACTATTGGTCGAGACCGAAGCAATAACATTATTCTCCACGATACTGAAGTTTCTCGCCGTCATGCGGAAATCCGTCCCAAATCGGGCGGCGGCTTTCTCATTCGCGATGTCGGCAGCGCGAACGGTACCTTCCTCAATGCCAAACCCATTAAGGAAGCTCCTTTATCTCCGGGGGATCATCTCACCTTTGGGCAATCGATCTTAGTTTACTCGTCCCCCCGAGGGAGTAATCCCGGCTCGCCGCAAACGGCCATGGTCAAGGTGGTTTCCCCAAAACAAGAAGCCCCCTCGTCGATTCTTCGTTCTATCGGTGAGGATGAAGGGAGCCGAATCCTTTCTCGCCCCGAACTGGCTGGGACCGACTGGCTCAAAGGTCAACTGGCCAATCTATCTGTAATGTATGAAACCATCCAAGCGGTTTCCCACATTTTGGATTTGGATCAGTTGTTAGATAAACTGCTCGAGTTACTCCTGAGTTCGATTCCTGCCGATCATGGTTGCGTCATGCTCCGTAACCCCGAAACGCAACAACTCGATCCCAAGGCGGTTCGTTATCGCGAGGGGCTTAATCCAACTGAGCAAATGAGTGTCAGCCGTGGCATTGTCGATCATGTGTTGCAACAACGACAGGGGGTCCTCCTTTCCGATGCGGCCAAGGATGATCGTTTTGCTAGCTCGAACAGCATTACCCGTTTCAAAATGCGAGAGGTCATTTGTGTCCCCATGAAGGGACGACACGAAATTCATGGGGTTCTCTTTCTGGATACGATCACCAACGCCAAACAACTGGTCACCTCGGGAAGTACCGATACTGCCGGCCGATTCACCGAAGATCATCTGGCCTTGGCGATTGCGATTGCCCACCAAGCCGCGCTCGCCGTCGAGGAAACCCGTTACCACCAAGCCCTAGTGCAAGCCGAACGATTAGCCGCCGTGGGACAAACGATCGCCGCTTTGTCGCACCATATTAAGAACATCATGCAAGGGATCGTCTTCGGCTCGGATATGGTCCGCACGGCCATGAAGGAGAAGGATGGCCCCCTACTCGAAAAAGGCTGGCGCCTCGTTGAGAAAAACCAAGCCAAAATTCACGAACTCGTTCTCGATATGCTCTCGTTCTCCAAAGAGCGGGAACCCATGATTGAATGGGTCGATTTGAACAGCATTGTGGAAGATGT
>JAOAAA010000246.1 GCA_026419115.1 Gemmataceae bacterium
CTTCCGCAACGGCTTGGGTGGGTCGCGATTTTCTGTAAGGCGTACGCTTTGGTGGCTCTCCGAATCCCAGAACTTCGGCGGACCTATCTCAAATTCCCTTGGCCTTACTTATATGAACATCCGTCCAGTGTTGCCACGATCACCATTGAACGGGAATACTTGGGTGAACAGGCAGTCTTTCTTACCCCGATCAAAAATCCGGAAACCATGAAGTTACTCGATATAGAAAATCGAATTCGGGAACGCAAAACGGGTGAAATCTCCCAATTTGGGGAATATCGTCGCTTAATCCGCAACAGCCGTTGGCCTCGGTGGGTGCGAAGAATTTTGTGGTGGGGTTTATTAAATCTCAGTGGTCCTGCCCGTGCCCGATATGTGGGAACCTTTGGGCTAACCGTGATTGCTTCGCTGGGGTCCACTCCCATGGGGGTAATTGCACCGATGACCACTCTGCTGACTTATTCCCCGATCGACGATCAAGGCAAAATTCGAGTCCGATTGAGCTTTGACCATCGCGTAATGGATGGGGCTGTCATCGCTCGGGCTTTGAACCAGTTGGAACAGGTTTTAGTTGGTCCCATTCGCGATGAGATGATCCAGCTTTCCGAATCGGTTCACTCCTGATTGGGTTCAATCGGTTCACTAATCATCGGTTTCAGGTGAAATCGATTCTCCGGACTCTCAGCTTTTTCCTCTGGCGATTCAAGCAATCTGTCGATTGTCGTATGAGTTGGAATCGATTCTCCAGACTCTCAGGTTTTTATTCAAGTATTATCCCTCATCGGGTTCTCCCCTCGCCATGTGCCGTTGAAGAGGATGTAGCGGTAATCCCCTACCCCCTCGTGAAGGAGAAGAAAATTGGGATCATTGACAGCAGTCGAATCACTCACGGTGGAAGGAATCGAAAGCGCGACGAGATCGGCAGCCTTACCGATTTCCATCGACCCGCAAACGTGATCCCAACCCAATGCTTTGGCCCCATTCAGAGTTCCCATTTGAAGAATCGTTTGCGGGTCGATCTCGGGATAGTTCCGCGCCAGCCATTGCATTTCAGCGAACAAATCGAGGTCAGGATTAGAAGCTCGTGAATCGGTCCCCAAGGCAACGTTCCACCCCTGATGAATATATTCTTTCAAAGGGTAACGATGATGCCGAAATAAAGCATGGGTCCTTGGGCAATAAACGACCGACATCCTGCTTGGAGTAGGGGGGGGGGCTTGTAGATAATTTCCATGAGCGAGCAGCACACGGGGAGCTTTTTCCAAAATGCGAAGAACCTCTTCTAAAGAATGGCAAAGCCCCTCCGGAAACCAAACATTCAGGGTCCGAAGAAACTCGACAAACTCCCCCTGATGGGATTGAAGTAAGGTTTGTTCTTCCAAAGATTCCGCCAAATGAATCGTCAAAGGTAAGCCCGTAGAGGCAGCACGCATCAATAAATCTCGATGCGTGCTATAAGGGGCATGCGGGCTAATTCCCCGTTGGGTGATACCTATTGTCCCTCGCTGAGACCATGCCGAACAACGCTGCCAAGTTTCGTTGATTCGTTGGGGGTTCAACCCTAAAATCTCGTAGCACACCAGTGAGCGAATCGGAGCCTGACTCAACGAATCGTAGCTCAGTCCGCCGGCGGAAACATCACACAACCCAGTTACCCCGAATCGCAACGATTCTTCCAAACCCAGCTGGATCGCCCGTTGCGCCTGGGGAAGCGTCGTTTGCCGACGATGAGCAATCACTTGCAGCAACCATTGCGGAAGCGATGCAGGTGTCTGTTCCGCAGAGGGGATAATCTGGGCCGAATCGGAAAGGTCCAAGTGTGTATGGGCATTCACAAGCCCCGGTATCAGGACAAAATTATCGAGTCGAATATCGGCTTGGACGGGATTGTTCGAGAGAGCAATAATTTTGCCCTGTTCAATAGTCACACATCCCCAAGCAAGCGGCGACGAACTGACAGGATAAATCCAACGAGCTGCAATCCGAAATGGCATAGGGTTATTGTTTTTTCGGTTCGGGGTCGTTTTTGGGAGGTGCCGGCGGAGGATCGAAGAAGACGCGCAAATTCTCCGGAGAAACCGTGATCGCTTTATTCACAGGGGCTATCCCCGTCCCGCTGATCTCAATGGTGTAAGATGCGGGGGCAACGACGAACCGAGCAATTCCCTGAAGAGGAGCTTGGCGTACGACTTGACCTTCCGCATTTTTGAGTTTCACAATTGTGCCAAAGCCATGAGTTCGTCCGGGAGGAACGATGGTTAACCCAAGCCCCTTACCAGCAAGCTCCTTGTGACCAAATAAAATCGAGGTATCCTGATTTTCGTTGACCATGACCACATCGAGTTTACCATCGCCGTTCAGGTCTCCGGTCGCTAAGGCCGAGGTGTTGTAGATGCGATCGTGGATACCCAGTTCCGCCGAGACATCAGAAAAGGTTCCGTCACCATTATTCCTCAGGTAGCGGTTTCCTGCTCGATAACGGCCGATGAAAATCCCGAGCTTATTGTGGTTATCGAAATCGCCAAACGCAACCGAAGTCACAATGCCACTCACCTTGGCAAGGTCGCCGCTTTTGGCAGTGACCTCCTCGAATTTGCCACCGAGATTCTTAAAGAGCTTGACCGAGTTCCCCTGTGGAATCAAAAGATCGAGCTTGCCATCACCATCGAAATCGCCGAGGGCGGGTAATCCTTTGGAAGGATCAAGGTTCAAACCA
>JAOAAA010000247.1 GCA_026419115.1 Gemmataceae bacterium
CCCTTATACCTCTCATGGTCAAGATGGACTCGTGCGAAATGGTTATGTGGTAAATGATGAAACAGTCGAGGTGCTTTGCCAACAAGCGGTGATACAGGCCACGGCTGGTTGCGATGTGATTGCCCCATCGGATATGATGGATGGCCGTGTCGGTGCTATCCGCAAAGCGCTCGATCGAAATGGGTTTACGCATGTGAGCATTTTGAGCTACGCTGCCAAATATGCCTCGGCATTCTATGGCCCGTTCCGCGATGCTGTGGGGTCGGCCGCGAATTTGGGCACGGGGGATAAAAAGACCTATCAGATGGACCCTGCGAATGGTCGGGAAGCACTTCGCGAGGTCGCCCTAGATTTAGAACAAGGGGCCGACATGATTATGGTTAAACCGGGTATGCCCTATTTGGATGTGGTGGCCCGCGTGAAAGATACCTTCGGTGTGCCGACGTTTGCCTATCAGGTTTCCGGAGAATTTGCCATGATCAGTGCGGCCGTGAACAATGGTTGGTTAGATCGAACCAAGGCGATTCTCGAAAGTTTATTGTGTTTCAAACGGGCGGGGGCCGATGGAATTCTCACTTACTTTGCCCCCGAAGCGGCCCGTCTGTTGCAATCCTGAGAGGCAATCAACCTCAGCAATCGAACCCAACAAGAACTTGTACCGATGATTTAAGGACAATTAAAAATCGAACCCAACGATATTTCTTACTAGAGATACAACAACCCTCTGCAATCGAACCCAAAGAAAATTGTTACTAGAATTGAATATATGCCAAACCCAACAATTATCATTTTTGGAGCTTCGGGCGATTTAACCTCCCGAAAATTGATTCCGGCGTTACACCGACTCGATGCGATGGGGCTACTCGCAGAAGATGCCCAAGTGGTCGGAGTATCCCGCACGCCTTATAGCTCCGAGGAATTCCGGAACCAGATTCAACCCAAAGTGAAAGAAGCCGCTCAACGGATGGGGGAAGGTTGGTTTCCGGGTACTTGGAATCGTTTTGCGAAACGACTGCATTATGTCACGGGGGATGCCAGCCGCCCTGAAGGTGTGCGAGCATTAGGGGAATGGTTAGCCAAACGCGAAGGGGAAGCCGGTGGCGATCGCTTGTACTATTTATCCGTCGGCCCCGAATTGTACCCGCAGATTGTCGCTCAACTGGGGGCCGCAGGTTTTACGAAAGAAAATGGCGGGTTCCGCCGTGTCGTGATCGAAAAACCGTTCGGTGTGGATTTGGCTACCTCTCGGGCTTTGAATCGCTCCTTACACGAAAATTTTTCGGAAAAGCAAATCTATCGCATCGACCATTACTTGGGCAAAGATACCGTTCAAAATATCTTGGTGTTTCGCTTGGCCAATAGTATGTTCGAGCCTTTGTGGAATCGACAATATATCGACCATGTGCAAATCACCGCAGCCGAGAAAGTCACCGTTGGGAAAAGAGGCGGCTATTACGATACTTCGGGGGTACTTCGGGATATGTTCCAAAGCCACCTGCTGCAAGTGATGACAATGGTTGCGATGGAACCGCCCAGCCGTTTCACGGCCGATCGCCTGCGGAATGAAAAGGTCAAAGTGCTCGATGCAGTCCCCATTCTTTCCAAAGAAGAGGCCATGAAAAACATGTCGGTCGGCCGTTATCAAGGTTATTTGAATGAACCGGGTGTGCCTCAGAATTCGCGTACCCCCACCTATGCGGCCATTAAACTGAATATCGAAAATTCCCGTTGGAAGGATGTGCCGTTTTATCTTCGCAGCGGAAAGGCTCTTCGAGGGCGTTATTCCGAAGTCGTGATCCAATTTAAGCAGCCGGCCTTCCGTCTTTTTCCCATGGGAGACGAAGAATTACCTGCCAACCGAATTACGATGGTCTTACAACCCAATGAAGGGATCCGTCTGAATTTCCAAACCAAAGTTCCCGAAGTCGAAGGGACTCGGATGCAAGCCCGTGATTTGCATTTCGATTACAAAGGGTCATTCGGAGTGGCGATCCCCGAGGCCTATGAGCGACTGCTGCTCGATGCCCTCGTAGGTGATGCTTCGTTGTTTATGCGGGCCGACGAAATCGAACAATCTTGGGAGATCATGGAGCCATTCATTCAAGCTAGTGAAGACCCTAACTTCCAATCGTTGAGTGAATACCCCATGGGAAGCGATGGCCCCAGTTGTGCCGATGCCCTTTTAGCCCGTGATGGTCGCAAATGGCAACCGATTCCCACCTAAAAAAATTCGCTTTCCCAGAATACTTTTCTTCCCCCCGCTTGAGCTGTTTCCTGCCTAAAAATTCGCTTTTTGAAATAGCCCCTACCCTCACTCGATCCCAGATGATTGGCTGAATTCTCAGTCGGGAGGCTGGCGGTATTATTATTCTCTGTTGCCGGCGGTATTATTATTCTCTGTTGCTGGTGAATCTCGGTCTCGCTCTCGCTCTTGACGTTGTTTCCGAGTTAATTATCGCTAAATTTCGGGGGATAAGGTC
>JAOAAA010000248.1 GCA_026419115.1 Gemmataceae bacterium
GGAGAGAGAATTCCCGTTAGAATTCTTTGGACGCCGATTCCCAATTCGCGTGGAGAAATTTCAGGCTATGTTGCTACAATCCGCGATAACTCGGAACAAAAAATTATCGAAGGTGTGATTTATGAAGGGCAAGAGAGATTCAAACTCGCTCTCGAGAATGCGGGCCATGGATATTGGGATTGGGACATCGAAAATAATTCCCTATATTTGGATGAGAGATGTAAAAAGATTTTCGGTGTTCCACCAGAGCAAATTGACTTTTCCTACCAATATTTCAAAGCGATTATCCACCCTGAGGACTATGAACTCGTCATAAAAAACCTTGAGAATCGGGAAAAATTAAATGAGTCCGGTTTTAATCTTGATTATCGAGTTAAAACAATCAATGGAAAATGGATTTGGGTCAATTCCCGTGGTCGAGTCATCGAACGTGATCAAAACAATAATCCTCTTCGAGTGATCGGTACCATACACGATATTACAGAACGCATAGAAGCAACAGAAAAATTACGTTTTCAAGAGGAGAGATTCCGCAAGGCCTTTGACTATGCTCCTATTGGATTGGCCCTAGTCTCGCCTGAAGGAAATTGGCTACGTGTCAACAAAAGAATTTGTGAGATTGTCGGATATTCGGAAGAGGAACTACTCAAAATTGATTTTCAGACCATTACACATCCTGAAGATTTAGAGACGGATTTAAATTATGTGAAACAAATGCTCGAGGGTACCATTCAAACTTATCAAATGGAAAAACGATATTTTCATAAAGCAGGCCATATCGTTCATGTATTGTTAGCGGTCTCACTTGTTCGGGATAACTTAAATCAACCACTTTATTTTATCTCACAAATAAAGGATATTACTCAAAGAAAAATGGCGGAAGAAAGGTTGAGACAAAGCTTACATGAAAAAGAAACACTCCTTCAAGAAATTCACCATCGAGTCAAAAATAATCTTGCTGTCATTGGGAGTCTTTTTTATTTACAATCACGTTATACAGATGATCCTAAAATTTTACAACTACTCCAAGATTGTCAGGATCGTGTACGTTCGATGGCTTTGGTTCATGAACAACTGTATAGCTCGCCGGACCTTTCAAAAATCAATTTCTCACAATATACACGCGAGCTGGTTCAGTCGCTTCATCGGAACTATAATCATTCTGGTCACGATATTCAATTGCAGTTAGACCTAGAATCCGTCACATTAGATGTCGAGAAAGCAATCCCCTGTGGACTTATTCTTAACGAATTAATCACTAATGCATTCAAGCATGCATTTCCAAATCATTTGTCAGGTCATATTCGTATTTCCTTAAATCAAAAGGAGACTGGTGAGGTGACCCTTTCTGTGGTGGATTCCGGTATTGGAATCAAACCTAACATTATTGAAAACAAGAAAATATCACTCGGGATGCGTTTGATTCACTCACTGAGTAAGCAAATTGATGGGCGAGTCGATTTCATCAATCATAATCCTGGAACCGAAGTTAAACTGACAATGGGAGCCTAACTTGTCAAATCCTCTAAGCCATATTTCACAACTTCGCGTCTTAATTGTTGAGGATGAATCTTTGATTTCCGAAGAGATTATCGATCGTCTTGAATCGCTAGGATGCCGAATTCTTACCGTGTACGATTCCGGCGAGCAAGTTGTCCGCAATATCGATTCACTCCAGCCCGAACTCATTCTCATGGATATTCGCCTGAAAGGTGCCCTAGATGGGATCCAAACGGCCGAAATCATTCGGCACAAGTACTCGATCCCGATTATCTTCCTGACTTCCTACTCGGATTTAGCAACCCTGAATCGAGTCAAAGGAACCCGTCCCTACGGATACATTCTCAAACCTTTTCATGAGAAAGATTTGTTCGTTGCTATGGAATTAGCAATGGCCCGTTACCATCTTGAACAAGCCGCTGGATCGTGAAGTATTTCAGTGATTTATATTGTAGGTTGGAGGGAGGTAGAGTTAAAAATAAGAGTGTGATATAAGTGACAATATGTATATCGGCGATAAATCCTTTTTCGTTCAACAAATTTTTTGGAAATGCAGGTATCTTATTTGCTCGGAGCGTTATTCTTCACGGATTTGGGGAGGATAAAATCGGCCATATAAAGCTGAGTAGGTGAACGGCCATCCCGATTAGTTGTCCACATGATTTTCGTATAATCGGGACTGAATACCGGTAAGACATCGGAGCCGGGCGCGTATGTGATTCGTGTGGTTTCTTTGGTTTCGATATTCATCCAATACAAATCGTAGTTGGGACGTGCTTTTTCATCACTATGATCCGCTGCCGTGTAGATAATGTGTTTACTATCCTTATACCAGTAAGGTGCCCAATAAATCCATTTGTCGTTATCAGTCAGGGCTTTTTCCCCGGTACCATCGACATTAATCACATAAAGTTGTAACCGATCTTTTTCTTTACGATCACTTCGGAAGATCACCTTTGTTCCTGTCTCTTA
>JAOAAA010000249.1 GCA_026419115.1 Gemmataceae bacterium
GGATAATAGAACCCGTGTCGATTATAATCGCTACACTCTATTAGAACCGCTCTAGATGGAAGCGAAGAAACGAATCACATCAGGGGCCTATTTAGAAGAACGATCAAAAACTGACAACGAAACGAATCACATCAGGGACTCACCTGAAAGGCCATCCCACACAAGTGAACAAACGAATACGGAATCACATCAGGGACCGATTCTTGGTCCCAGCCTTGGGGAAAATTAAACCTGATACATCACCAAGGTGCCTTCGGTCCCGCCCACAAGCAAATGACGATCATCCTGCGCCCATTCCGTGATCGAAACAGCTTCGGAAATTTTCGTTTCGCTCAGCACACGACGAGCCACCCCCGGATACCACAAACCGATGATCCCCTGTTGGCAAGCCGAGGCGAGCAACGGTCCTCGATTTTGGAAGCGAACCGTAACGAGAGGTTCTTCGTGTCTTTCTAAAACGAGGGGCTTGGTATTTTCAGGTCCCGGAGGAACACAATTCCAAACGGTGACCGCACTGCTTCCTGTTGCCGCTAACAGGGTCCCTTCGGAATTCCAAGAAAGAGCCGACATCTTCAACGGATAACCTGCCATCTGCAAATCGTTTCCAGAATCGGTGTACCAAAAGTGAATAGTCCCATCTTGACTTCCGGCTGCCAATTCTTTTTCCGTCGGAGAAAGTGCCATGCTGATAATGGCGCCTCCCTCCCAAGGAAGAAATCGTTCCGCGTAGTTTTGTTCGCGGGTGGGGTTGAAATATCCCACACCTCCATAACCACCAGCTAATAAATGGGGCGAATTCCGACACCAAATCAAAACCGTTACGGTACTGGGTAATTGAGGATATTCGCGGAGCAAACTTCCCTCGCGATTATAAATTCGCAAATTCTTGCCACTCGAAGCCGCTAACCATTCTCCTGTCGGACTCCACGCAACAGTTTCCACCCACGAACTGGCCTGTTTGGCTTGCCAGATTTGCTGACCCGTGTTCGCATCCCAAACACGAATCTGGGCATCTTCTCCGGCACTGGCCAAGAGTGTTCCATCCGGCGCCCAAGATACGGCGATGGCACCAAATTTATGACCTTCTGGGAATGCTAATGCTTCCCCTGTTTCGCGTTTGTAGATGGAGACTAATCCGTTAGCCAAGGCGACCGCAAGCCGATTCCCTTCCGGTGACCATTTGACATCAGCCACGTGTTCACCCACGTGTTTTTCCCACGCAACAACAAGCCGAGGCTGAGGAATTCGGGCCATTCATTTCTCACACAGAAGAAGATAATCTCGACACAAGAACGACCTTAGTTTATCACCACCACGTCCAACGGCCAAGAACAGATTTTCTCTCACCTTTCGAGGAAACTCGAAAGGCGAATAATCACAACGAGCATCATGAAGACGTTGGAGCATGATACTCAATCGTGAGGATCGAAAAATCTTCAGGATGCCGCGATTGCTCCAATAAGTCGCGAGCGAGATAATCAACAAAAGGTTGTGCCGAAAGTTGACGATGCTTCTGGATAATTTCAAGAAGGGAATCTTTTGTCGAGCCCGGTCCGTTACCAGGAGGCTGAACCCCATCGGAATAAAGAACGAGTTTATCACCCGACTGTAAACGATGACGTTGTAGAGGAAACTCAGCATCGAATACACCTAGAAGTGTACCAGCAGTCGTCCAATAAGTCGGGGGATCCCCATTGGCAGGAACGTAAATCGGGTGAGGATGAGCTGCTCGTGAGAACAGTAGTACCCCATCCCGACAGTTCAAAATGCCGTAAAGCATGGTGACAAAAGGTGGTTCCGGAAGTTGCAAATTCACCAACTCGCGGTTGAGTGCCGCCAAAACCTCGTTCGGATCGATGAGGCGATAATTATGGCCCGAAATCTCCTTGGTGCGCAGGGCTTTCTTGACGTAGATGCTCAACAAGCTCGAGGCGGGTAACCCCCGTCCCATAGCATCGGCAAGGTAAAAGCCAATATGTTCCTCGTCGAGTCGGAACACATCGTAGAAATCCCCCCCGACCCGTGACCTTGGCCGGTAACAAATGCCAATTTTAGTGTGATAGACTTCGGGAAATTTCCGAGGTAAGAAACCCCGATGAATGCGCCGAGTCAATTCCAAATCACCATCAATTTGTTGATGGGCCGATTGCAGT
>JAOAAA010000024.1:0-4749 GCA_026419115.1 Gemmataceae bacterium
AGATGTGTATAAGAGACAGGGATAGGACCATTATATCACAGGATGTTTTCCAGGAATATTGAGAGATGGAGTGAGGTTTTACGGTTTCCACGTGCCAGACTCTCAACGAAGTCCGAATCATGATTTGGACTTATCTCCAGTCATTTTTTCGGTATGGAAAATACGTTGATGAGAAATTTTTTCCGTCAAAGTACCTCTTCATTTTAGCTTATGACTCAATCATTAAGACGATCATTCAATCTTTTTGATGTGAGAAAATGGCCGTTCAACTAGCCGCAGCTTGCCTAGGTCGAATCGACTTGGTGTGGTTCTACCCTGTGGGAAATTGGGTTCGATTGTTGCGCTGTGGGCTATTAGGTGTAGGTTCACGAAAGATAGTGAATCTCTACCGATTGTAGCACAGGCAAGGATATTGCTATCTGATCCTTCTTTGAATTTGGGGAACGCAGAAAACCGATGAAGTAAATGAGCAAGGATGGCTTTCTCCTCGCATTCAGCCCCACGACATTCAGGAGGAATTGGATGGGAATGTTTCGATTAAATCTTCGCAAAATCGCGGCAGGAGTGTTTTGTGCAGCACTTTCGCAGTCGGTCGTTTCCGCAGCGGAACCGAACGTCAGCGATATTCTTGCCTTTAAACCTAAACAAGCCGGTGTACCGGTCGATGTCCCCACGGCAGCGGCCCTTTCGACTTGCAAAGTCGAATTGGTAACGGGGAAAGCCCTTCCGGGTGGCAAGCAAGAAACTGGTTGGGCCCTTAAAGATGGGAACGGCCGACTGCTTCGTAAATTCATGGACACGGCCGGAGATGGCAAGGTCCACATTTGGTCGTATTACATCGGTGGGGTCGAGGCCTATCGGGAGATTGACACCAACGGGAATGGAATTGCGGATCAGTATCGTTGGTTGGGGCCGAATGGTTCTAAATGGGGTGTCGATAAAGACGAGAACGGCACGATCGATACTTGGATTGTGATTTCTCCCGAAGAGGTCAGCCAAGAAGTTTTAGCGGCCACAGCAGCGAAAGACTCTCGTCGTTTACAGGCTTTGTTGATTACCGACGAGGAGATGAATGAACTCGGTTTACCTGCCAACGAGATTGCTCGCATCAAAGCCAAGCGAGATAAGGTCGGGGAACAATTCAATAAGACTACGGCCAAACTCGTGAAACTCACACCGGAAGGAACCGTCTGGGTTCATTTAGAAGTTAAAAATCCGCAGACTACATTGGCAGAGGACTTGGGATCGAAGGTTGATTTGATTCGCTATCAACGGGGAACTGTTTTGTACCAAGATGGTGATCCCAAAAATGGGAAAACGGGTTTCCTCCAAACGGGAGAAATGATTCAAGTCGGCCGTGCTTGGCGTTTGGTCGAAGCTCCTGTGGATGGTCTGGCTGCTGAACCGATTGGTCCGATTGCGGGCAGTAGTACCGACGAGCAAATTCAAGTTCCCGAGAAAGCGAAAGATATTATCGAAAAGGCGTTGAAACCGCTGGATGAAAAAGCTCCGAGCTTTGGTGCCTCGGCCAACGAAATTGCCCGTTACAACGCATCTCGTGGTGCGATCATCGAGCAGATTGTTGCTGTGATCGATGAGAAGGATACTCCTGCCGAGTACAAAGCTCGTCGAGATATTTGGGTGAAACAAATTGCCGATTGCTATGCCGCGGCCGCTCAGGTAGGGCACGAGGAATCTCTCAAACGGCTCGGCCAATGGCGAACGGTCATTGCCAAAAATGCGCCCGGAAGTTCTTTGGCAGGCTATGTGACGTTCCGAGAAATGACGGCCGAATACAGCATGAAACTGATGGCCCTGACGGCTCCAGGCGCAAACCCCAAACCTGAAGTGGCCCAAAAAATTCAAGAAGAGTGGCTGAAGAAATTGGCTGCCTTCGTCTCGGAATACCCCACGGCTGATGACACCCCCGATGCTCTCATGCAAATGGCCATGGCCAATGAATTTGCTGGCAAAGAGGCCGATGCCAAGGCCAATTATAAAGCGATTGTCACCAACTTCGGGAAATCGCGTTTGGCCGCCAAAGCGAAAGGTGCAATTGACCGGATCGAATCAGAAGGCAAAGAATTTGAATTAGCAGGCAACACTCTTGGGGCCGGCACTCCTTTCGATATCAAGAACATTCGAGGCAAAGGGAAACCCATTGTGGTTTATTACTGGGCGAGCTGGAATGGACAAAATGCTGCCAAAGATTTCTCCAAGTTGGCCTCGGTGATTAATCCTGCCCAAGTGGAATTGGTCTGCGTGAACTTGGATAATGTTCAAGCCGATGCGATTGAGTTTCTCAAGACCAATAAAGTAGGCGGAACGCACCTGTTCGCGCCGGGGGGCCTTGATTCCAGCCCGTTCGCCGAACGATATGGCATTATGGTTGTCCCCACGATGATCCTTTTGGATGCCGATGGGAAAGTGGTCAACCGACATCTTCAAACTGCGATTTTGGAAGAAGAGTTAAAGAAACTCGCCGAGAAGAAGTAGTTCCCCTTCCTAACAATCGTTCCCCCACTCTGATTTTGTAAACTCATTTCAAAAACCAATTGCTACTCACATTTGAGTTTGACGATTGCTACTCACATTTGAGTTTGATACCACAAGCATCCAATGCAAGCACACAAAAGGCACTGCCCGCGTTGGTGATCAGGTGAAATCGATTGGTATTCAAAGAACGTGTAAACCAACAGCCTAACTCACGTTGATTGTTCTGAATCCATTGAATCCCTTTTTGAATCGCGGGATCATCGCTGGGGACACCGGCTTGACGCAAACAAAACACGACGAAACCCGTACCATAACCATCGCTGGGAGCTTTGGGATCATTCGGCGTTTTCTCTTTATCTCGACGTTTGTAGGTTCCCAACGAGGGTAAGCCCCAGCCTCCATCTTCTTGTTGGAGTTTCTTCAAATCAGAAATGATGGTGTTTTTTTCTTCCTTCGAGAGAATGTCTCCAACTAACGATTCTCCCCAAAGCAACATGGCCTTGTGATGCAAATCGGGGGGGGGATTTTTCTTGAGATAGCCTCGCATTTTGTCTAGGGCGGCTTGGGCTTTTTCTGTTTTGGCGTAGCCCTCGGGGGCCAGTCCCGCTGCGACAATCATAAAGGCCACGCCGTAGTAATCATCGTGTTCTTGCGGGGGCCAATCGCACTTTGGCCAATTAAAAGAACCGTCCGCTTTTTGTAGGGTCCAACAATAGTCTAAGGCTTTTTGGGTCACTTCCGAAAGTTTACCTGTTGTCGCATCGTGAGCGGCCAAAGCCATGGCAGGGGCCAAAACATTGTAATCGGGTTTGGGGAGTTTTTTCTCCCAACCTGCAACCGATTGCTCCAACCAATCGCGAGATGCCTTCAAAGGGGCTTTATCCCCACCTTCAATCTTGGGACGGGCCAGCATGTAAAATACGTTGGTATGACAAGCGAAGCATCTTCGAGTTTGGGTCCAATCGGTACTGACATGATCCAAATAGGCAGCGGCCAATTTCCCGCTGAGTTTCGCCTTCGGCTCTTTTTCTTGGGACAGGGCCGTTACGGGTGTTTCTGCAAACAAAGAGGTAGCAAAAAGGAGCAAAACGAGAATTCGCATAGGAGAGCCTCCAACCGAGGGTAGATAGGATGAGTCTATGGAACTGATATGTATTTTAGAAGTTGTTACGTTATCCCTGATGAGACGAAAGGCACTTCAACGGCGTGAATCCCAATAGGTCCCAATCGACGAATAAAGGGTTTGTTCCCACGATGGGGATGGCCTCTCGCAGAAGGGTATTTATTGGGGATCACGATGGGATCGGGTTCATTCATGGGATCGGATTCTTCATGGGATCGGGTTCATTCATGGGATCAGATTCTTCCCAAGAAATTTGAATCTTATTCATGCTGAAAAACTCGATCTTGGTTTCACACAATTAACCGATGAGGGGGTTCCGTGGTTACAGCGGAAGTTACCGGAGTGTTCCATCGAAAGGCCCTGAGAATCTTTCGGCTAAGACCTTGGTAGGGGATAACATTGTGTGTTTGTCATCAATTCTCTTTCTTCCCAATGGATCGCCTTTGTGAGGTATATTCGTTCATTTTGATATGGCACTGACGTTCTTGAGAATGAGAGAATTTTATGTCAGAATCCTTGCTCAGAATCTTTTGTCTGGCATGAGTTTTGTTCTAATCAAAGTCAGATTATGATCTCATGGGAACCCGTGAAAAAAAGGCTCGAAAATTTCCGATCAACACAAACATTTCGGGTTCCCAAATTCTGCAATTTTGTTTATATTGCTATTCCCTCTCTCACCGTCATGGATTTGGAAGAAAAACTCATCTTGGAAGGAGTATTCGCAACATGTGTGGAATTTTGGGCTATGTGGGACGACGCGAAGCAGAACCCATTTTGGTCGAAGGTTTACGACGTTTGGAATATCGTGGTTACGATAGTGCCGGTGTGGCGACGTTGACGGGTCAGAAGTTGCATTGGCGTAAAAAAGCAGGGCGTGTTAATGACCTTTCCAAATATCTCAAGGAAAGTCCTGCGCCCGGTACCGTGGGCATTTCTCACACTCGTTGGGCCACTCACGGAGCCGCGACCGATGTGAACGCTCACCCGCATATCGGAGGTGCCGATTCCGTGGCCGTCGTTCATAATGGCGTCATTGAAAATTATGCGATACTTAAGAAGCAATTACTCGAACAGGGGATAGAATTTCGCTCTCAAACCGATACCGAGGTGATCGCCCACCTGATTGCCCA
>JAOAAA010000024.1:4758-32529 GCA_026419115.1 Gemmataceae bacterium
TAAGAAGCAATTACTCGAACAGGGGATAGAATTTCGCTCTCAAACCGATACCGAGGTGATCGCCCACCTGATTGCCCAACAACTCGAAGAAACGGGTGATCTTGTTGAATCAGTCCGGAGGGTTCTTACGCTACTTAAAGGCACCTACGGGCTAGCGGTCATTAGTCCTCACAATCCCGATGTGATTGTTGGCGCCCGATTAGGTAGCCCCCTTGTGATCGGTGTTGGGGAGGAAGAAAACTTTCTGGCATCGGACCCTACGGCCTTGATTGGTTGTACCCAACGGGTGGTTTATCTGAAGGATCATCAACTGTGTGTGTTGAACGATAGCGAATTCCACATTTATGATGAAGACCATACGCGGGTCAGTGTGGCGGTACAAAATATCGATTGGGGGACCGGCGATGCGGGCAAAGGGGAATTTGAGCATCACATGCTCAAAGAGATATTTGAGCAACCAGAAGCTCTAGAAAATGCCCTACGAGGTCGCTTAGTCGATGCAGATAATACCGCCCTGTTCGGCGGGTTGAATCTCACGAATCGGCAACTACGTCGCGCGGAGCGTCTGATTCTCACCGCTTGCGGGACCAGTTACCATGCGGGATTGGTCGGCGAATATCTTTTCGAGGAATTTGCTCGTATGCCGGTCGAGGTGGAATATGCCAGCGAATTTCGTTATCGAAACCCACCCATCGATCAGCATACCATTTGTATTGCCATCACGCAATCGGGGGAAACGGCCGATACACTCGCTGCCCTGAGAGAGAGCAAACGGAAAGGTCATCCCACGCTCGCGATCTGTAACGTGGTCGGCAGCACAATTGCCCGCGAGGCCGATGGGGGCGTTTATCTGCATGCCGGCCCCGAGGTCGGCGTTGCCAGCACCAAGGCGTTTACCTCGCAGGTGACCACCTTAGCGATGTTGGCATTATTCTTTGGTCGGTTACGGCACCTGTCGAGTTTGCAAGGGGCGAAAATGATCGAGGACCTGCGGGCGTTGCCCGATGCGGTTCGACAAGCCCTGAAATGCAACGAGGAAGTGAAACGAATCGCCCAGAAATATCATCACGTTTCCAATATGTTGTTCATGGGGCGGCAGTATATGTATCCGGTGGCATTGGAAGGGGCATTAAAGCTCAAGGAAATTTCCTACATCCATGCCGAAGGATACCCCGCCGCCGAGATGAAGCATGGCCCCATTGCCTTGGTCGATGAAGAAACCCCTAGTATTTTCTTAACACCAAGGGGAAGCGTGTTCGATAAGGTCATGTCGAATTTAGAAGAAGTGAAAGCCCGACGCGGACCCGTTATTGCCATTGCCAGCGAAGGCGATGCCAAGGCAGCCGATTATGTGGCCAGCAAGGCCGACGAAGTGATTTTTGTTCCCGATGTTCCGGAATATCTGCAACCGGTGGTCACTGTCATTCCCCTTCAATTGTTGGCGTATCATGTGGCCCTGTTAAGGGGGTGCGATGTCGATAAACCTCGCAACTTAGCAAAGAGCGTCACGGTCGAGTAGAATTTTTGGGGAAGCTCCCTTAAAATCCCTATGACCCTTTTGTTCGATACGATCATCACACTTTACTTGCTTGCTTTCTTTGTAAAAATCAACCGGATCGATAAGATGAAGATATCTTAACTTCAGCGCCCTTTCTTATTTTGGGATCAGTTTATGCGCAGAATTTGGACGTTTTTGGGTCTGATGGTATTTGTGCCCATCACTTTGGGACAAATGGAAACCCCACCTAAAAAATTCGAGGATTTCGATAAGGTTGTTGCCGGTGCGAAGGTCTACGAGGGGTTATTCAAACTCTATCAAAAAGACGATCATGTTTATGCGGAGATTCAGCCGAATCAATTGGATCGCGCCTATTTGGCGCCGATTTCTTTGGCCCGAGGGGGCGTTGGCTTTGCTGGGCATACCCTGAATTTTGATGAGCAATGGGTGATTTCCTTCAAGCGTGTTGGTGATAAAATCCATTTGATTCGTCGGAATGTTCGCTTCAAATCGAACCCAGGACCGGTGGCTCGCGCCGTTGAAACCACTTATACCGATTCGGTTCTCATGGCTTTACGAATCAAGAGCATTCACCCATTTCGGAACTCGATATTGATCGACCTGAATGATATTTTCCTGAGCAATTTTGCTGATCTGCCTTTTGGATTTTTCGATACCAATCGTTCCGCTTGGCATAAGGTCAAGGCTTTCTCGAAGAATGTCGAGTTTCAAGTGTTGGCAACCTTCTCGGGCCGACCGACCGATGATCGGGTGATTGATCCGCGTGGGAATACCATGGTGATTCATTATGGAATCGTGGAACTCCCCGAGGGCTACCAGCCCCGACATGCTGATGATCGCGTGGGGCACTTCCTCACCGCCATCAAAGATTTTTCCACAGACGATAAAGATACCTCCTTTGTTCGTTACATCAACCGTTGGCGTTTGGAACGGGTCGATGGCAGCGTTTGGAAAGAAGGGGGCAAGCTGGTTCCACCGAAAAAGAAGATTGTGTTCTGGATCGAAAAGAGTGTGCCCGACGAGTATCGAGCGGTGGTCCGTGAAGGGATTTTGGAATGGAATAAAGCCTTTGAGAAAATTGGTTTCCGCGATGCCATCGAAGTTCGCCAACAAGAGAACGAAGATTTCGATCCGGAAGATGTCACCTATAGCACGTTCCGTTGGGTCACCAACGACGAAGGATACGCGATGGGACCCAGTCGAGCGAATCCCTTCACGGGAGAAATTATCGATGCAGACATTATTTTCGATGCCAGCATGGTTCGCTTCTACAAGACCAGCGCCAATTTCTATAAATCCGAGCGGGGCATTACGACCGAACCGGATAGCCCCATTCAAGCCTCGCGGCGAGGTTGGTTGATTCCCTCGGTCCCGTTGAATACGTCGGCCAGTAGCCTCAGTTGGGATACTCGCGAGAGCAAGAGCGAAGACCCCTATCAAGAGCGTCGCAATCAGCTTAGGGCGTTCCGTTCGGGATTATGCCAGTGTGCTTCCCATAAACAATCGGAATTGGGGTTTGCCTTGGCCGCCATGGCCGCCACGTTGAATCTGAAGCCGGGCGATAAACTCCCCGATGAAATGATTCTTCAAGCGATTAAAGAAACGGTCATGCATGAGGTCGGGCATACCTTGGGGTTACGTCACAATTTCAAGGCCAGCACCATGCTCAAGGCCGAGCAATTGCACGATACCAACATCACCCGTAAACAAGGTTTGACCGCCAGCGTGATGGATTACAACCCCGTGAATATTGCCCCTAAGGGAGTCAAACAGGGGGATTTCTTCAACACGACCATAGGCCCCTACGATTATTGGGCAATCGAGTATGCTTATAAACCTTTGACAGGAGGTACCGAAGGGGAACGCGAAGAACTAAAGAAAATTGCCTCCCGTTGTGCCGAGCCGGGACTCGATTACGGTACCGACGAAGATTTAGCCACTGCGGACCCGTTAATCAATCAATGGGACCTCGGGGCCGATACGCTCAAATTTGCTCAAGACCGAATCGCTCTTGCAGAAGAGATGCTCAAAGGGATTGCGGATCGGGTGGTTGAAAATGGTGATGGTTATCAACGTGCCCGCTTTGCCTTTTCGGTGATGTTGAATCAATACGGGAATGCTGCCTTCTTAGCGGCTTCGCATGTCGGTGGGGAATCGATTCACCGCGATCATAAGGGAGATAAAGGTGCGCGAGACCCGCTCGTTCCCATCAAGGGAAACAAACAACGCGAAGCCCTTAAGTTCTTGCAAGAGAAAATCTTTACCGATACCCCGTTCCAATTCCCACCGGATCAACTCCGCAAACTGGGAGCCGACCGTTGGTTACACTGGGGGAACGAAGCCGCCATGCGCAACGTGACCTATAACCTCAACGATCGAATTTTAGGGGTTCAACGAGTCGCTTTGTTCGAGCTGTTGAACAACAATACGTTGCTTCGAGTTCAAGAGAACGTAGCCAAAGCCGATCCGGGGGACCAAAGCCTGCAACTCGGCGAGCTTTTCCGATCCCTTTCCGATTCGATCTTCGGCGATTTACCCACCGCAGAGAAAGCCCCTGCTTATAAAGCCACGGTGGTTCGGCGGAATTTGCAACGAACCTATGCCAATGAATTGATTCGTTTGGCGGTCCGCCCCGGCGCACCGGCCGATGCTCGCAGCTTAGCACGGTTCCACTTGCGAGAACTTTACAAAAAGATCGATGCCCTACTCCAATTACCCAAAGGCCCCACAGATGATACGACACGCGCTCATTTGGAAGATTTGAAAGAGCAAATCGATAAGGCCCTCAAGGCTACCGTGACCATCACTCCATGATGGTATTCGTTTGCTGAATTTGCTTCCTGTTATTTACCTTCTTTGAAAGAATTGTGACCATCACATTATGATAATGGTCGTCTGAGTATTACTTGGCGGATGCCCCTCGAATGCTATAAACACTTGCAACACTCTGCCACAACAATACTCACATCATCCGTGAGCTTGCTTGAACCGCGAAAGTTGTTCATATCTTCAAATAGGCCATCGGCTAGTTCTTGGGCGTGCAGTTCGGGATGGGAAGATAAATAGTTGACCAATCGTTCCGTGCCATAAAATTCGCCAATTTCGTTACGGGCATCGGTCAAACCATCGGTATACAGACAGAGCCGATCCTCGGGTTCTAATACCACCGTTTTTTCCTGATAGGTTTCATCGGAGGTAATCCCCAACATCAGCCCCCGAATGTACAGGCGCTCGCAAGTCTTTGTTCTGGCCCGAAACAGATAGGGGACGGTATGACCCGCATTCGAGTAAGTGAGTTCCCGCGTCTTCCGATTATAAATCGCATAAAAGGCTGTGACAAAGCGATCCTCAATCAGTCCGTAAAGACGTTTTCCCACCGCTTCGAGAGCTTGACTGGGGGAGATCGTTTTATTGGCAATTTCAGAAAAAGCCTGTCGCGCCATAATCGCAACCATCGCGGCGGGTAAGCTATGGCCACTCGCATCGGTCATCAAGACCCCGAGATGATCCTCATCGGGCAAAGCAAAGTCGTAATAGTCCCCACCAAGGGGATCCAACGGTGCGAAGTGAATTCCCCAAGCGAGTTCCGGCCAATTAGGAGGGGCAGTGGGAATCACAAACCGACGTTGCAGCCGAGCCGCCATTTGCATGTAGTGCCTAAATTCACTATCTCGGGCTAGCAATTCTTCGTTGGCTCGTTTGAGTTCACGGGTTCTCTCTTCAACCGATTGTTTCAGAAATAAATTGCGTTGCGACATCACTTGGCGGGTCGAAAGGATGCCCACCAATTTTCCATCTTCGACAACGGGCAAATGCCCCACCCGAAGACGTTCCATCGATTGCACTGCCTCTTCCCAACCCGCATCGGGATGGATTGTATATGGGAAAGGAGACATCCATTCCGAAATTGGCATCGTGCGCCAACCAGGGCTAGCCGAGACCGCACGACGGAGAAAATCTCTCTCGGTGAAAATACCCACGATTTGATTTTGCTCGTTCGTGACCGGAATGGCACCAATCCGTTTTTGATTCATGATCTCAAGGGCTTCTTGGATCGGTCGGTCTGGACTCAGCCGAATGGGGTTGGCTGTCATCAACTTTCGCACGGTGAGATCGTTTTGAAACGGCATACCCTTTAGAATAGAAGTTTTTCGATCGCTTCCAACCGTGAGATTTAGCGATCGATCCGGTTCGCAAAAGAGTAATGTCCCGATGCTTGTTTTAAGAGGGGATCGTTCTTTATCCATGGTGCAAAAAAGAATCGTCCTTTTTCCATTCCACAAAAACGAATCATTCGGGAAGGTATCAATTATCGTTTATCGTTTCATTGAGTCAATCGTCGATCGATGGGGATCATGCAATGCGATTAAGCCTTGACGGGTTTCGCCCGTTCTTTGTTCGCCACAAGAAAATCCAGCGATTTTGCCTGATTTTCGAGAACATCCGGCAGCAGAATCGAGCCTTTGCGGACAGGCACAAGACCTTCTGGTTCTTGGCCTGTGGTGTAATCTTTCATGGCGCGGACTTTATCTTGAACGCGCATGAGACCTTCGAGCAGTGCTTCGGGACGGGGGGGGCAACCGGGTACATACACATCTACGGGAACAACCAGATCGACACCTTTCACGACGTTATAACCATATTTGTAATAAGGCCCCCCCCCGCAGGTGCAGGCCCCCATCGCAATCACAAATTTGGGTTCGGGCATTTGGTTGTACAGTCGGCGAACACGATCGGCCATTTTGAAATTCACGGTGCCAGCCACAATCATTAAATCGGCCTGTCGGGGTGTCGCACGAAATGCCCCCGCTCCGAAGCGGTCAATATCATAACGGCCCCCGCCGGTTGCCATCATCTCAATGGCACAACAGGCCAAGCCAAAGGTCATCGGCCACAGGCTTCCTTGGCGAGCCCAATTGATAGCATTTTCGAGAGTTGTGGTGAGAAATCCTTCCCCTAGTCCTCCGCGATCCGGTATCCCCATGAGCTTCCCTCTGGTTTGTTGGGCAAGGGTTATTATGGGAAGAATTCCCATGACCTGCAAGAAACGATTGGGATATGGAAACCTATCCATTTGTACGACGTTCGACCAACAAGAAACGATTGGCAATCGCTGTCGTAACATCCTCTCCTGAGTGTTGACTCGGTGAATCAGGTAGTCACTGAGGATCGAGGCATTGACTTCGGAAAAAATCGAGGGGTCATATTGAGTGAACTCTTGTCAAAAAGTTGGTCTTGCAGGAATTAGGAAAGATTGGTAAGTTCCACAAATTATCAAAGGTCTCGTCTTTTGAGCGGAAGGATTCGCTATGCGCAGTCCCATTTTGATTGCAGAATCACCAGCGGTCGGCGAACTAGGCCCCCGTTTCTTTGTGCCACCGAATCGGGGGGTCGATAGCCCGACGGCTGCTCATTATTTGGGCCAATGTCGCGATGGGGATGAAACGATCGGCGACGATTTTTTCGCTGTCAAAAGTGCCGAGGGAATTGTTCTGGCCTTGATCGGCACCGATACCGAAGCCATGACCGAAGCCGAGCAAGAAGATATTTTTCGTCATTTGCACGAATGTGTTACCGTTGTCCCCGATGCCATCAATGCCATCCATCCCGATCAGCTTCGAGGCCGATTGGTTGTTGAGCTTCCCGAATTGGCCGAGTGGTACGAACCCAGTTGGGATACCCTTCCCCGCAACGGCTATTGGGCACGCTTGCCCCAAAATCCACCCGTTGTGCCTGCTTGGAAAACCGAGACCAAAACCACGGTCACGCAGGTCACCCAAACGATTGAAAGCCATACCACTCCGGTTGTGGAACCACTGAAGAAACCGGCTGAGAAAGTGACGCCTCTGATTACTCCAGCCGTGGAATCGGTAGTGACGACTCCCAAGGTCGAACCACCTGCCAAAATTCCGACCTCGCTTTCTCAGGTCGATATTCCTGTAGGGACACCGAATCCGAATCATCTCACCGAATCGGTCAAACCGGTTCTAGAAAAACCGATTTTAGAAAATCCGATTCCTCAAAATCCAACGCTTCCGGAAATCACCATCGAAACCCGTGAAACGATCACCGAACGGATCATCACCACTCCCATTCTTCCGACACCGGTTGTTTCAACAGCTTCAACACCAATAGTATCGACACCGGTGGTTACAGCGCCGTTAGTTACAGCGCCGTTAGTTACAGCGCCGATTACTTCGACGCCGGTTCAACCGATTACGATTATTCAAAATCCTCCAATAGAATCGAAGCCGGAACCTCGAACGCCTCCCAGCACGATTCCGGTTCAACCCAGTCCCGCACCGGTGAGCCTCAGCACGCCGAATGTGGCGCCGCCCAAATCGGAACCCCCGAAAGCAGAGATCAAGCCCGAACCGGTCAAAGCCACACCGGTGGTCACAAGGACCGAACCTTCGTTGTTGGCACCTTTGGCAGATCGAAGTGCCGCTCTTTCGCCCCCCCCCTCCGTCACTCCAACCGCGACTCCGCCTGCTCAATTCAAACGTGAGCAACGGAGTTGGATTCCGATGGCTTTGTTGGCGCTTTTGATTCTGGGCATTATTTGCTATGTTGCCTTCATTGATACCACTTGGAATCGACGGGTGATCGATAAGACCTATGCTTATGTCGAACCCCGAGTCATTCCGGTAGAAAAGGTGGTTGAAAAGCCAGTCGTTCAAATCAAAGAGGTCGAAAAAATCGTTGAAAAACCAGTCATCAAAGAGGTCGAAAAAATCGTTGAAAAACCAGTCATCAAAGAGGTCGAAAAAATTGTTCAAGTTCCCGTGGCAGGCAAGGATAACTCAAAGGAAACACAATGGGTTTTCTACCAAAATGAATATGTTGCACGGATGAAACGCCCCGATCCGGTCGCAGCAGCTGAATGGCTAACAGCTTGGAAATCCCATTTGCCAGCATGGGGAACCGAGGTCCCGAACGGATACCAAACACTGGTGGAAGACTATCGAAAAAATGCGTACAACGCTCTCGAATCGCAGGTCGGCAAATATCTCGATGTCAAACATTTTGGTGCGGGCTATGCCACGGTCCTACAGTTTCACCATTCTGCTGCGGTGCAAACGATTCTCAAAGCCGACGTTCAGAAAGAGATGGTCACCAAGGCCCGAAATTTGGTCCGCTTGGAGGAAGATAAACATCTTTACACAATCGTCAAAGAATTGTCAGAGTCTTCCACGGCTCCTCCTGAGAAATTGCAACAAGCCATCTCAACTTATTTAGCGTTGCCCGAAGGAGGAACCCACAGCCGTGAGGTTCAGCAATTGGCCGACTATCTCGCTTGGGTGAAAAATGGTTCGCCTGCGAAAATGGTTCTAAAATTTGATGCCGATCGATCTGCCAAGATGAACGAAGAAATCCGTTGGGTTTATATCGGAAATAAAGGGGTCGATAACGCCAAAGCCTACCCATTGCGCTCGAAAGCAGGGGATTGGCAAGAAACGTTGTTTGTGCAAAATCTGTCGCTGCGTCCGAACGATGAATTGCAGGTGAGCTTGAATGTGCACTCGATCAAGTCCGCCGTGGGAGAACTCGCAGAGGGGCCAAGCCATTCGGGAACTACCCCTCAAATGATTCTGAATCCTTCCGGAACAAAGAGTGTCCGTCTGAGTTCCGGAACCCTGTCGGTTCGTCTCGAAGGCTTCCGAACACCCCCGACGCTCCGAAGCTGGCAAGAGACGGGGGCCATCATACCCGTGCGGGAAGTTTCCCGTCCCACGACCGACCTTCCTTCCAAACCCGATCTTCTTACCCCAAGCGAGCCGCCCATGAAAAAGGAATCGGCCCCGCTGACACCGCCAGCAACGATACCCAGTCCGGAAATAACGCTTCCGAAAATTCCCAATCCGGAACCGTTGCCGCCGATCAAAGAACCGTCGCCACCCAAACTTCCTGCACCCACACAACCCAGCGAGCCTCCCTTGGTCTTACCGACGATTCCGCCGGCGCCCCCTTCTTCGGAAAAGCCGAAAGAACCCGATTTGACTTTACCTCAGCTTCCGAAGCTACCACTTCCGGAAAAAGAGCCTAGTCCTATGACTCCCACGTTACCACCGCTTCCCAAAATTCCTTAATCGGTAAACAAAACTTTATTCGTTGATTGAAGCAATTCAGAACTCGATAAGCGGAAATCGAACTTCGGAACTCGGAACTCGGAACTCAAATCTCAAAAAATGAGTGGTGACCTGTCGTTAGAACAGAATCGACACAGGGGCAAACTATGTGTGGTGCAATCGTATTAGTAGGCCGGTTGACTAGTCGTAGTGGTGGAAGAAGTATAGCTTGGCGATCCCCACCAATCTGATTTATTGGGTGAGTTGGAATTATTATTGGACGAGTTGGAATTATTAGAGGGAGGACTTGTGGACGTACTTGTTGGCGCGATCCCAACGGGGTCGGTTGTGATATACATCGCAAGGCTAAAGTCCACCGAGAATAACGCCGTTGTGGTGACTTCAAATCGGTAAGTCCCTGCTCGCAAAAAGATGTCCAAACTTTGGTAGCGATTCGGCCCCGTCGAGAGAACATCAACCACTTGATTCGAGGAATTGTAGATGGTGACCACTACAAGCCCCGTCAAGTCGGGAGCATTCATTGCCCCCAAGGTCAGGTGAATATAGCTACTTTGTGAGATCGAGATTGTTGTGGTTGATTTTGACAACAATCCCGAAAGGGTTTGGTTCACATTCAAATTCGGTGCAGGAATTTCCGTGTTGATAAAATTGATCGCCATTCGATAGTCGCCGCTCAACCCGCTGGCCGAATTGGTGCGAATGAAGTAACGAGTACTCGGGGTGATGTTCGTAACCTGAATGACCGCACTCGTGAGGCTTGCGTGAATCACGGTGTGCTCTAAAGCTCGACCGTTCGAGTCGAAAACTTGTAGGTTCGGATCAATTGTTGCTCCGTTCAACCCCCAGATCGAGACAATCAAGGATTGCTGGGTTGCACTTCCCAACGCAGGGGATTCGATCCGATAAAAATCCACATCGAGCGAGGAATTGTAGCTGGCACTGAAAATCACATCTGTTGAATTCGAGAGGACTCTTTCCGGATTGAATAAATTGGTTGCGGTTGCGATCGTTTCATTGGAAGAAAATTCAGGCATGACGGAGTTTGTCAGGAAATCGCTGATTCGGTCCTGCAAAGAGAGCATACTCGCGGTGCCGACCCGTAGTTGATAAATGCCGACCCCAAAAACATCGGTTCTTGCTGCAGAAACACTGACGAAATAGGTTGCACCTGAACTTAAATTACTGAGATCCAAAGTCACACTATTATTGAACAGGCTCGAGGATTGACCGCTGGCAATCACTCGCCCGTTGGCATCCGTGACTCGGACAATGGCATTTAATAAACTGCGACCTGCAATATCCAATCGAACTTGCATCGAAGAACGCGAGGCAGTGAATCGGTACCAATCCACATCCGCAGTGGTTGTAATATCGGCTTCAGCCCCCGAGTTAGGCAACGCCGTGGCGGTGGTCCGAGAATCATTATTCGCTGCCGTATCGTATTGATCCGCTGAGCGGGTTCCGTAAAGTGATCGGATTGAGTTAATATCCTCGGCACTCAAACTAGAACGAACGCCGTTATAAAACTCGTACATCACCGAAGAAGTCGAAGTGCTATTGCCAATTCCCAACGCATGGCCCGCTTCTTGGAGCATCACGGTATACAGGTCGGCCGCATTCTTCTTTCCACCAATCGATAGAAATTTATTGGTGTTGATGAGAATCGTCCCCGACCAAGAGCTGTACATATCCGGCGGAGCCGTGATGGCGTAAACATCTTGTGCTAAAGGCACCCCTGCAATCCGAATATCGCCAAACCCCCGATTTCCTTGAACGCTGCCCCCTGCCGTCAAGGGCGAACCATCATCGCTGACGAGGCCGATATTAACGTTGGCTTGGACAGCCCAAGTTTGAAAGGCCCGAAGAATTTCCGTTTGCCATGCCTGCGTATTGGTCCCCAGCATGGCATAAAGGGTACTCGGTTCGGTTCCGACCAAGGTTCCGTCGGGAACAAAACTCAGGGTCACTTGGCTTCCATCTTGCCAAGGGATACCAAAAGTGGCTGGTAAATCACGTTTTTCAAGAGAGACGAGATTGAGTTTGGTAGGTTTCATGTTCATTTTGGGTATTCATTTTCTGTTGAAGAGAAAAACGGCAATCAGGAAGAGGGTCCGCCAAAAAAAAAGCAAAATCGTCCATTATTTGTTTTCTGGCGATTTGTGTAATCGTTTGGCAAGGTCCAGTGCGCGAACAAAGGTGGGATGTTGACGGATCGGATCAATATCTTTATCTGATTCGATCAGGGCGAAATCGTGGAACCCCGCTTGGAGGGATTTTTCAAATAAGCTCAGGGCTTCTTGAGCGGCCTCGGGATCGTGTTTGGAAAGCAAGGCATATAGACTCGCTTGCTGGTACATGCCAAACGGGGAACGATCGTGTTTTCGACAGTATTCCACATCTTGGCGGGCCTGGTTGACATTCCCCAATCGAGCATGATACACCCCGCGTGCCCCCCGTGCCGGAAGGTAGTCGGGATACCATTGCAGCATTTGATCTAAACTGGCGATCGCATCTTCGATTTTCCCTAACTTTTCAGCTAACACATAAACCTTATTCTGCAAAGCATCCCGTGAACGGGGATTCAGCTTCAGAGCCTGTTCAAAATCGGCCAATGCGTGGCGACTATCCTTCTCCAAATAGGCCAAACCCCGATCGATCCAACCTTGTTCATCGGTTGGTGTGATCTGTTGAGCGGTTTCAAAATCGGCTTGCGCTCCTTTTTCATCTTTAAGGTGTCGTCGAATGTCAGAACGCAAAAAGTAGGCACGGGCCGATTTTTCCTCGGCGATGACTTCATTCACATCACTTTCTGCTTCACGATATTTCCCCAAGGCACGATACACAATTGCCCGATTGATTTTCGCTTCTGAGAAATGGCTTTTGAGCTTCAGGACTCGGTTCAAATCTTCGAGGGCTTCCTGCCAACGTCCGACCCGTATTAGAACGATCGCACGATTGTAGCTAGCCCAGACCGAGTCGGGTCTTAATGCCACGCAAACAGAATAACTGGCGATCGAATCGGGAATTTGGCCTAACTGAAACTGGCATTGGCCGCGGGCAAACCAACCAAGATAGTGGGCGGGATTTTTTCGCGTTAATGTTTCACATAAACCCAGAGCTTGTTTATATTCCCCTTGAGAGATCAAATCGTGGATTCGATTCAACTCCCCCAATTCCGAAGAATCGACACCTTGGCTGAGTCCCCGCCAAGGTTCTGCCTCATTCAGTCGGCCCAAATTTTCCAAGATTCGTACCCGTTGTTGCCAAACGCCAACCGGTGTTTGCTCACCGAGAATTTGGCTGGCCATCTCATTGATGCGTAATGCAGAAACATATTCTTCATTTTTTTCTTCAGCCCGAGAGACGAACAACAGTAATTGCCCGATGCTCTCTCGGAGTTCTTGTTGCTGGGCCAAAGAAAGATGTCGAACATCGCGCGAGTTTGTCCAATTCTCGGAATCGAGAACATGATATTGCTCCAACAGGGCACGGCCGAGATTTAACCCCTGCTGGCGATGGGTCGCTTCATCGAGCCGAGCGGTCAGGTGATATTCCACCTCTCGGAAAAGTTCGCGGTTGTTCTCAAATTTCTGGACCGATTCCATTCTCTCGATTTTTTGACGATGCTGATACACCATCACCACCGGCACAACGATCGGCAGCACCGCAAAAAGAGCAACGGAAAGCGTAGCACATAAGCGCGGATGGCGTCGGCGCCATCGCTGGACTCGTTCCAGAGAAATAGGCTCGCGTCGGTGAACTAAAGGTCGATTCGCGAAGTAGGCTTCAATATCTTCTTGCACCTGTTGGGCGTTCGCGTACCGTTTCTCAATATCCGGTTCGAGCATTCCCTGCACGATCGTGGCAATGGTTCGATTCACGGCTGGGTTGAATTCTCGAACGTTGGGGGCCTTGTCTTTTCGTTGTTGCCAAAGGAGTTCGCCCACTCCTAAACCTTTGACTCTCTGGTAGGGCCAAGGAAATCGTCCTGTGAGTAACTCGAACAAGACCAATCCCAAGGAATAAATATCGTTGCGAATATCAAGGCATTTCCGACCCGTTTGCAAAGCCCGTAATTGCTGAGGTGACATGTATCGAAGAGTACCCGCTGAAGAGGCTTCGGGATTATCAAGTGAGGTAGCTACATTAAAATCCAGAAGCATTGGTTCTCCCTCATCCGATAACAGGATGTTGGCCGGCTTAATATCCCGATGCAATAAGCCACGTTCGTGGGCATGGGCAAGCCCACCGGCTAATCTCGAAATGATCCACAAGGCCGAATCGATATAGTTCATCTTTTCGAGCCGATTCGGCAGTTTCGAGGTCGGAACGGGAATCAGACTCGGGCTTGATCGGGGTTCGATTTCCTCCGATTGGGTAGCGGTGTGAAGTTGATCGATAATGGTGCGGATGTGGTTTGCTTTCGTCGTGAGAGATTCAAGCGATTCGATTTTTTCAATCACATGGGCGAGGGTGACCCGTCCCACATAGGGCATACAAATGGCATGCCAGCCCTCCTGTTGGTGAACCGAATAAACCGGAACGATATTGGTATGTTGGAGCTGAGCGAGTTTTTCGGGTTCTCCGAAGAGCCTTTTGGCGATTTTAAGAACGACTTTTCGGCCTGCGAGAGCCTCTTGCTTAGCAAGGAAAACTTGGGCAAAGGCCCCTTCACCGAGTAGTTCCACCAATTCAAAATGTTGAAACCATTCCCCACACTTTGGGCGATATTCTTGTACTGTTGTGGACGAAAGTCCCTCCGATTTTTCACCCACCACACTCGAAGGGGGCCTTACCTTTCCCAAGCAAGAAGGCTCGCTTTCCAACGGGGTTTTGGCATTGGAAATGACAACGGGAACGGCTACCTCGTTGGTTTTAGCCAACAACTCTTCTTCAGATTGAGCCGGCTGACTTTCACCCACAACCGGTTTAATCTCAGTAGCAACCGGCTTGGTCTGATTCACAACCGGTTTAATCTCACTAATAATGGTGACAGAACTACGAGAATGAAAACTCTCGGACTCTAAGGAGGGGGGTGCAGGCCAATCACTGGTATCGATGGCAAATTTTTGGGCATAGTCTTCGCGGCGAACTAATTCGTAGGCCAAACAACGCTGCCGATATTCCTCAAAGGCAACAGCTTTGCGAAAATCGCTTCGTTGGAACAAATCCCCTGCCACTGAGTAATAATCTTCAACTCGGCGAGTCACTCCTTCGGTCCAATTCCATTCGATATCGATGCAGATAATTTCTTGGATAATCTCCACACGTCGAGGGTGATTAGGTGAGGGGAAAAAATCAGATAGTTCAATCTCTTTTTGATTGTAGCGAGCTGTTTCAAAGGCCTGTATGAGCTGCTCAAAATCGTCGGCAACAAAGGTTTCGCAAGGATTCATGGTAGGTCGTGTTGGGATTCTTGGAGCATCTTTGAAAGGCGAACTCGGCAGTCATTGAGCAATCGTTCCACGGTCCGTTTCGAGCGGCCCAGTTCGGCAGCCACAGCGGCCACATCGTGCCCATGTAAACGAAGTTCCACAATTTTTCGATGTTCCGGAGGAAGGCGATCGAGTATTTCCTGCAAGTAAATTTCGGCTTCTTGTGGGGATGTTTCTGCGCTGACCGTTTGAAGGTGCATCTCGTGAGATTCAGTCCGCCGAAAGTCTCGTTTCGCTGCCATGTACCAAGCCTGTTTGGAACGGAGCTTGTTCAGGGTAATGACCATTAACAATGCCCAAAGCTCGGTACTATCGTCGATTTTGTACAGGCCCCTGCGCATCCCATGAAAAAAATTATTCATGGCCGATTGAACCACATCTTCGGGGTCCAACGATCGTTTGAGGACTTCGGGCCACTTCCTTTTGGTTAGACCAATCAACCTTTGTGAATAACGACGATAAAGTTCATTCTCGGCAGAAAGTGAGCCGTTTTGGGCTTCTTCTACCAAAAGCGTATCGCTGATCCTGTCGAAAAATCGAGATTCTTCTTCCATATTTTCACTAAGGGAATATGTCTTTACTTCCTTGAACCGCCAACTTCATGTGTAAAACTTTAGTATTCGATAGAATTTTGAGTTAGAAAGTTACGAAAGAATCGAACTAAGTACTGGCAATCTTTTTTGATGAGATATAAAAATTGTTTTGCGAGAAATGGTTCGGGTACGATTGATGAAATTTTGTCTCGAATTTTATCAGTAGAGCAAAATATCAGGGGATTCCTTTTTCGAGGGGCAATATGAAGCCGATCCTAAACGAAAAGGAGGCTAGGGTTTCGTGGGGAGGTTGAAACTACGATAGAGGTCATCACACTGTTCCGAGGTCACTTCCCCCTCTTGAACCCAAAGACGATATTGAACCTTTAGCGGTTTATCTTTAGTCAAATCGTATTCAAAATAAGTCCCCACGCGACCATATTTCCGTTCGCTTTGGCGAGCCTCTTTCGGGTTAGAAGCATGGTCTATGTAAACGGTGGTGTAGCGTTTATCGGCAATGACAAAGCTCATGGCCGTCCACGGGCGGTTGATGGTGCTGGCGGGAGATTTGGCGTTGGCCCAATTTTCTTCTTTACCTTTTTCTCCTTTACCATGAGGACGAAGAAAATAGGTCTCGTTCTCGGTCTTTTCTTCGACCAGAACATGACTGCGGAAGTGAAACCCCGCATGTTGAGGGTCCCCATCGAGCCGGACCTTTTCGAGTGGTGTCGAAAGTGTTGACTGAAATTCAACCAGTCTCCCTTTCGGACATTGGTAAACCGTCAACTGACGAATCTCGCGGGCAAAAGGTTTGCCATCCTTCCCGTTCCAAGCAATCTCAACGGTGTGCGTACCATACAGAGGGCCGGCTTCGTAAGTCAAGGTTTTGACGTGTTGTTGCGATTCGCCTGAATTACAATGCCATACATCTACGCCGGTAGCCCCTTCGTAGTTGATTCGGTTAAAGCCGTAGAAAATCCCGCGATGGTGAGAGAATTTCCCGTCGGCCCCATTGGTTAACCGAGTGGTGCCATCTTCGGCATAAAGATGGTGGTAAACTTTCGTCGTGGGATTAGTTCGCAGGGGTTGCTTCGGTGGAGTGGCCTCTTTATCGTAGGTGGGTCGAACATACTCCAACACTTTCTTACCTGCGAATTCAAGTACAGGCTTTTCTCCTTCGGGGTCTTTCCAAACAAAAACTTCCCGAGGGGGTGTTTTTCCTTCCACGATGTGGATCGTCACAGTTTCTTTTGCGGGGATTTTGTCAATGAGCACCACAACACTTTTCCCATCAGCCGTGGCCTGAGCAGGTATCGCTTTGGCTCCAATGGCAGCTTCGGGATTTTTCACGGGGGTTTTGAGGTTCAGGGTCACGACAACATGGGACTGATTTTCTAGCCCCCCTGTGATTTTGATTTCCTCTGCAAAAGTGATCGAACCACTCAGCAGAATACACAAACAGAAGTTGGAGAGTTTCATTGGGTCTCACTTTGAGTAAACGAACTTATCGGAAGTGCCTGTGAGTGCCCCCCCTTGAGGACGCCAAAGCACGACTTCTTCGATTTTTACAGCCAGTTCAAAATCTTTATCGGTGATTCCCCCTGCCGAGTGGGTCATGAGTTTCACCCAGAATTTCCCCCAGCTAATGGCCAAATCCGCATGATGATCTGCCGCCTCACAGATGAAAGCAATCGCGTTGACGGCCATCAGTGTATGCGCCCAGCCGTCGCTATTGTATTTCCGACGCAGCCAACCCTCCTCTAGATACCAACCCGTGAGGTTCAGAGCTTTTAGTTTCTCGGTAATTTCTTCAGGGGTGTAGACTTTTTCTTTCGTGGCCATGGGTCACCTCGCACACAAATTTTATCTCGAAGTTTATTCTATGCTCTCGGTCGCTTCAAGGTGTCCAGAAAGGTTCGATTCTTCATCCTCGAAATCTCCCAATGAGGGGCAAGGTATCAGAGGTTTTACGGGTTTCTTTGTTTCAGGAGATCGCGAATTTCCATCAAGAGTTTTTCTTCATTGCTTGGCTCCTTGGGTTTTTCCTCCTTGGCTTTCTGAAGACGATTAACACCTTTAACAAGCACGAAGACACAGAACGAGATAATCAGAAAATCGAAAATCGCCTGAATGAATGCCCCATATTTCAGCACCGCAGCGGGTTTATCGTAGCCATCGACGGCTTTGGTTTTGGCTTCACTTAACACAATCTGAAGATCGTTAAAATTCACTCCGCCAATGAGGTAACCGATGGGGGGCAGAATCACATCACCCACTAACGAGGCAACGATTTTTCCGAATGCGGCCCCCATGATGATTCCCACCGCCAAATCAATCACATTTCCACGTTGGACGAATGCCTTAAATTCTTGAATAAATCCCATTTTATTCCCTTATTGGATAATCCATCGATCAACATTTATAGGATGTTTGAACGATTAACGGATAATTACTTTTAGTCATCTTAGGGAAAGATTGAAGAGGCAAAAGAAGAGTCTCTCAATCATACGATATTGAGACGAATATCTTGATAATCTGCTGTCATTCCTCGGAGGGTTGCGCCGGCTTATCATTTAAGTTCAACATAAACCGGCTGAGTCGATCGAAGGTTACATACATAACCGGAACAACGACCAAGGTCACCAGCGTGGCGAGAATGCTTCCCCCGATGATGCTCTGAGCCAACGGGGCCCGTGTTTCCGCGCCCGAGCCTGCCCCAATCGCCAAGGGGATGGCCCCTGCCACGGTGGCGATACTGGTCATTACGATTGGTCGAAGCCGAGTCGGTCCTGCTTTCAAAACCGCTTCATAAAGCCCCATTCCTGATTGACGAAGTTGATTGGTGTAATCCACAAGGATAATCGAGTTTTTCTTCACCAAACCTGCCAACAAGATCATCCCGATCATGCTCATCATGTTCAGTGTGTGACCGAGTAACCACAACGTGAGCAACGCACCGGTAACGCCAAAGGGTACGGCCATGAGCACGGTCAGGGGGTGGATGTAAGAGTTGAATTGAATCCCAAGGATCATATAAGCAACCACGAACCCGAGGACTAAGCAGACGGTCAACGAATCGAGGGTCTGCTGCATGGCCATCGAGTTACCAAGTACCACAAAACGATAATTTTCCCCCAACCCCATTTCGGCCCGTTGTTGTTCCGCAACGGCCAAGGCTCGGCGGATCGCATCCCCTTGGGTCGCGCCGGGGGCAACATTCGCCGTGATTTCCACCTTCCGCATGTGATTGTAACGGTTAATCACCGGCAAGGTGGACACCACTTCGGTCTTGACAATATCGCGTGCGGGGACGAGTTTCCCGTTATTGGCTTTGATATAGTCATCGGCCAAATCATCGGGAGAATCACGTTCTTGCTCGATATTCCGAACGCGAACATCGTAGCGTCTCGAACCTGCGGTGAATCGTCCATCTCGGAACCCCCCCGTGCCGATGCCCAAATCAAAAGCCACCCGTTGCGGATCGACGCCGCGTTCATTCAATCGGGATCGATCAGGGCGAATTTGCACTTCAGGCATGCCAGGGCGATAATCGCTCACAATATCGGTCAGGAATCCTTGCCCCCCGAGAATCACTTTTTCACCTGTGGGTAGACCGGATTCGGGATCGATTCCTGCAGGGAGAATTTCATCGGGCCGTTGCAATCGTTCTCGGATTCGTTCGGAAAGTTGAATCGTTGTTTCCCAATCGGGTCCCTGAATGGCAAAATCGACGGGATACCCTCGTGCGGGGGTAAAGCCCTGTGTCGAAAGGTCCAACACCACCACACGAACCCCTGCAATCGAGGAGAGACGTTTCCGCACTTCGTTCATCACATCGGTTTGGGTCCAGCTTCGCTCATCCGCAGGGATCAACCGAATAAAGATCGTTCCTTCGGTAATCAAAGAGCCAGGGCGAATCGAAATGGTGGCGAACATGGCAGCGACCACTTCATTTTCATGGACAGGGTCACGCAATTCCGCGATCATTTGTTCGCCCCGTGCCAAGGTCTCGCTGACGTAATCGATATTGGTACCCACTGGGCAAATCATACTGACAACAAAGCGATTCTGATCTTCGGAGGGAACCAACTCGCGCCCCAATGGTTTGACCACAATCCGTTCTCCCAACCCTGACCAACGTAACCAACTGGGCACCGCAAAATTCACCCCCATGGTAAACAGAAAAGCCGAGGCCGCAACCAGTAACCCAAAAACCAAAACAGGAACCGGATGCCGTAGCGACCAACCCAGAACCACACGGTACACCCGTTCCGAAATCTTCATGCCCCAATTTACCGGACGAATCAACAACGGTTCGAGTAAAAATCTTTGGAGTATCCACAGAGAATACTTGAAAAACGTAACGGGAAGTCCCAAAGGACCACGATACCGCCGAGGGGGGGGGGACCCCAAATGATGAACATCGAGAAAAATCGAGCAAAGCATGGGGGTAACGGTCAAAGCAATAATCAACGATAAGCAAACCGAGATGCTGACTGTGATTCCGAATTGGTAGAAAAATCGGCCAATCGCGCCATCCATCAGGGCAATCGGAATGAAGATGGCCACAATCGATAAAGTCGCTGCCAGTGCGGCAAAAGAAATTTCTCGTGCCCCTTCTAGCGCCGCCTGCCACCGCGATTCTCCATTCTCTCGGCGACGATAGATATTTTCCAACACCAAAATGGCATCATCCACAACGACCCCCACCGAAAGCGAAAGCCCCAGCAGGGTCATAAAGTTGATCGTAAAGCCGAGCATTTTGATAGCAACGAAGGTCCCAATTAAAGAAGAGGGGATCGAGATACACACGTTCAAGGTGGTTCCCAGCGAGCCGAGAAACAAAAAGGTGACCAATGCGGTAAGAATAATCCCCAGCAAAAGGGCTTCTTTCACCTCTTCAATATCGTCCTTGATAAACAATGAGAAGTCGGTCGAAATGGCAATTTCCACCCCAGGCGGAGCTTTTTTTCGTAGCTCGGGAAGTTTGGCTTTCACAGCATCGCAAACCTCGACGACGTTAGCTCCGGTGGCTCGCATCACCCCGAGACCTACATTCGGACGACCATTAAAACGAGCAAAGGTCCGTTTATCGGCCAAGCCATCTTCGACGATGGCCACTTCCTTAAGGCGAATGACTTGTAAGCCGTTGGTGTAAATCGCGATGTTTCCAAATTCCTCTGGAGTCACAGCCTCACCTTTGAAGCGGACGTTCATCTCGTTCACTTCACCGGCCAGATAACCCGCAGGAAGTTCAACGTGTTGGGTCTGAATGGCCCGCCACACATCGAGGGGATCGAGATTGTGTTCCCGAAGTTTTTCTCGATCGAGCCAAATTCTCATGGTCCTTTGCCGTAATCCCCCATAAATCACTCCGCCGACCCCAGGAATCGTTTGCACCTCCTTTTTAAGATGGTCCTCCACGAAATTATTGAGTTCTCGCAACGTGACCGGTCCATGAATGGAAAGCCAAATGATGGGGAATTTATTGAAGTTCACCTTCGAGACGTTGGGCGGATCAATGTCATTTGGTAAACGATTTGCCGCAGCGGCGACGGCGTTTTGAACATCCTGCATGGCAGCATCGACATCCCGACTGAGCCGGAAATACGTCGTGACCACGCTGACCCCTTGAGAAGATTGGGATTGCATGTAGTCAATCCCTTCGACATTCGAGATGGCATCCTCGATAATGTCGGTCACATCATTATCCATAATTTCGGGAGCCGACGTTTCACGATTGGTCGTTACCGAAACAACAGGAAAATCCAACTCGGGGAATTGAGAAACCCCCAGATCGATATAGCTGAGGTAGCCGAAAATGAGCATAGCCCCTGCGAGGACTACGGCAAAAACCGGATTGCGGATGGCTAAATCCGAGAGATAGAACTTCATATTCTTGATGGAAACGTGTCGAAACAATCAGGGGTGAGGCCCCGCATCAGTAGTCGGCCTTTCACTCAAGAGAGCCTCACTTGATTATTAGTCGTTAGTGCCTCATTCAATGCCTTGCTGGGGTCATCACTTAGGGCTTCTCTTAGGTCTTGTTTTAGAAGGCCTATTTTTTGTATTTTGCGATCGCTCGTTGAACGGCCGCTCCGAGATCGGCAGGGGTTTCCGCCACCTCGATATTGGCCGCCTTAAGGGCTTTGATTTTATCTTCCGCCGAGCCACTTCCACCGGAGATAATCGCACCGGCATGCCCCATCCGACGCCCCGGAGGGGCGGTCCGACCGGCAATAAAAGCCGCGACGGGTTTCTTGACATTTTTAGCGATATACTCAGCCGCTCGTTCTTCTGCGGTCCCACCGATTTCGCCAATCATCAGGATTGCTTCGGTGTTCGGGTCATTTTGGAACAATTCTAGTAGTTGAATTTGGTTGGTTCCAATGATCGGGTCCCCTCCGATTCCTACGCAAGTGCTTTGCCCCATTCCTAAGGCACTGAGTTGGAAGACGGCCTCGTACGTTAAGGTGCCCGATCGGCTAATGACGCCGACCTTTCCGGGCTTATGGATATACCCTGGCATAATACCAATCTTACATTCCCCCGGAGTGATAATACCGGGACAGTTGGGGCCGATGAGTCGCACATGGGGTTTAGTGGCTAAGAAGTTTTTCACCCGTGCCATATCCAGTACCGGAATCCCTTCAGTGATGGCCACAATCACTTCAATTCCGGCATCGGCGGCTTCCATGATGGCATCGGCGGCAGCGGGGGGGGGACAAAGATCATACTGGCATTGGCACCTTCTTTAGCCACGGCCTCGGCTACGGTATTGAATAGCGTGAAACCTTCTTTGGTACCGCCCCCTTTACCGGGCGAAATCGCCCCAACCATTTGCGTGCCATATTCACGACATTGAATCGCATGAAAGGTGCCCGCTTTGCCTAGCCCCTGACAGATGACTCGTGTTTGTTTGCCAACCAGAATGCTCATCTTCCACCCTTTTATAGAAATATAAAACCACACTTTTGAACTGATCTTCGTGAGGGAATTTTATGACGATCCCCTCTCTTTACCAGTAAATTTCTTGGGAATCTCCTGAGCTTTTGAAGCCACCTCAAAACCCTCATCTGCGGCAGTCATCACTGCGGAATGAATCAGGAGTAGCTCATTGAGAATGATTTTAGAGGACTGAATCTTTGGGATCGAGAAACTACAGAGTCTCTTTCTGATGGATGGGAAAACACTCATTAAAAAAGCCGGTCAGTAACTCACTGGGGAATCTCGCGGTTGGGACTAAACCGAATGACTTTGGTTCATATCATAAAAAGGTAAGAAAGACCCGATCTGTTATGTTTTGTGACGGTGAATTATGAGTATTGATAAAGAACTAAAGGATGCACGCGAGCGAATGGAGAAAGCGCTGGACGTGCTGAAAAACGAACTGCGTGGTTTGCGAACCGGTCGAGCTACCCCTGCATTACTCGATGCCATTCGGGTCGATTATTATGGCTCGCCGACACCCATTAAACAAATTGCCACCGTTTCCACACCTGATTCGCAATCCCTGATGATCAAGCCGTTCAATGCTCCCGATCTTAAGGAGATTGAAAAGGCGATACGTTCCAGCGACCTCGGCCTAGCCCCCGATAACGATGGTAAAGTCATCCGCCTGAAAATTCCTCCGATGTCGGGCGATCAACGGACCAAACTCACTAAAAAAGTGAAGGAACTCGCCGAAGCCGCCAAAGTTTCCTGCCGAAACATCCGTCGAGATAGCAACAAACATCTCGAAACGGCAGAAAAAGAGGGCAAACTAACTGAAGACGATTTGAAAACCGGCAAAGAGAAAATTCAAGACCTGCTGAAAAATTACGAGAATCAAATCGATTCCACTGCTGCGGCCAAGACCAAAGAGATTAACGAAACCTAATCGATTCCTTCGGGCTAGTGGCCAAGGAATATCCCTTTCAGAATTCAAGTGTCCATTCTAATCTCATCCACACAAGGAATTCCTGAACCACCGCAACCGATCGAGTTTTTTGGTGTTTTATTCCTTGGTTTTCTGAGCTAGTTCATGGATCATTCTGCTGAAACTTCGTCTCGCCCATATGGGATTCATCCTCCGGTTCGGTCTGCGATTCATTCTCCGGATCGGTTCGATGTCGATGCCCTTCGTGGGATCGTGTGCCTGTCTTTAGCATCGGTCCATTTTTTTCAAATGGCCCTGCGAGAACGGGCCATTCGCTTTGCTGGGGAATGGATCGATTATGCGGTATGGAATCTCCGTTTTGGGGTCGAAAGTTTTCTGGTGCTGGCGGGTTTACTGCTCGCGCACAATCTTCGTCCGCGTGCGGGGGAAAGTATCTCGGTCAGGGCTTATCTCATCCGACGTTTTTTTCGTCTGGTGATCCCCTATTGGGTGGCCGTCATGCTCGCAACTGCCAACCTCTGGCTACCGTATTTTTCAGGGCGAGAGTTTGATCTGAATGGTGCCCACTCGAAGGCCGATTACTTTTTGTGGAACTGGCCTGCAGATACAGGGCATTCCGAAACCGAGAATGATAATCCTTCGCCCCCCCCCACTGCCAAGATGATGTTGGTCTGGATGAGCTTTACCGAAGACTTTTTCGGAATGGGCAGTGCAGCTCCGGGCTATTGGTCGATGGTCACTCTCGAACAATTTTATCTCCTGTGGCTAACGATCTTTGCCCTTTCTGCTTGGTTTTTCCGTCGGAACAGCACCGGCGATGCCGAACGATTGATGAAGTGGATGTCGCTGCTCACTTTTTTCGCGGGACTGGCAGCAGGCTTGTGGATTTTTTATCGCGCCAGTCTCGTGGGTGAAGAAACGGTCTCGGGGGCCAATTCGCTCCACGTCTTCAATGCCCCCTTCAAACTTACTACCTATTCTTTTTTCCTATCCTTAGGGATGACCCTTTATTGGGCGATCCGGAATCAATTTGCCCAAATTCCGTTTTTCTCGTTGTTACTGCTGTTGATCGTCATGGTGGTTTACACCAATCTTTCCCGAACCTATGCGGCCCTGATTACTGCCATGGCCCTGATTCCGATTTGTCAGGGAATGCGCTTACCAGATTGGGGAGTCATTCGTTTCCTGAGATTCGTGGGAAGATATTCTTATAGCATTTATTTGATTCATGCCGTGGTGGGTTTACGCTTCCTTTATTTGGCAGACAAAAAACTCGCCGATCAACCTGATTGGTGGGTCATTCCCCTGTGGCTGGCAGCAATTGGGATTAGCATTGGAGCAGGCTGGGTATTTTATTGGCTCGTGGAGCGTCCCAGTTTGAACTTCGCCCGACGATTTGAATACCGGTCCTCGGGTAGAAGTTAGGTTGCTGCCCGTGCTGGTCAGGGTTTGATCCTTCCCGACAAAATGGCGATTCCTACGACACGCCTTTCCAGCAAACTCACTCTCCCGATCCTACGACACGCCTTTCCAGCAAACTCACTCTCCCGATCCTTCCTGACAAAATTTCCGGAGTCCCCGTCGATTACCGAGACGACCAAAAATCTCCGGATTCTGTAAAGGAGTTCTTTAATCGAAATTTCTCCATGTTACACCAAGCTGGGCAAAATGTTCGGGATAATCCTTCTTTTCTGGATTTTCGGTGAAAGTCTGGCCTAGCAAACGCCGAAAAATAGTGCGTATATATGGCACCCAAAACGGGTGAGTAGGATTGGTTACCGAGAAATCGAACGCCAACTCCGCTGATTCTTATATGGACTGTAGAGCCACACCAATACCTAAAAGACGGGGGAGTCTTCTGGGAGTTGGTACGCAGGGGAACAGGCACATGCTGAAGCACTGGATTTTCCGAACGCTCATGGTTGTTGGGCTAACCGGCCTAGTAACCACCCAAACCAACGGGCAAGATTGGTCCAATGGACTGAATGGCGTTGATGAGTCACCACGATTTTTGCCGACCGGCCCCTATCAACCGACGGGCGAAGGGTTTTATGTCGGGATCGAATTTTTCTACATGGATCCGGGTAAGAATGTGGGGGGACAAGCGATTGCCCGTCGCGGATTTGTCATCTCCGGCAATGCAGGTCCTTTAGGAGGCCCCGGAACGGTCTATCCTGCAGGAGCTTTGACCTTTGCACTGGATACGGGGGGCTTCGGGCGAACCTCTTGGACGCCGGGCCAAAAATTGACCTTCGGTTACCGGACCGAAGAAGGGATGACCTTCGATATTAGCTGGTTGCATTTGTACGAAGTTCGTTATAATGCCTCGGCCTCGTTGGCCCCGCCGAACTTCCTTGGGCCTGCGAACTTGGAAAACACCTTCCTTTATTCTCCGGTGTTCAACTTCACAACCGACTTCTTCGGTCCTGCCAACCGAGCGGCCGGTTTGGAGAATCAGCTTTGGGGTATCTGGAACGGTGCTACCCAAATGGATATTCAGTTCTCGACTCGGTATGACCAAATCGACCTGACGGCTCGGTTGCCGGTGTTCGAGACAGAAGATGCCCGCACCTATGCCTTGGCGGGGGGACGGTACTCGTTCATCTACGAAACCTTCCGCTGGCGAACCGTCGCAGCCGATATCAACGGCGACATCGCTCCGGAAAATATTGCTATCTACACCAATAGCTTGTCGCAACGGATGTACGGTCCGATGATCGGTTGCGGTGCAGAAGTTCACTTGGGTGATGGTTTTGGCTTGGGGTTGGAAATCACTGCGGCCCCCTTGCTCAACATCATCAAAGAACGAGCCAAGTACAAACGCGAAGACGACTTTGCACAGAACAAACGATCGTGGGCCAACTACTCTATCGTTCCAAACGTGAACTTTGAACCCCGCCTGACTTGGTCTCCGAGCTGGGCACGAGGGGTAATTATGAAGCTCGGGTACAACGCCTATACCTTCTTCAACACCAAGTACATGGAAGCTCCGGTGGGCTTTAACTTCGGAGCTATCGATCCGGCTTATGGAACCAAAGCCTTCCGATTGATTCACGGTTGGAACGCCAGCATCGGCTTTGTCTGGTGAGATGATCTCGGTCCCCGTTCCCCAAGGTGATCGGTAAACCCCTCGGCAGAATTTGAACCAACCAGAGGTTTCCCTTCGGGGAGCCTCTTTTTTTTTACCCGTCTGTTGTACCGCGATGGTTACGTTTCGATCTGCCCCCCCCCGATGACGTTTCTGATTTGCCGCGAGGAGAATCGAGGGCGATCGATCCCATTTTGTATCGTATTTCGTGCAGGAATTCCCGATCCGCGTAGGGGATGACAATTTTATTCTCGGCTCTTTCCTTTCCACCTTGACAGATACCCTAGAACCCTGAGAATACCTATGTTCACGCGATCCTTCCAGAAAACGAGACGAGTCATTCTCCCCACAAACTCGCTCCTTTTTCGTATCCGATTAATATGAATTCGTTGATCCCACGAACTGGCCTTGCCAAACTTTCTCGGCTTCGCAATCTCGAACGAGCTTTTGCTCTCCTGTGGGGAATCACCCGTTGGGTCACCCTTGCGGTGGTTCTGATTGCGATTGGCTCGTTCATCGATTATCGTGTGGATCGATACCGCGATACTCCCTTCAGTTGGGTTCGCCTCCCCATCGCGGTGATCCAACTTGTGGTTCTGAGCATTTTTGCTTGGAAGTGGATTATTCGCCCGTTGATCAAACCGAAATCGATCATCTCCTTAGCTCATCGTGTGGAAGAACATTACAAACAGTTCGACCATCGTTTGATTACCGCCATTCAACTCACGCGCCCGGGTGCGTTGACGTTTTCCATGTCGGAACAATTGATTGCCGAAGTGGCCTTGGAAGCGGAAGACCTCTCCCGAAAAACCAACTTCAACAAAATTGCCGACATTCGCCAACTTAAATGGGCCGGTGCCCTCGTGGCCGTTCCCTTTTTGTTGTTGGCTGCGATGATTCTTTATTATGGTGTGGACCTGTTTTGGGTTTTGCTGCAAAGACAGGCGCTGCAATCGGCCGAGATACCTCGGTTCAACCAATTGGAAAACAAAACGGCACGGTTGCACCCTGCTGGGGATGAGGTCATCATCCGCTATGAAGTCACGGGGCGGATTTCCGAGAAGGCCGTCGGACATATTCGTGTCAAGCCCGACAAACTTCCCGCCGAAGAATATCCTTTGACGTTTGAATCCCGCATTGACGAGAACCGTACCCTCTTTATTGCGAAAGTTCCCCCCGCGACGGTGAACTTTACCTTCCGAGGTTGGGTGGGGGATGGCCGATCCA
>JAOAAA010000250.1 GCA_026419115.1 Gemmataceae bacterium
CTTTCCGGCTAGTCCAAAATGGGACTGAATTTCCATGCTTGAATGAGCATGGCCGAATTGAAGCGAGTGTGCGACATCCTGATGATAGCACGATCGTTAGATTTCCATGCTTGAATGAGCATGGCCGAATTGAAGCCCTGGTGCACGCCAGCGGATGCACCAAGTGTTTAGTATTTCCATGCTTGAATGAGCATGGCCGAATTGAAGCAGCTATTCGAATGCTATTGTTCATGGTACACCTCCTTATTTCCATGCTTGAATGAGCATGGCCGAATTGAAGCACTGGCTGGCTGTTTGCCACCGGAATTTATTGCGTCGATTTCCATGCTTGAATGAGCATGGCCGAATTGAAGCCACTCCCAATGAGTCAGCAACTTGCATAGCTCCGTTGTATTTCCATGCTTGAATGAGCATGGCCGAATTGAAGCTCAACGTATGTCGTTTGAGTTGCTAGGGCACGCCTTATTTCCATGCTTGAATGAGCATGGCCGAATTGAAGCGCGAAATAAGCGGTTGTAATCGTCGATCGATATGATGATTTCCATGCTTGAATGAGCATGGCCGAATTGAAGCAATACGAATGAGCCTACGTGTATACGTGTTCTTGCGAATTTCCATGCTTGAATGAGCATGGCCGAATTGAAGCAAATTGATATCCATAATCAATCCTCCTTTGAACTGGATTTCCATGCTTGAATGAGCATGGCCGAATTGAAGCGAGTTCCTTGGGGATTCCGGGTTCAGGTTTTTCTGGAGTATTTCCATGCTTGAATGAGCATGGCCGAATTGAAGCATTGTAAAATAATTTGAAAATTTTCTGGAATTGCACTTATTTCCATGCTTGAATGAGCATGGCCGAATTGAAGCAGAGTCGAGGGCCCACAAGGAAAGCCACGATTCGCTCTATTTCCATGCTTGAATGAGCATGGCCGAATTGAAGCTTTCTGGCTAGTCTCATCTGAGACTCGTACTCGATAGATTTCCATGCTTGAATGAGCATGGCCGAATTGAAGCTAGGAGATGTCCGAGAATGAACACGAACGAAAAAGCCGATTTCCATGCTTGAATGAGCATGGCCGAATTGAAGCTCCCGAATGGGACTCATACTCGGCGGGACGCCAGCGAAATTTCCATGCTTGAATGAGCATGGCCGAATTGAAGCGTTATCAACGCTCGAACAACTTCGACGCCGAAGACTTAGCATTTCCATGCTTGAATGAGCATGGCCGAATTGAAGCTCATAAAGATAACATAATGATATTTTCATTCCATCAGATTTCCATGCTTGAATGAGCATGGCCGAATTGAAGCGAGTTTTGCCTGAGCAGACGCGGCGGCCTGTTGCACGGATTTCCATGCTTGAATGAGCATGGCCGAATTGAAGCGATTATCGCCCCCCCCCTTGGTTCCTTCCTGATGATCCAATTTCCATGCTTGAATGAGCATGGCCGAATTGAAGCTTTAACCTCGTCAAACGTGACGTTCTTTGCGTAACTCCTATTTCCATGCTTGAATGAGCATGGCCGAATTGAAGCATCAATTCTAGTTATTGTTGACACTAGTTGTCTACACCATTTCCATGCTTGAATGAGCATGGCCGAATTGAAGCGGTCATCGTCGAGAAGACACAGGTTGAGAAAACGGATATTTCCATGCTTGAATGAGCATGGCCGAATTGAAGCTACATGGTTGTGAACAATGAGTTCTATGACGCTTTGACCGATTTCCATGCTTGAATGAGCATGGCCGAATTGAAGCAGGTATTCGGTTTCCAAGGAGACATCCCAGGGTTCTCATTTCCATGCTTGAATGAGCATGGCCGAATTGAAGCGGGACAGTTCACAATTGGTACCTGTCCCATTTGGGAATTTCCATGCTTGAATGAGCATGGCCGAATTGAAGCGCATAGGATACGGCGAGGTTACGGCCCCTCTCCTCACATTTCCATGCTTGAATGAGCATGGCCGAATTGAAGCTTTCTTCAATCGCTTTCGGCGTCGTTTAATTTGCCGGTATTTCCATGCTTGAATGAGCATGGCCGAATTGAAGCCTTGAT
>JAOAAA010000251.1 GCA_026419115.1 Gemmataceae bacterium
GGCAAGCCCGACGAGGCCGCCAAAATTGAAAAAGAGATCAAAAAACTCCAAGGGGATATTCCTTCCACATTGGTTCTACGGGAACGAAAAACTCCCCGAGAGACCTACATCCAAATTCGGGGGGATTTTCTGCGGAAAGGCGAAACCGTTTCGCCGAACTTTCCGACCGTTCTGAATTCCGGTAAGGCACCTCACTCCACACGGCTCGACTTAGCTCGCTGGCTGATCTCGCCGGAAAACCCCTTGACGGCCCGCGTGCAGGTGAATCGGGTTTGGCAGCAGTTTTTTGGTCGGGGCTTGGTCGAGACTGAAAACGATTTTGGCACGCAAGGGGCTTTTCCCACGCATCCGCAGTTGCTTGATTGGTTAGCGGTGACCTTCAGAACTCAGGGGTGGTCCCAGAAAAAATTGATTCGACAAATTGTGCTTTCCGAAACATATCAACAATCCTCACAGCAGCGGAAGGACTTGATCGAGAAAGACCCGAATAATTATCTGCTGGCAAAGCAAAATCGTCTCCGGCTCGAAGCCGAGATAATTCGCGATGTGAGCCTGTGTGCCAGCGGTTTGTTATCCCCCAAGATCGGTGGGGCAGGGATTTACCCGCCCCAACCTCCGGAACTATTCAAATTTACCCAAAATGGTCGCAATTGGCCCGAAAGCAAAGGCGAGGACCGCTATCGTCGGGGGATGTATATTTTCATTTGGCGGCAGGCACAACACCCGTTACTCACCACGTTTGACGGGGCCGATGCTCAGACTGCTTGCACGAAACGGAATCGGAGCAATACCCCACTCCAAGCACTCCATTTGGCCAATGACCCCGTTTTTATCGAACTGGCAGCAGGTCTAGGAAAACGATTATCCCGTATCGAAGGGACCAATTCTCAAAGGATTGAACAGGCATTTTTGATCTGCTTTTCTCGCCAGCCCGAACCTGCAGAGAAGGATCGTTTAGAAAAATATCTGGACGCTCAAAAAGGAACCGATCCCGAAAAATGGACGCGATTGGCACGGGTCTTAATGAACCTCGATGAGTTCATCACCCGAGAATAATCAACCCCCAACCCACCTTGGAGCTTGAGCTTATCTCAGCCTAAGTTCATCCCACAATCGGAGCAACGTCGTTTCTCTTCCGTGATCAATAAGCCGACCCAAAACAAAAGGAAACAAAATAGCAACATAATCACGAAGACTGCCCAACCTGCACCGGAGATTTGCCGACTCGTTATCGGATAATTTGAGGTACGACAATAAGGGCATCGAAATCCTGTGGAGCGACTTCGGCGCATCCGTCCTAGATCATCATAATCCCAATCACCTTCCCAAGAATCGCGGGGGCGTGATCGATCCTCTCTGTATCTGTCAGGGCTTTCAAAATATTCACTCATAGGGCAATCCTCAAATGAGGTTATATTGAAAATTCTTTTTACTAATTATGAGGGTGAGAGCAAGCAAACTCAAGCCAAGTTGTCTTGATGTCAAAAGGTGTTGGTGAAACACACCAAGGGAAAAAAATAAATTGGCCTTGAGCATTTGCCACAAAATGGGTAAACCATTTAATCAAGATTCAGGTGAAAGTCGAGAATTAAGCCAAACCGAAAGGAGAACTCTACGGATCGGGCAATCTATGCCGATTTTATTGAGCAACCTTGCTAATTTCACACTAAAGAGAAGGTAACAACCGACCAAAAGTGATGAAAGTAGAGGTTTTCTCATGGCTGACCCGACACCCGCAACCAAAAAAGGTGGTTCCAAGAAAAAAATCGTTTATGCGTTGGTATGCCTAGCCTGTATGGCGGCAGGCTCACTGGCGCCTATGTTTATTAAGGCGAATCCCTCTGAGAAAAAAGAGGAGAAAAAAGTCGTCCATGAACCAACGACCAACCTTCTTTTTGGTGAGGTCGTGGTGAATCTAGCCGAGGAGAGAATGTCTCGGTATTTGCGGGTCAAAATTGTGCTGAAGGTTGTCGGCCCTGAAGATGAAAAAGAGGGTCAAGCTCTTTTGGCCAAATATAAGCC
>JAOAAA010000252.1 GCA_026419115.1 Gemmataceae bacterium
TGGGCAATCAGGTGGGCGATAACCTCGGTATCGGTTTGAGAGCGAAATTCTATCCCCTGTTCGAGTAATTGCTTCTTGAGAGTCGCATAATTTTCGATGACCCCGTTATGAACAACGGCCACGGAATCGGCCCCTCCGATATGCGGGTGAGCGTTCACATCGGTCGCAGCTCCATGAGTGGCCCAACGAGTGTGAGAAATGCCCACCGTTCCGGGCGCGGGACTTTCCTTGAGAAATTTGGAAAGATCGTTGACTCGGCCTGCTTTCTTACGCCAATGCAATTTTTTTCCCGTCAAAGTGGCAACACCGGCACTATCGTAACCACGATATTCCAAACGTCGTAATCCTTCGACTAATATGGGTTCCGCTTCTCGTGGACCCACATACCCCAGAATTCCACACATGTTGCAAATACTCCTTCCAAGATCAGTTTTCTTCCAATCCATGATGGTGAAAGAGGGAATAACAATATAAACCAAATTGCAAAATCTAGGAACCCGAAATGTTTGAGTTGACCAGAAATTTTCGAGCCTTTTTTATGGATTCCCATGAGATCATAATCTAACTATGATTAGAACAAAACTCAGGCCAAACAAAAGATTCTAAGGACAGATTCAGTCAAAATATTCTTTCATTCTCAAGAACGTCAGTGCCATATCAATATGAGCGTACATATCTCACAAAGCCGATCCATCGGGAAAGAAGAGAATTGTTGATAAACACAAATTGCTATCACTTGCCAAGGCCCGAAAGATTCTTAGGGCCCTTCGAAGGAACATTCCGGTAATTTCCGCTGTAACCACCGAACCCCCTCATCGGTTATCTGTGTGAAACCCAGATCGAGCTTTTCAGCATCGATACGCTTCAAACATTTTGGGAATCACCCGATCCCATGAACGAACCTGATATTATGAATGAGCTCAATCCCATCGTGATTCCCAATAAATACCCTTCTACGAGAGGCCCTCGCCATCGTGCTATCAACCCCTTCGATTCGTCAATTAGGGGACTATCAGGATTCACACAGTTCAGGTGCATTCCGAATTTTTTCGTTGATTGAAACCTCTTGGGATTCACGCCGCTGTAGTGCCTTTCGTCTCAACAGGGGCAACGTAACAACTTCTAAAATACATCCCACTTCCATAGACTCATCCTATCTAACCTCTGTTGGAGGCTCTCCGATGCGAATTCTCGTTTTGCTGCTTGTTGCTACCCCTTTGTTTGCAGAAACCCCCGTAACGGCCTTGACCCACGAAAAAGAGCCAAAGGCGAAACTCAGCGTTAAAGCAGCCGCTGCCTATCTCG
>JAOAAA010000253.1:0-962 GCA_026419115.1 Gemmataceae bacterium
GAATTGAAGCATGAGCCTAAGAAACGGTACCAGTTCCAGTTGCTGGTCATTTCCATGCTTGAATAAGCATGGCCGAATTGAAGCTCGGTCTGGGCAATCAGGTGCAGCAGGGTGCTCGCAAATTTCCATGCTTGAATAAGCATGGCCGAATTGAAGCCGTATGCCAACAGGATCGTCAGGACCCTGCCGTTCGTCATTTCNATGCTTGAATAAGCATGGCCGAATTGAAGCAACAAATCCATCGCGGAAGAAATGCGTGAACGTCTCCGCATTTCCATGCTTGAATAAGCATGGCCGAATTGAAGCGATCCTCGAAACGATCCTATCGACACTGTTTCAGACATTTCCATGCTTGAATAAGCATGGCCGAATTGAAGCCGTTGTTTTTATCGCCACTAATTACTAGAGGGTTTTTATTTCCATGCTTGAATAAGCATGGCCGAATTGAAGCCTTCCCGCGCACGGACTCGTACTCCGTGTACGGGCAAATTTCCATGCTTGAATAAGCATGGCCGAATTGAAGCCGCCGAACCGGAGTGGTTCGGCATTAGCGATGAATTATTTCCATGCTTGAATAAGCATGGCCGAATTGAAGCTACCCCCACCGGTCACTCTCGATCCGTGAGAGTTCCGATTTCCATGCTTGAATAAGCATGGCCGAATTGAAGCAGGAAGACTTTATGCTTAATCATTACTTTTACTGCGGGATTTCCATGCTTGAATAAGCATGGCCGAATTGAAGCCGAAAATTCTCGTCGTTGTTTGGATCGATTTACGAGACATTTCCATGCTTGAATAAGCATGGCCGAATTGAAGCTGACCTGACACTCTTTGGATGCACGCAAGAGTTGCTTAATTTCCATGCTTGAATAAGCATGGCCGAATTGAAGCAGTTCAAGCGGCTGGCGAATATCTTTGCGTTCTCTTGAATTTCCATGCTTGAATAAGCATGGAAATTCAAG
>JAOAAA010000253.1:972-1262 GCA_026419115.1 Gemmataceae bacterium
TCCATGCTTGAATAAGCATGGCCGAATTGAAGCCTATTCAGCCGCCGGCAATGACAAAAAAATTTTTTTTATTTCCATGCTTGAATAAGCATGGCCGAATTGAAGCGACGTTGGTAAAGGCATTAGAGAATTCATTCAAGAGAATTTCCATGCTTGAATAAGCATGGCCGAATTGAAGCGGCAAGCAATTGCCGAAGCTCTGGAAGAATTCTACGCATTTCCATGCTTGAATAAGCATGGCCGAATTGAAGCCCCTCCTACTGGGGGAGCCAGTCCCCCCCGCACCACCG
>JAOAAA010000254.1 GCA_026419115.1 Gemmataceae bacterium
TATCAAGAGTATCGGCCACACGACCATCGGTCGAGTTTTCAAGGGGGACCACGCCATAATCGACATGGTTCCGTGAAACTTCCTCGAACACAGCAGCGATACTGTTGACGGCCATGAACTCAGAACCGCGACCGAAACGGTTTAGCGCAGCCAAATGACTAAAGCTATACTCCGGACCTAGAAAGGCCACTTTATCGACCCGTTGCAAGGCCCGCGAGCCTGAAATGATTTCCCGAAAAATAATCCTCAACGTCGCATTGAGCATAGGCCCTTTATTCGCTTGCAGCACATTGTTCACCACCTCTTCTTCTCGGGCTGGTGAAAAAACGGTCTCGTTCTTCTCGCTTTTGATTTTGCCAATCTCACTGGCAAGGAGGGCTCGTTTATTTATCAACTCGAGAATCTGAAGATCGAGTTGATCGATCTGATCACGGACCGATTTTAGGTCTTTCGGAAGGTGAGAATCACCCTTACGTGTCATAAGTTGTGCCAGCCTTTATTAGGGATCGGAATCGGGTTTTAGCGTACAAAAAGTTACTGTATATCAGGGCTGTCACCTGTCAACCAAGAACCGCATATCGGAACTGACATCTATCAACTCAGAACCAGTAATGATCGAAGCAAACAGCGGCAATCGGCCAAAATGGCAGGCGAACCAGATCGGCTGTGAGAAACTATTTTTCAATTTTTTAGGTCTTTGTGAAGTAGTGAATGTCATTGTCTTAACTTGTGTTCGTATTATGTTGTGAACCTCTCTGTGTGGAATCGAAGCCGAGGATAATATGTCAACCGATTATCTTGATGGGACGATGTCAAATGGGGAACCTAAAGCTCCTTCCCTACTGGAAGCACCGCGACCGATGGTGAATACCGCCATTCTTGTCGATTTCGATTCGATCGACACACGGCGTTTGATTGGTTGGATCGATCGATTTCAACTCGAAAATCGGCTCCTGATTAAAAGGGCCTATCGCGATTGGACCGCAGGCAATCATTCCACTGTGCAGGCCCTGATGCGGGCAGCGATTGAGTTAATTCAAGTCCCCGTGTTTAATGATCGGGGGAATAAAAACGGGGTGGATATTCGATTGTCCATCGACGCAGTAGAAATTTCGTTGCGGAAACCTCACATTGAAAGATTTATCATTTTTGGCAGTGACAGCGATTATATTTCTCTGGTGATTCGCCTCAAAGAGCATAACAAAGAAGTCAT
>JAOAAA010000255.1 GCA_026419115.1 Gemmataceae bacterium
GTGTTGGCTCAGGGAACCATTTAAACCATGGTGGCGGAATCTTCTCGAACACTTCACGTTTAAACAGGGCGAAGCCTAATCCTATGGCGTCTACTTTTATCCAGTTGGCCCCTTGAGTCCAACCCTGAATTGGAATGTAGCCGACTCCGTCGGGGTTCTTAAGCCATGCTGCGTAGTTGAAGCCGTGTCTCTGGTTCGCCCTGTATAGGCCTGAAGCCACAGGCGCATCACACGCTAGAAGCATTCTTAAAGCATGGTTTGGATCTGAAGGCTCTTCTACCACGACATCTGTGTCCACAAACAGTATATGGGTAGTCTTCGGATCTTCTAAGGCTATTTTAACGAGAAAGTTTCTCTCCGTGTCTAAATTGAGGATTCCCCTCGTTAAAATAACCTGCTTTTCAAAATCTTGCTGGGGATCTCTGTCCAATGGAGCAAACATTCTCTTAGCCCATTCTAGAGAAACGCTTCCCCAATGGGGAATACAAATCTTAACATGGGGTAAGCCATATTGCTGTGAAGATTCAGCCCAAGCCATTACTCTAATCCTTTCTCCTTACGGAATCTTTTGATCACTATTTCATCAATTCTTCTTAAAATGTGTTGTTCAAGCTGCAATAGCGCAATATGATCTGAGCTTTCTGGATGCCTATACAACTTCTGCCTCCAAGACTTAACTATCTTCGCCAACTCAACAAGCTCGTCTTCTTCAAACTGATACTTATCTTCCTCTTTAAGCTCCAAATTGAAACCTCTTCAAACTTCTTCCTTAATCTCTTTCATATCTTAATCCAACTTCTACTCAAAGGTACACCTCTTCTGGAGAATACATGGCTTTATATAAAAGATCCAAATATTCTTGAATGCCTTTTTGAAAATCTCCTTGAAGGGGTGCTATGTTTCTGAAAACCATCATTGGAGGTTCCTCCTCAAAGCCGAACTTTATTTCTCTGTTGAAGTCTATTTCCTTCATCATGTTGACTAGTTTCTCGCTTTTAAAGTCGTTTACAGTTTTAACCTTCAAGTGTTTAAGCCAGTCGAATAATGGTTTAAGATGCATATTGTCCTTCAACAGTATTGCGTGGCTTCTTTGGAGGGATGTTGCATTTTCCCTTGTAACCACTTTGCCGAAGCGGGTTTCAACTTCCAATTTACAATACACCAACGTATGTTATGCGGTCTCCTGAA
>JAOAAA010000256.1 GCA_026419115.1 Gemmataceae bacterium
GCAGTTTCTTTAGAGACGGTTTTTTCCAACTGCTCGATCCCTTTTCGGAAGCCTTCATCGATCACTTTCATTCGACCGTTAACCGGATCTAAATACCGATCCAACACACGACTGACTCGGGCAAAGGTTCCTTCGGTAACGGTCATATTCGAGGTAACACCAGATGGACCAACTTGATCCGGAGTGTAAGTCGCTCGGACCTGCATCCCCGAGGTGTTGGCATTCCCTGCGGAGCCGGTCAGGAATTGCCCCGAACCGCTAGCAGTTTCTACGTTGCCGTTGACAATAAATTGACCCGCTACGTTGACCCCGACACCTGTTGTTCCTGGGGCGAAACCGAGTGTAGCAAGGGCATTACCATCTACAGTTTCGACCTTCGCAGAAGAACCGAACTGGGCTGAGGTAAAGCGGAGTTTGCCTGCCTCTAGATCAACCGTCGCTCCGTTCGTGCCAAAGCGACCAATGATTTGTGTTTGGATGGCTGCGACCAAGCTGGCAGGAGTATAGGTCCCAGGATCGATGACAATCACCGCTTCGCTAATCCCGTTCAGACGAATTCGGAAGGTGTTGTTCGAGGTATTGATGACAATCGAACCTCCCAAAGTCGCGGCGCCAACCACACTCGCCCGAGTGGCCGCCTGAGTGATTTTCACCTGATAAGGCTGGCCTGAAGGACTGGGTTTGGTTTTTGAGCCGCCGACGATAAAGCTCACTGCATTGGTATCACTGGTTCCCGACAGAGCAAACAGTCGTTTCACATCGGTGGCGGTGATTCCCGGTATTTCCCCGTTGATGGCTTTGCTCAGCTTGCTGGAATCGAAAACGAGCTTACCCTTGTCGTCGAAGGATAAACCAACGGATTGAATGCGATTCATCCCGCCGTTCACACCGGCAACGGCCGAGCTCAGAGCCATCGAAAGGGACGTTTTCAGTTCAGCGACATCTTTGTTTCCAAGAAGAGGGCCTGCCGTTTGCGTTTGGGGATCGAAATTATCGCGGGCATCGATGTAATCGATCACCTCGTTGTAGGCATTGACAAAATCTTGCACCGCATTGATCGCGGTGGTGGTATCGGCCCCGACGGTCAGGTTAATGGTTTTGGTACTATCGGCCTTGTTGAGGTTCAGGGTCACGCCTGTGATC
>JAOAAA010000257.1 GCA_026419115.1 Gemmataceae bacterium
GCTTCAATTCGGCCATGCTTATTCAAGCATGGAAATGAAGTTCTTGAGGCGATGGTATGTCGAGAAGCACCCGCTTCAATTCGGCCATGCTTATTCAAGCATGGAAATGCCGAACGAACGGCATTCCTCGTCGCCAATAAACCCCGCTTCAATTCGGCCATGCTTATTCAAGCATGGAAATACGCCTTTGCAAGTCGGTCAGCTCCAGTCTTCTTTGCCGGCTTCAATTCGGCCATGCTTATTCAAGCATGGAAATAGGGAATTCGAGGGCGAATGCGACGAGCAATTCTTTCGGCTTCAATTCGGCCATGCTTATTCAAGCATGGAAATGCTCCACGTGATACAACTATCGCTTTGACAGTATCACGCTTCAATTCGGCCATGCTTATTCAAGCATGGAAATATGGCAAAGCAATATCGGGTGATTAAAGAAGTCCTCGGAGCTTCAATTCGGCCATGCTTATTCAAGCATGGAAATTATCTGTAAATCGATATACTTCCTTTATACTTTGAGGCTTCAATTCGGCCATGCTTATTCAAGCATGGAAATCGGGCGATTGAGCATAGATCGTCGGTGTACCAGTATTGACGCTTCAATTCGGCCATGCTTATTCAAGCATGGAAATCTTCGCAAAAAATTGTTCCCACTCTTTTTGCATCAACGCTTCAATTCGGCCATGCTTATTCAAGCATGGAAAGCCGATCAGGCTGATTAACCCCTAAAATAAAGGGGTGCTTCAATTCGGCCATGCTTATTCAAGCATGGAAATCTGGAACGACACGGACCCCACCAAACCCAAGCTCGCTTCAATTCGGCCATGCTTATTCAAGCATGGAAAGTCACCCAAGTCATCTTACAGCTCCTTTCATCAATCCGCTTCAATTCGGCCATGCTTATTCAAGCATGGAAATGAAGACGAGGAAGAGGAACCGGAAGAAGAAGAGGAAGCTTCAATTCGGCCATGCTTATTCAAGCATGGAAAGAGTATGAAAAAGGAAGAGTGGGCCATGTTAATTGACGCTTCAATTCGGCCATGCTTATTCAAGCATGGAAATAGCCACTTTCTTGGAGATTACTTTGACGGACTTATTGCTTCAATTCGGCCATGCTTATTCAAGCATNGAAACTGGCCCGTCACACGA
>JAOAAA010000258.1 GCA_026419115.1 Gemmataceae bacterium
GCTCGATGCCCTTGTTGGTGATGCTTCGTTGTTTATGCGGGCCGACGAAATCGAACAATCTTGGGAGATCATGGAGCCTTTTATTCAAGCCAGCGAAGACCCTAATTTCCAATCGTTAAGCGAATATCCCGTCGGAAGCGATGGCCCCAGTTGTGCTGCTGCCCTTTTAGCTCGCGACGGCCGCAAATGGCAACCGATTCCCGCCTAAAAAATTCACTTTCCTGGAATACGTTTCTTCTCCCTGCTTGATCTGTTTTCCGCCTAAAAAATTCACTTTTTGAAATAGCCCCCCTCACTCAATCCGAGATGATTGGACGAATTCACAGTCGAGAGACTGGCGGTATTATTCTCTGTTGTCGGTGAATCTCGGTCTCCATCTCGGCCTCGGTCTCGACATTGTCTTGGTGTTAATTATCGCTGAATTTCGGGGGATAAGGTCTCCTCTCAGGTTGGGGGGGGGGAGGTGCCTGACTGAGCTTCTGCTGAAGATAATCAATCAGCATTTGACTTCGTTGGTACACAGAAAAGGTTTCCAACAATTTTTGTTTGAATTTCAAAGGGATACTAGTTGCAAACGTGAGTATGTCACACAGGTCGCCCAAGGGGGTTTCGCTATCAAAGAGGTTCTGCACCTGTTGACGAATCGATTCCTCGCCGAGTCGTGGTATAAAAAGCTGGTTTAATTGCCGGCGATTTTCCATGAGTTGTTCGATCGTTCCCCCCAGTTCATCTGCAATCGGGGTAATGGCAAAGGTCCGGTAGCTTTTTCCGGGCAGAATCAATTCCTCATCGAGATGAATCCGAGCCACCCCGCGTAACAGAAGGTTATATCGTCCATCGGGAAGTTTCTGATCGCCAATAATTTGCCCCAAGCATGCATACTCTTCGACCTGAGGGCGTTTGTGGTAATCATTTTCCCAATCTCCTTTGAGCATCACCAAGGCAATTAAACGATCCGAAGCTAAAGCATCGGCTGTCATCTCGCGGTAACGTGGTTCAAAAATATGGAGAGGTTGTACAGCACTGGGAAAAAATACCAAATTGGGGAGAGGAAAAACCCTCACCAATCGTGGAATATCGTCAAAGGAGATTAATTCTTCAAACATGTGTTTTATAGACCGTCAGCAACTAATACG
>JAOAAA010000259.1 GCA_026419115.1 Gemmataceae bacterium
GCTTATTCAAGCATGGAAATGGCGTATGATACTTCTTCAAAAAATACCGCCGCAACTGCTTCAATTCGGCCATGCTTATTCAAGCATGGAAATGATCTCGCACGCCAAGATTGAGCGGTTCGAAGATCCGGCTTCAATTCGGCCATGCTTATTCAAGCATGGAAATAAGTCCGAATGAATGAGCTCCCGCAACAACGGGTCCGCTTCAATTCGGCCATGCTTATTCAAGCATGGAAATAATTATCATCTCGAAAAGGAGTAAGGCATGAATTATAGCTTCAATTCGGCCATGCTTATTCAAGCATGGAAATGCTAACGACAAAATGTATAAATTCGTGCGGTTCCCGCGCTTCAATTCGGCCATGCTTATTCAAGCATGGAAATAGTTCTTGAACAACGCCAGCTTTTTCTCGACGGGGAAGCTTCAATTCGGCCATGCTTATTCAAGCATGGAAATATGCTGCCGATTGGATTATCCCCAACGAATCAGGTCTCCCGCTTCAATTCGGCCATGCTTATTCAAGCATGGAAATTGGCGTCCGAGATTTTGTAGAGTTGCTCATCTAGTGGCGCTTCAATTCGGCCATGCTTATTCAAGCATGGAAATTGCCCGTGCGACGATTTTCAACATCGTGGCACGGCTCGCTTCAATTCGGCCATGCTTATTCAAGCATGGAAATCGATCCGCCTGCCGGAATCGGCATCGCTTTGAGTCCCGCTTCAATTCGGCCATGCTTATTCAAGCATGGAAATGTTCGGCCCGTCGGCCCATGATGATGATTTTTTCGGGTGCTTCAATTCGGCCATGCTTATTCAAGCATGGAAATCGTACTAGTTTGTTGTCTTTCAACAACAATTCTACAGCTTCAATTCGGCCATGCTTATTCAAGCATGGAAATTAGGTGCAAGTATGTCTACCAAATTCATCGGGGGCGCCGCTTCAATTCGGCCATGCTTATTCAAGCATGGAAATCGCCAGAGCTTCGGCAAGCAATTGCCGAAGTTCTGGACGCTTCAATTCGGCCATGCTTATTCAAGCATGGAAATCCGACGACTTGGCACGATACTTCGGGGTTTCCCGGGGCTTCAATTCGGCCATGCTNATTCAAGCATGGAAATGAGA
>JAOAAA010000025.1 GCA_026419115.1 Gemmataceae bacterium
ATTCGGCATTGCCCGGGCTGCGCGGATAGGGGATCACATCGCGGATATTGGCCATGCCACTGAGGAATAAGATGGTTCGTTCCAGCCCCAGCCCGAAGCCCGAATGCGGAACCGTCCCATAACGACGCAGATCGAGGTACCATTGATAGGGTTCCAGTTCCATCCCCTGTTCGCGGATGCGTTGTTCGAGCACGTCGAGCCGTTCTTCTCGTTGGCTTCCGCCGATGATTTCACCCACACCAGGTACCAGCACATCCATTGCGCGGACGGTTTTTTCATCGTCGTTGACCCGCATATAGAACGGCTTCAATGTTCGCGGGTAATTGTAAAGAATCACGGGGGATTTGAAATGTTTCTCGGTCAGATACCGTTCATGCTCCGATTGCAAGTCGCTCCCCCAAGAGACGGGATATTCCCACGTTTGCCCCGATTTTTGAAGGATGTCGATAGCCTCGGTATACGAGACCCGCAGGAAGGGGTTTTTCAGAACATTTTCCAGTCGAGCGAATAAATCTTTCTCGATTCGTTCTTGGAAAAACTGCATATCTTCTTGGCAATGAGTCAGAGCATCGGTAATGATCCGCTTCAAGAAGGATTCAGCCAAGTCCATGTTGTCTTGCAGTTCATAAAAGGCCATCTCGGGTTCGACCATCCAGAACTCGGCCAAGTGTCTGGGCGTATTCGAGTTCTCGGCCCGAAATGTGGGGCCAAAGGTATACACTTTCCCCAAGGCACAGGCAAACGCTTCCACCTGCAATTGACCGCTCACCGTCAGATATGCCGGTTTGCCGAAGAAGTCTTTGCTGTAATCGACTTGGGGGCCATTTTTGGGAGGATTTTCCGGATCGATCGTGGTGACCCGAAATAATTCGCCGGCCCCTTCGCAATCACTGGCGGTGATAATCGGCGTATGAATGTAGTAAAAGCCCCGCTCTTGGAAAAAATCGTGAATCGATTTGGACACTTGGTTTCGTAACCGTGTGATGGCTCCGAAAGTGTTCGTTCGGGGGCGGAGGTGAGCAATGGTGCGAAGGAACTCGAAGGAATGCCCCTTTTTCTGTAAGGGATATTTCTCGGGATCGGCACCGCCGAGGATGGTAATTTTGCTAGCGTGGATTTCCGTGGCTTGCCCCTTCGCGGGTGAGGCTTTGACTTCTCCTTCAACCCAGAGGCTCGATCCCGTTGAGATTTTTTTGACTTCCGATTCGTAATTGCTCAACTCGCCCGGCGCGAATATCTGAACATTCCCTTGGCAAGAACCGTCGTTCAGTTCAATGAAACTAAAACCCCCTTTTGAATCCCGTCGGGTCCGAACCCAGCCGCCGAGTTTCACGGTTTTGCCAATCGATTCTACCTTGCGGGCTTCTGCCACTGAGATTCGATCCATGTTAAACCACCCTATTCCGATTCCAGACCAGAGATTGATTAGCGATACTCGATATTGGTCAGCATTACTCTATGAATTCGTGATGAAGTCCAACAGGGGAGATCGCAGGAACGACAAAACGGCAAGGTGGATCGTTTCGGTTACAACTTGAATTGGAACTGGGTAAACAGCAGATAAACCCCCAACACGGCCAGAATCACGACGAAGGCCACGATGGCCCCCCAAATAATCGGACTCAAGGACGATTTTTCTCTCGACGATGGCGAGGTCGTTTCGCCCAAATTCAGATGAACCTTCGGTTGGGAAGGGACAGGATTCACAGCCGGCAGTTGTCGAGAAGTGCGCCTTTGTGAAAGTTCAATCTGCTCGGGGTCGGGGCGCTGGATTTGTGGGGGCGTGCGGGAATGACTGCCGCTCCGCGTGTTGATTCCGCTTTGCGGGCTAGGAACAGGGGGATGGGTTTCCGTGGCGGGTTTGAGCGGTGCGGGAGCAATCACTAAATCCCGAAATTCGGGGTAGGTATGTAACCCTTGGAAGGGGCCTTGCTTGGTACGAGCGGCTCGAATGTTCGAGGAATCGCCCAAAAGGCCATCCCGTAAAGCCCGACGAATCCCATCGGAGGACCCCTTCACGGTATGGGTTTCGCCATCTTCATCGCGATAGACCAAATACCACAGGTCCGTAGTGCTATATTGTTCAGAATGAGGCGATTGATCCGCAGCTTGAGGAGAGGCTTTTCGCAGGGAAGTTCCCGTGAGGTCTTCGACAAATTCCTTGCAAGAAGCGGGTCGTTGTTCGGGGTCGGCCGACATGGCCCGCCGGATAGCCCAATCGACCCGTTCCGAGATTTTGGGATTCACCTCGCGCGGGGCCGGCAGCTCGTTTCGGATTTTGCGCATCCAACAATCCAAAGGCCCCACTTTTCCAAAGGGAACCTCTCCCGTGACGGCCATATAAAGCGTGGCACCGAGACTATAAATATCACAGCGAACATCGGCATTTTTGGCGTTGCGGAATTGTTCCGGTGCCATGAAATTGGGTGTACCTAAACCCCGACCGGTTTTAGTTAGGTTTAATTCGTCGTCAGCATTTTTCACCAAGCCGAGGTCGGTTAATTTGGCCACCCCATCCCGAGTCACCAAAATGTTATCGGGCTTGACATCACGATGGATCAAACGTTGTTTATGAGCTTTGTGAAGTCCCTCGCAGACTTGGGCAATCAAACGGATGGCCTCATTCTCATCAAGGGGGCCCTCGCGTTCGATGCGCCGCCCCAGCGACTCCCCATCTACATACTCCATAACCAAATACGGACTGGCACCCACCCCACAATAATCCAACACCCGAACCACATGTTCATGTTCTAAAGTGGCAGCGGCTCGGCATTCTTGCTCGAACCTTTTCAATAAGACGGGATTTTTGGCAGTCGAAGGCAGGAGAATCTTCACGGCCACGAATTCTCCCGTGCGGAGACTCCGTCCTTTGTAGACCGTGCCCATTCCCCCCTCTGCTATTTTGGAGAGGATTTCATAATCGCCGACTTTGGAAGGAATTCCCATCTTCGTGTCTACCGAGTTCATCCAAAAAGCTCCGCCAAAAGGTCGATTGGGAAGGCTTACTCAAGCGTATTTCGGGACGATTCAATACTAACCTAGCACACATTCGACCTAATCGCCAAAATCGTTGAATTTAGAACTTTGGTCAGATTTCAGCAATCGGCATAACTTTCCTATTTTATTTTCCTTGTCAGAAATGCCTATAATGGTCACAATCAAAGATAGTAATAGTTTTGCTCCCTTAACCTGTACCAGAGTGCCACCCTATGGGCATCTTGGGTAAAATTCTAATTTTTTTTAATCTTCTCGCGGCAGGGGCCTTGGCCTACTTTGCCTTGAAAGTTCAGAAGATTAACCAAGAGTACGCCTACGCCGCAATTCGGGTCGAATTGCAGGTGACAGGTCTCCCCTTGGAGTCCCCCGTAACTCAGGTGCCGACCGATCCAGAAGAAATGGTCGCTTTTCCCGTCGATCAAGCCAAGGGGGTTGCCTTGGAAGAATTGCCGGTCCGCGTACTCAATCGGGCAATTCCCAGCGGTGGGAAAGAATATGGAACCGGAGGTGGAGCCGGCATTGCGAATCAAACGCAAGAAGTGATTCGCTTGCAAGAAGTGGTGCTCAAGAAGATAAATGAGGCCGGTGACGAAAAACTCAACCGGCTGCGTCAATATCTTCTCAACTTGGCCCGCACCGGCTTGGAACGAGATTCCGTTGTTGCTCTGTTCGACCTACTCAATCCGCGTCGGGCACGTTTCGCTAAGGCCGACCTCTACGGGTTGGGATATACCCCAAGCCAGCAAGCCGCCCTGAAAGCCTATTATGCCGTTGCGAACATCGGCGATGTGAACCAAAAAGAAGCTCAATTAAAAATCCCCGCAGCGAAAACGGCCCTGAAAACCTTTGCCGAAGGGGAAGCCAAGGCCTACCCCGCCGAAAAACGCCCCGCCGATGTAGGCCCCGTCTTGGAAGTTGAGAACAGCAACGTCTCGACCGCCGCCGAAATCGAAGCGGTGAAGACGAAACTCGCGACCTATGCGACCGGTCGGGCCTTTACGAAAACCGAGGCCGATGCCTTGAACGCCTTGATCGATATTTACAACACACCAACGACCACGCCCAGCCAAATCGAAAAGTTGGCCTTGGCCTTATTGAACGATAAATTTGAGGTGGCCAAACTCCCCTTCTCTGAATCGAAAGGGACCAGCTCCAAGGCAGAAAAAGCCAGAACCATTGCCCATCTGCTCTATTTTATCGATGCGGATCGACACCTTGTGGATCCCGAAACAGATGCCGCCATCGTTGCCGATCGGAAAGAATGGCATTCTCGCGTGGCAGCAATCGTCGGGCTTGCAGAATACACTAGGGCCGCCGATCGACAAGCCGACGAATTCAAAGCTGGTGCCGATCGCTTACGAAACATCATTGCACAAGAAGAGGCTGCCTTCCGCGAAGAATACGAAACCCTCATCGGCCAAGCCCAAGCCTTGGCAGCACGATACTTTGATCTTCAAGCCCAATTGAAACGTTCCGAGTCCATTCTTCAAGAAACAAACGATATTTTGGAAAAACGCAAAACGGAACGAGACGAACTCAAAACACGACTGGCAAAGACCGAAATGGCCGCGAAAGAAGCTCTCGCGAAAGCCAACGAAAAAGCGAACGAACTGTTCCGTCTGCAAATGGAGCTACGCAATCAACGCATGCGTTTATCCGAGTTGGAGCGGGAATTGCGTAAGCGAGAACTAGGCGAATAACGTTTTTTAGAGGTGAAATATCTCATGGGTTTTCTTGCGAAAAGTATGATCCTCCTGCATGGGTTAGTTGCACTTGTGGCTTTCACCTTTACTCTAACTCTGTATATCAATCGGCCTAATTGGAAAACCGTGGAGAACGGTCCCAAAGGGCGAATCGACGCAGCCACCGAAAAGCTCCGAGCCGAGGAACCCTTTGCCAAGGCCGCCTTCACAACGGTCACTGGTAATCATTTGACCATTCTTCAGTTAGAACAAGAACGATACCCCCGACGGGAATTTTACGATTCCCAACTTTCGTTGGTTGAAGAGGGGACTTTGCAAAAAGGAACCCCCAGAATTAAAGGGGCCGTCGTGCAAGAACTCGAAGTCGATAATGCGACCGAGTTTCTCAATATCACTCGCAAAACGGGCCGCAAACCCATTCAATTCCGAACCGGCGAAGATGCTAAAAGTTTGAGCGAATATCGGGAACTCATCGATTCCACCATCAAACAAATTGCCACCCTGCAAGAATCGATCAAAATGGTCAACGATGAACGTGCTAAAGTTAACCAAGAGATCGTCGGGACCGTCGACCCGTTTACCAAAGGGTTGAGAACCCGCTTACGAGAACAAGAGTTGATTACCGAACAGGCGGTGGCAGAAGCGAGCTACCTCGATACCTTTGTTAACAATAGCGAAGCCGACTCGGGATTGATCCGCAAACGCTACAACGCCCTGATGTTTCGCCTACAAGAACTTGATAAGTTGAGATAAACCGAGAAGTCGAGCGAGATTCAGAAGCGAGATAAGTTGAGATAAATTGAGCGAAATCGAGAAGAGGGATCAAATGCATAACAGGATAAGGCCCCTCTCATGGTACCAGAGGATGCCCGTACAAAGTTTGATCCCTTGAGAAGTTTGATCCGTTAAAAGTTTGATCCGTTGAGAACAATCTAAGTGTCCAAACGAAACGTATCCAAAGGAAACGGGACACTGAAAGAATATGTATAGGAGCAGAGAAGGTAACCCGAATTGGAGAATTTCCCCGTTTCCGATTCCGAAAGGACTTTCTCTTGACCGTTTGCCAAGCAAGACTTATAGACACAGGAATCCGCAAGGGGATGCGGAGAACCATTCCAGCTAGAGAAAGACGTATCGTCGAGGGAAGGGGAGCAACCCATGACAGTGATAGGTAAAATTCTGGTTTTCTTCGTATTCATCTTCAGCGTGGCGATGGCAGGCCTGACCGTCTGGACCTTCACGACTCGATATAACTGGAAAGCATATGCCGATAATGCCATCAACGAAGCCAAGAAGGCAGAAGAAGCCTTTAAGAAAGAGCGGGCCGCTCACGAAGCGAACCTGAAAGCCGCCGGTGCCGCCGTGGCCCAACTCGAATCGGCCTTGAAGAACGAGCAAACCCGCACCGAAGCGGAAACCCGTCGCGCCAACGAACTCCAATCGAAGATCGATGCGCAAACCAACCTCGCCACTGGTTCCGACGCGAACTCGAAACGCTTTGAAAGTGAATTAGCTCAACGCCAAGAAGAGCGGAACCAATTGGTGAAAGATAAAGAAGACCTTCAAACCCGTCTGGTCATGCTGCAAAATACCATCAACGAAGAACGCCGACGGGCCACCGAAGCCGAAATTCAAGAACGCTCCGTGCGGCAGATCAACCAAAAGCTACTCAAAGACCTCGAAAATGCTCTAGTCACTATTCGTGATTTAGAATCCCGCGCTGCCGGATTGTCCACCGGTGCAAGTGGCGGGGAGCGTTCTGTTCTCGATGCGACCCCGCGTCCCGCTCCTCCAGGGGTGATTGGAAAGATCACCGAAATTAGCAAAACCAGTGACCTCGTGGTGATCAACATCGGTTCCGATTCGGGCTTGCAAGCAGGGCACTCGCTGATGGTCTATCGCGGTGATAGTGGCGATGCCAAAATTGCGCCGGAGTATCTGGGGCAATTGCTGCTCACTCGGGTCGATCCCAAGGGAGCCGTTGGCTCCTTCAAGCCCGCCACCGCTAGCAAGAAAATCATGAAAGGGGATAGCGTCGCCACGAGTTTTGGTGGAAAATAACTACAGCGACAACTTTCCAAACGAATTCTTTTTACGAGATCCATATGGCTAAGAATGATGACTCGGTCTCTCGACCACGCAACGATGCCTATACCGGTTTGCTGGCCATCTCCTTCCTTGCCTTGGTAGGTGGCTGTGTCTTTCTTTATCTCTACGCCGAAGAAATGGGCGAACCTCCCACGGCCGGGGTCAAGGTCGATGTCGTCTCGGGGCCAATCGGGACGGCCGGTTCGCCTTTGTCCCGAATTCCGGTTCCTAAAGACCTAAAAGAACCACCCGAAAACAAAAACCCCGAGCCTCCCAAAGACCCTATGAATATGGATATGAACATGAACATGTCCAAAGGGCCTAAAAATCCCGAAATTCTCCCTGCGGTTCACCTGAACCCCACCAAGGAAGTCAAACCAGCCTCGGGAATCTCGGAGCTTCCAGCTCTCCCCGAAGTCAAACCAGCCTCGGGAATCTCGGAGCTTCCGGCTCTCCCCGAAGTCAAACCGGTATCCAATCCGAAGCCGGTTTCTTCTCCCGATCCGCTGGATGTGCCGCCGCTTCCGGTTGCTCCCTTCGACATTCCCAAGTGATTTCCTATTCCCGATTGCTCCTTTCGATCGTCCTTTCGATATTCCCAAGTGATTTCCTATTCCCGATTGCTCCTTAGATAGTCCCAACTGATTTGTGTTCTCTCTCGTTTCCTTTACTCTGTTGAAGAACGAAGGTTCAAGATCGTAGTTCAGTCGCAAATCATAATTCAGTCTCATCCAAGGAGGTAGGGCGTCTGTAGATAGATGCGTTGGGGGGGGAGCGTGAACCCTACAATTCGCTAACTCCACTATGCTGAGTCAGGACGGTTCCCTCAGAATCATGCCTGCGGTGGGAATTTGGCAAAAGTCCGTAAATCTTGCGGGACAAATTCGTTATTTTTCTCCGAAAATTCAACCGTTTTCTCGATTGACAGAGTTGGGTTGGCGGTTATAACCCGTTTCTGAATCGCGTATCGAAAGGGGGAATTTTCGATACCTGCGAAAGAAACAAACAGAATCGAGAAAAGTATGGCGGACGCGACCACTACCGTCGCTACCCTCAAACAGATTGCCCAGAGCTTTGCTGCGGCCCGTCAGTGGGAACCGTATCACAGCCCGAAAAATCTGGTGATGGCCCTAGCAACGGAAGTGGCGGAACTCATGGAGCATTTCCTTTGGCTTGACGCTGAGCAATCGCGTTTGGCCTGTGGGGATCCCTCGAAACGAGAAGCCATTGCCGATGAATTGGCCGATGTCGTGTACCTGACCATGTTGTTCAGCATCCATTCGGGGTTGGATATTCATGATTCGGTGACGGCCAAAATGGTCAAGAACGAGAAGAAATACCCAGTCAATCAGACATCCGAATGATTGAACAAGGGTAACATGGTTTGGTAAGGGTTGGTGTGCTGGGTCTTCTGGTTTGCCAGAAGAAATTCCGGGGGGAATCCAGCACACCACCCTTCCAACCTTCATTCCAGTGCAATTGATAACAGTGTTCCCGTTGGGCAACATTGTGATATATAGGGAGGGGGATCATGAGACGGACTCACCTCGTACTCGTGGTTTTGGGTGCGATAGGAATTTTTGGTTTAACGATGGCACAATTGGGGGCACAAAGCTCTCCCACCGCAGAAGGACCTTTACTTTTGCCGAGCACATTTACAGGACCGAAAGACGGCCCCATCGAAGGACGCGACGAATTAAAGCTCCCTCCGGTTCCTTCTGAGCCTGCTCCGAAATTGCCAGAAATCCCTATGGTTCCCGCCAAGGAATTACAACTGCCGCCTATTCCCATGGCGCCCGAAGTCGGCAATCCGGCTCCGGTTCTTCCTATGGTGCCGAGCAGTCCGTTGCCCATGCAACCGAAGAGTCCGGAACCAACCTCGCCAAGTTTAACGCCACCTTCGTTACCGGTTCCGAAGCCGGTTCCCAGTGGCCCCATCGGGTCTAATGGCCCCAGCGTACCAACTGGACCGAGCGGAACTGAGGTACCGATGAAACCGGTCCCACCCACGATGCCACCCGCATCAGAAAAACCCACACCGATCCCGATGGCAAAACCAATTGAGTTTCCTGCGATCAAACCGGTCGAAGAAAGTAAGATCAAGGACCTCGGACCCACGCCGACTCGGATTAATCCTTCCGTAACACTGGATGTGATTGCTCCGGAGTCAGTGCCTTCGGGGAAAGATGTTTCTTATGAATTGGTCGTGAGAAATACGGGTACCGTAGCAGTGGGGGCCGTGCGTCTCGAAGATGATCTGCCGCAGGGAACACGCTTCGTGGGGGCCGAACCCACTCCCGATGTGAATCTGACAACCTTGCGTTGGAATATCGGAACTTTGGAACCCGGTGCTGATAAACGGGTCAAAGTGACTGTGCGTCCTGCCGGTGAGGGGGATTTCAAAAGCTATCCTCGCGTCGTGATCAGCGGAAGCACCACGAACCATGTGAAATTAACAAGGCCCCGCTTGGCAGTGGTTTTAGATTCTCCAGATAGTATCCTGATCGGCTCGGTGCTCACCGCGAAATTGGTGATCCGAAACGATGGGACCGGTGTGGCGAACAAACTGAAAGTCCATGTGTCGTTAACGCCCGGCTTGAACCACCCTTCGCAACGGGATGGTTCACCCGTGGAAGCGGAGTTTCCACCTTTGGCGCCTGGTGAGACCCGTTCTGTGGAATTGCGGCTGACCGCAACACAACCGGGGCAACAGATTTGCCAAGTGACCGTCATGGCCGACCAAGCCGGTGCGGTGACCCATAAAGCCAACGTGATGGTTCAAGAGCCGAAATTGGAACTCCGAGTCAGCAACCCCGGCCGAGCTATGGTTCGTGGTGAACCGGTCGTGACCTTGGAGTTAAGTAATCCGGGTAACGCCCGAGCCTTAGGGGTTCAAGCCGCCGTGGCCTTCCCCGAAGGAATCGAGTTTGTCTCCGCAAGCGATTCGGGGAACTACGAACCGGGAACCCGTACCGTCACTTGGAATATCGGAGCAATTGATTCAAACGGTAAAAAGAATGTGACGGTGAAGGTTCGCCCCGGCGTGGCAGGGAATCTCGCTGTGCGTGCCATTGCCCAGAATGACAAACTGCAAGCCAAAGCCGAATCGGTATTGGTGGTCGATGGAGTCCCCGCAGTGAGCTTCGAGGTCGTCAATGTCGATAACCCCGCCGAAGTCGGGAAAGAAGTGACCTACGAAATTCGGGTCCGCAACCAAGGGACCTGTGCACTGACCCAAGTTCGATTGGCAGCGTTGCTCTCGGAAGGCTTGACCGTAACCGATGTGAAATCGCCGATCCCGCACAAAATCTCGGGGCAAAGCCTGTTCTTTGAACCCGCAGGGAAATTGGCAGTGAACGCGGATATCGTGATCAAGGTCAAAGCCAAAGGAACCGTTGCCGGCGACTTACGATGCCGCGTAAGTCTCTCGTGTGACCAATTAAAACAACCTGTGACCAAGGAAGAAAGCACGGTTTTCTACAGTAACTAAAAAAGATTGCCCAGAGCAAACAACAAAACTCGAAAAGTCAAACTATTTTGCCCAACCTACGAAAAAAACCTCTTGAGGGTATCGGTAGGTATTGTTAAGATTTGCCTTCATGCATCGAAGGCGGAACCAACTCGGAACAAAACAGGGGGAGGACTCTTGTTAGCCAAGGATTGCTTGTTCCGAATAAGGGGGAGGTATCGGAATCAATGAGCAGGGAAGTCATTGCCAAAGACCGACTGAAAGTACATATCCGCTGGATGATCCGCCGCGATATGTCCGAAGTCCTACAAATCGAAAAAGATAGTTACGGCCAACCGTGGAGCGAAGAGGATTTCCTTCGTTGCCTCCGTCAGCGCAACTGCATCGGCATGGTCGCCGAGGCGGAAGATCGTGTCTTGGGGTTCATGGTGTATGAACTCCATCGCACGCGGCTGCATGTCTTGAACTTCGCGGTTACCCCTAAAGCCCGACGCAACGGGATCGGCACCCAGATGGTTCATAAATTGATTGGAAAACTTTCCAGTCATCGCCGAACGACGATCACTTTGGCCATTCGAGAGACGAATTTGCCCGCTCAGTTATTCTTCCGTTCCATGGATTTTCGGGCTTTGCAAATCCTTCGCGGGTATTACGAAGATACCTGTGAAGATGCTTACCTGATGCAATTCGCCACCGAGGATAACTCGGACGAAACCGAAGAGAGCATGACCATTGCTTGGCCCGGTTCTACCCGCGAATAAATCAGAAGATCATCACGCCAATCACTTTAACGAGACAAATTCGATTTGCTTCCGTCTAGAAGGGTCCCAAAACCAGTTCGGTAATCGGTGTGAAAATAAACCAAAGTGATTCAGGTTAATCTGCGTTCAAGTGATCGGAAAGTTTCGCCAGTGCTTCGCTTTCAATTTGCCGGACCCGTTCCCGAGTGAGACCTAACGATTCGCCGATTTCCTTGAGGGTTTTCGGCTCTTCATCGTTCAACCCAAAGCGCATTCTTAAAACGGTTGCTTCACGGGGGTCCATCTTATCTAGCAGGATCATCACCTGTTTGAGATCATCGTTATCGACCATCTCATTATCCGGAGTTTTGGATCGACCATCTTGAAGCATTTCGTCGATGGACCAACCGGCTTCGGATTGTTCAACTTGAGGGGCCGAATTATAAACCCGAATCGCTTTTTTGATGATGTTGAGCTTCTTCTTAGGCAACCCCAAAAGCCGTGCGATCTCTTCGTTGGAAGGGGCGCGGCCTAATTCATCTTGCAGTTGATTGCTGGCCCGGCGCCATTTCGCCAAAAGTTCAACCATATAGGCAGGGATACGAATGGTTTTGGCAGTGTTGACCAAGGCCCGCTTAATCGATTGTTTGATCCAGTAACTGGCATAGGTACTGAAGCGGGTGTTCATGTTCGGGTCGAAGCCTTCAACCGCTCGTAACAGGCCAAGGTTCCCTTCTTCGATAAGGTCTTGAAGGGCTAACCCCTTACCTGTGTATCCGCGAGCTATGTTGACAACGAGTCGAAGGTTCGCGCGGACCATTTGATCACGGGCTTCGGTATCACCTTGGGAAATCCTTCGAGCCAAGGCTTTTTCCTCTTCTGCATTGAGAAGCGGGGTCTCATTGATTTCGTGGAGATAGCTCTCCAGAGGTGTTTTAACCACGTCTTCTTTCATCCGTCGAGGTCGAGTCATAGTCAGCATTCCAATCGCTACAGGGCAGGGCAAACGATACCACAGTTATGGGTTTATGTTCTGGGCAATACCCACGTGAGAATCCTTTCCCAGAGGACACCCGATGGTTGGGGAAACCAAAACAGGTGACGTGAACCTCTGTATCGACCAACCTATGAAGTTAACTCGAAAAGAAGGTAGGGGTTTTGCCTCCGCTTCGAATTTTTACCAACTCCAATGGGCACAATACTTACACCCGATATAACCGATAAGAAATTCGGGTTTTCCTTCTTCAACTGACTTTCATTTCTAGGAAAGTTGAAGTCGGAAAACCCAACGATTCATACGGTCACAGGGCGCAACGCATAACCATCACCTTGGAAGGATCAATTCCCTTCTTCGGTTGGAAGATTAATCAGCGGGCCGCTTTGTCCCGTTCCCCCACGCAGTTCGCCCCGATTTTCCATCGAAGCCAAAATTTCCTCTTCGCTGGGATAATCCATGATCTGGGCATCTTCAGGAACAATCCCGTCATGAACGTTTCTGCGTGATAGCCCGATCTTCCTCTCTTTTGCGTCCACACGCAAGACTTTTACTTCAAACTCGTCACCTAATTTCACAACATCTTCCGGTTTTTCCACCTTTTCCTCGGATAACTCCGAAACGTGGAGCAAACCTTCCAGCCCCGGTTGCAGTTCGACGAAAACGCCGAAGTTCGTGAGCTTGGTCACCTTCCCTTTCACCACCTGCCCCGGTTTATACTGGCTGGGAATATCGGAATCCCAAGGATCGCTGGCCATTTGTTTCAGCCCCAAGGCGACGCGCTTCTTCTCTTGATCCACGCTAATGACTTGGCAGGTGAGCTTTTGGCCTTTCTGGACCATCTCATTCGGATGGGTCACCTTACGGGTCCAACTCATGTCGGACACATGGAGCAGACCGTCGATTCCATCTTCAATTTCGATAAAGGCGCCGTAATTGGTGAGGTTACGCACCACGCCGGTAACGATGGTTCCGGGGGTGTATTTCTCGGCCACTTTATCCCATGGATTGATTTGGCATTGTTTTAACCCAAGGGAAATCTCTTGTTTTTCTTGGTTGATGTTCAGCACTTGAACTTCAACGATATCCCCCGGTTTGACCACTTCTTTTGGATCGTTGACTCGACGGGTCCAAGACATTTCGGAAATGTGAACTAACCCCTCGATTCCTGGTTCTAATTTCACAAAGGCCCCATAGGTCATGATGTTGACCACTTCGCCAGTGTGGCGACTTCCCACGGGGTATTTGGCTTCGATGTTCTTCCAAGGACTTTCGGTCTTGTGTTTCAACGATAAAGCAATTTTCTCTTTTTCCCGATCCACATCCCGAATGTAGACTTCAATTTCCTGATCGAGTTTGACGACTTCGCGAGGGTCTTGCACGCGATACCAAGCCATGTCGGTAATGTGCAGCAAGCCATCGATCCCGCCTAAATCGACGAAGGCACCGAAATCGGCAATGTTCTTGACGATCCCCTTGCGAATTTGTTTGGGTTCGATTTCCGCCAGCAATTTCTTCTTGACGTTATCGCGTTCCCATTCGAGCAATTTCCGCCGACTGACGACGATATTTTTCCGTAATTCGTCGATTTTCAGGATCATGCAGCGAATTTCTTTCCCTTGGTATTCACCAATATCGCTGGGCCGACGAATATCGACTTGGCTCGCGGGGAGGAATACGTTCACCCCGATATTGACCAGCAAACCACCTTTGATCTTCTTCAGCACCAAACCGGTGACGATATCCCCCTCTTTGTGCTTGGCAAGGACCGATTCCCATTCCTTTTGTTTTTTGGCGCGTTGGTAGCTAATGCTGACCATTCCATTTTCATCTTCGACGCTTTCGAGCAAAACTTGCACCACATCGCCCACTTTCGGGGGAGGAGACAGAAATTCCCCTTCTGTTTTCCATTCGTCGATCTTAACAATCCCTTCCGATTTGTAGCCAATGTCGATGATGACATCTTCGCCGCGTATTTCGCGGACTTTCCCTTCCACAATCTTGTTGGTATCGACGACGGCATTCGAGCTGCCAATCCATTTTTCCAGATTTTCGTTCCAATCGGCCTCGATTTGCTCTTCGACATCGTTACCAATGTCGATTTGGTGGAGAAGGTTACGGTTAACCATGAGAAAGAACTTTCCTTAGCACCCGGTTCTCTCGGGTGTCAGTAAAAAAATTAGAGGTTTATTGCAGGCCCGACCAATCACTTGATGGGTCCACAAAAGGCCCACGCTTCGGGGGAAATTATATACACCCCTATCGAGAACTCCACTCTTTCCGAAAATTCGGATCATAAAAAGAAGTAGGAAAGGTTAAATTGTATGACCTGAATAGAATTTAGGGGGACTTTTTCTTTTGAAGAAACGAAAGAACCTTGACAACCTCAATTGTCTCGGACACATCGTGTACCCGAAGAATTTGGCACCCCCCTTCATAAACTGCGACCATGGCAACGGTTAACGAGCCGATCAACCGTTCTCCGGTCGGTTTCCCCGTCATTTGACCGATCATCCCTTTACGGGAAACCCCTAACAAAATCGGGTATCCCAACGAGCCAAACTCCGGCAGGTTGCGGATCAATTCCAAATTATGCTCAAAGGTTTTGCCGAACCCGATGCCAGGGTCCAGAACGATTCGCTCTGGGGCAATTCCCTGCTCCGTTGCATATTGTGCCGATTCTGCAAGAAAACCTTTGACCTCGGCCACCACATTTTGATAATGTGGCGCCTTTTGCATGGTTTGCGGCGTGCCCTGCATGTGCATGAGGATGATACCTGCCTTGGTTTCCCGCACGACCGAGGCCATTTGGGAATCGCCACGCAAGGCCGTAATATCGTTAATAATCTGCGCGCCCACCGCTAAGGTCCGACGGGCGACTTCTGCCTTGGTGGTATCGACCGATATAGGTACCGTCGTCCGTTTTGCTAATCCTTCTACCACAGGGACCACGCGCCGCAATTCTTCCTCTAATGGAACCGGAAGCGCTCCCGGACGGGACGATTCCCCACCAATATCGAGCAGGTCGGCCCCGTGTTCCACCAGTTTTAACCCGTGTTCAATCGCTAGCTCGGTCGAGGAATACTTTCCCCCATCCGAAAAACTATCGGGTGTAACGTTCACGATGCCCATCACTTTGATCGGTGGGGTCAAATCGAGTTGCTTGTTCGTGAAATGCCACCACATCGGAAATCCCACGCAGGAAACAAAGTCTTTAGAGAATCTAGTGATTGTAGCAACTCGAACTATCCCTCAGCGAATGAAAGTGCTTGCACCAATCCCAACTATAGAAATGACATAACAGGATGAGCAAAGACGTCAATCGACCCCATCCCAGAATGAGAATTTTTATGCCCACAGGGGCAATTTCATAAGGGGAACCCCTCTTTTCAAGCCGATTCACGTTCGTATAGCTTGGTTGGTTAGGAAAACCAGTTTTCACAAGGAATGTTTGGCCAGACCTGAAGCAAAAGCCTAACTTAATCCTTAATTGTTACCCCCTACCTGTTGCGAGAAAAACATGCCTCTGTTTGCCTTTCTCAGTGGCGATCTTGGCTTCGAGTGGTTCGACCTCTTGGCCGTTGTTGCTCTTGGGGTGATCTATGCCCTATTGTGTATCCCTTTTCCTAGCACCTTTTTAGCACCGTTGCTTTATCTGCTGAGTAAATTGGTGTATCGGGTGAAACGATCGGGGTTGGAGAATATACCCAAAGAAGGCCCTGTATTATTGCTCAGCAATCATGTCACCTACATCGATTGGCTGTTGATTTGGCGGGCCTCGCCTCGTAAGGTCCGATTCGTCGCGTGGGCCGGTTGGACCAAAAATCGCGTTTTCCGCTGGTTCCTCCGTGTGACCAATACGATTTTGATTGATGGGGAAGGTGGACCAAGGCAACTCATCCGCAGTTTACGGAGCATTAGCGAGGCCCTTGATCAAGGTGAAGTGATTTGCCTATTCCCTGAAGGGGCACTCAGTCGGGGGGGGGGAGTGATGCTTCCTTTCCGGCGTGGCTTTGAAAAAATCTTGTCGCAAACCAAGCAAAAGGTTCCTGTGATTCCGGTTTGTCTCCACCAAGTTTGGGGAAGCATCTTTAGCTACCACGAAGGGAAAGTGGTGTGGAAATGGCCCAAGGCGATACCTTATCGGGTTCATGTGGGATTTGGTCGTCCCCTGCGTGAGGGAGTGACCAGTGCCGAAGCTCGTTTAGCCATTCAGGCTTTAGATGCGGAAATCGCCATCCAAGAATCGGCCTTTGCGCGCCCGTTGCACAAACAATTTATTCGTGTAGGTTGCCGGTGGCGGAACCTGCGGCGGATTGTCCACATCGATGCCGCAACCGGTACCCCCCGAGAATTGACCTATGGTCGGCTTTTAGTCGGCTCGATTTGTCTGAGTCGTTGGTTAGCCCCTAAACTTCGCGAAAAGAATGTGGGCATTTGGTTACCCACCGGAACGGGGGGCGCCTTAGCAAACATTGCCGTCACTTTCTTGGGGCGTACTTCGGTGAATCTCAACTACACGGCCGGCCCCGAGACGATTCGCCAAGCGGCCAACCAATCGGCCATCAAGGTGGTGATTACCTCTCGGTTATTTCTGAAAAAGGTTCCGATCCCTGAACTCGAAGGGGTCGAACTGATTTATCTCGACGATGCCCTCCAAGAAATTTCTCAGTTCCAACGCATTCGCACTATGCTCAGTGTGATTCTTCTGCCGGGTTGGTTGTTGGAAAGGCTCGTCCTCAAAACCGATTTGGGCGGCCATAAACCCGATGATATTCTGACGATTATCTTCTCGTCGGGTAGCACAGGGGAACCCAAAGGGGTCATGCTTTCGCATCGGAATGTTGCCAGTAACGTTTATGCGACCGTCCAGCATTTGACCATTTACCCGCAGGATCGGCTCGTAGGGGTTTTGCCTTTCTTCCATAGTTTTGGTTACACCTTGCTTTTGTGGGCGCCGTTAGTTGTTGAGGCTTCGTTGATTTATTATCCCGATCCTCGCGCTGCGAAGGAGATTGGCAAACTGACCAAGACCTATAAGGGAACCATCCTATTGGGAACAGCAACCTTTATGAGGTTTTACACCATCGCTTGTCAGCCCGATGATTTTCAATCTCTGCGGATTATCGTTTGTGGGGCGGAAAAACTTCCCGTCTCGGTCGCAGAGAATTTCCGCAGGAAATTTGGCATCCTTCCTTTTGAGGGTTTTGGTTGCACGGAACTTTCTCCGGTGGTCGCTGCCAATGTCAATGATGTCACCGTAGCAGGCATTACCCAAATCCGCAATAAGCCGGGTACGGTCGGTCATCCCATTCCAGGCGTAGCCTGCCGCGTTGTGGATAATGAAACCAACGAGGTTCTTCCCCCTGGCGCCGAGGGAATGCTGCAAGTCAAAGGCCCCAACGTCATGAGTGGCTATCTCAATCGACCCGATCTCACTGCCAAAGTCGTAACGGATGGTTGGTACACCACAGGGGATGTGGCCAAGATCGATGAAGATGGCTTTGTGACGATTACAGGGCGTCTGTCTCGTTTTGCCAAAATTGGTGGGGAAATGGTTCCTTTGGAAAAGATCGAAGAGGATATGCACCAAGTGTTGGGGAGTTCGGATCGGCTTTTGATCGTCACCAGCGTGGCCGACGAAAAAAGGGGCGAACGCCTCATTGTGCTGACACTCCCTTCTTGCACGAAATCACCTGAGGAGATCACCACACTTCTCGCCCAAAAGGGTTTGTCCAACTTATGGATTCCTGCCGAGAAAGATTTTTATCCCGTTTCTGAGATTCCCATTCTCGGAACTGGCAAAGCCGACCTGAAACGGGTGAAAGAAATGGCAATGCAATTAACCGGCAAAACACGATAGGGTAAGAGGGATGAGAGATGAGGTGCAGAGGTGAGCCACGACTCGCTCATGAGCCGCGACCGCTAGGGAGTGGCTCTTCTCCCATTACAACCGCTCCCTAGCGGTCACAGCTCTTCTCGAACAATCCCCCCATTACATCTAGCCGCTCCCTAGTGGTCGCAGCTCTTCTCGAACAATCCCCCCATTACATCTAGCCGCTCCCTAGCGGTCGCGGCTCTTCTCCACAACCTTCTGCCACATGAACCTTGCCTTGGCCCTAAGCAATTAATTCCTCGATGATCGAGGCATTGGGAACCAAAGGATAGGGTCGTTGAGCTTTATCGTAAATTTGGGTTTCTAGATCGTAACCGAGCAGATGATAAATGGTGGCTAAAACATCCTTGGGAGAAATGGGGCGGTCGAGAACCGTACCACCAATTTTGTCGGTCTTACCAATGATCTTTCCGCGAGGCACGCCCCCCCCCGCAAAGAGAGCCGTGTAGGCCTGAGACCAATGATCGCGACCCGCACCTTTCGCATTGTTCAGTTTCGGCGTTCGGCCATGCTCACTGAGAACCACGACCAAGGTTTCATCGAGCAAACCCCGTTGATCGAGATCGCTAATCAAGCCCGAAAAGCCCATATCGAAGCCGGGCATGAGTTCATTCTTCATCCGAGGATAATGTTCCCAGTGGGTATCCCAACCGGAACCCGCTAACCCGAATTCATCCCAAAAGACCGTGACGAATTTGGAACCCGCCTCCACCAATCGCCGAGCCACAAGACACCCCTGTCCAAAGACCGTCATGCCGTAACTTTCTCGAATTTTGTAGCTGACTTTCGAGAGGTCGAGCGCCTCCCTGACGGCAGGGGAACTGAGCAACGAATAGGCCAGTTCCCGCTGACGGGACACGCCAGCAAACGAACCCGAATCGTAGGTTCGCCGAAGGTCTTCGAGTTGAGAGAGCAAGTTCTTGCGTTCGTTCAATCGATCGAGTGTGAGATCATCGGCCCCGTTGTTACCGCTGCCAAAGGCAAATCTTCCCTCAGGCGAGATACCCACATAAGGTTCATCGAAGGTGATCGTTTTATCGTTCAAGGTTTTGGTGATTTGTTTGGTCGCTTTCCCTTGGAATTCGAGATAGTGAGGATGATGCGCCGAGCCAAGGAACGCAGCATAAGGACCCGCACGATGGACTTCACCACTGCGCCGAGTACTAAATGCCCAAGGAAGCGCAATGTTATCCGGTATGTTTTTACCTTTCGATTTTTTCTGAGCTTCCAGATAGGCCACCACCGAGCCAATAAAAGGCCAATGGCGGGGATCGTGCGGATTCAGTTCCATCGCCACATCGATATTGGGAACCCCCGTAGTGGCATAGGCCACACCATGAATCGGATGTGGATGGTTCAAGGAACGCACAACGGTCACTTTATCCATCACCCGAGAAGTTTTGGGCAACAGTTCACAAACATCACATCCGGGAAGCGTTGAAGGAATTCCCCGCAATTCTCCTCGAACTTCAACGGGTGCATCGGGCTTCATATCGGCGAATTCGAGTTGGCTGGGAGAACCATACAGAAAGAGCAAAATACACGATTTCGCCTTGCCGCGGCCCTTCATAACATGAGCGGTAGGAGCCGACGCAGGAGCCGATTCTTTCGCAACAGCATAACCCGCAGTACCGAAACCGAGCAAACTCAGCCCGCCAACACAAAGGGCATCGCGACGGGTGATTCCGTCGCAGAAAATTTTACGAGAACCGAGGACTCGAAACATGCCACATCACCTGTGGAGAGAGGAAGGAAGGTGCCACTTATTTTCTCGAAAGTTGGGGAAGAAAGCAAGAAGAAAATATACGAGTTCGATTCAGGGGGTAATCCGACCCGTTCTCCTTCTCGACAAAGGCCATTGATGAGAAGCCCCCTTGAGAATCCCGAACAGGGCCAAACTTCATAAAGCAGGGCCAAACTCGATTGAGCAGCCCGAACTCAATCGAGAACGACCGAAGTCGATTGGGATCAAAAAAGGAGTCATCCCATTTGGGGCCAGAGAGCGTGTTTGCGAATGCTTGGACCGAAGTGAATTGGGATCAAAAAAGGGGAAAGATCGGTCACCAAGTTTAGGAGATTTCTCGATTTTGGATTGACAAGGGGAACAAAATCCTTGGTATAATCGTTATAATCCTTCAAAAGAGACTTGTTCGCGTGGTCTTCCTAAACTACCGGCTAACTCGGACTTGCAAGGAGCAATGTGGCGATTAGAATCAAACTAACATCCACATTGTGGGTAACCATCCAGAATTTCACTGATTCAGGTAACGCATAACCGTTACTGGGGCGTCGTTATGGCTTCGACCTATACTCTTGATGAAGCTGCTCAGAAATTGAATGTCACTGTCGAAGAATTTCGGCGGCGTCTCCGTGAGGATTGGAAAACGCTCCGATCTTTCCGAGACGGTTCTACACTTCGATTTCGAGCACAGGATATTGACGAGCTAGCTCGCAAGATGGGTGCAGGTTCCTCGGACCTTCAATTAAATATCGTGCAAGATGAACCCGAGGAGAATGCAGACCCCGATATTATTCGCTTCGCAGATGAGATAGAGACTCCGCAACCCAAAAATGGGGGTCAATCGGGGATTCTCAAAAAATCGGCACCGAAGCCGCCAGCGAACACCGATGATGAACCTTTGAAATTCGACAGCGACGAAATCATTCTTCTTCCAGAAGATTCGGATAGTTCATCCAGCAAGCCCGCCACGGCAGGGAAATCGGGGAGCGACAGCGATGTTCGTCTCGAACAAATTTCGCAGCCGCGAACTCCCAGCAGCGACAGCGATGATGCCATTGTGCTCACCGATGAGATCGAACTTCCCTCGACCGGAGGGTCGGGGAAACTCTCTTCGGGGAAATCGGGGAAACTCTCTCCTGGCAAATCGGGTATCTTGGCTTCGGGCAGCAAGAAATCACCCGCACCCGAGGAAGATAGCAGCGAATTTGAACTCAGCCTCGAAGAAGATAGTAGCGAATTTGAACTCAGCCTCGAACCAGAAAGCAGCGAGGAAATCTCGCTCGATTTGCCCGCGTCTGAAAAGGGAACTGCAGGGGGGCGAAGCGGAATTAATATTAACAAGCCCAAAGATAGTGGTCCCTCGCTGGAGAAAAAGGGCAAATCCCCCCCCGCTAACGATAGCGATGAGGATATTGATTTTGAACTGAGTTTAGACACTCCGGGCGCTTCCAGCAAGAAAATTACCGGCAAGCAAAAGGCACAATACGATTCCGAGAGTGAATTTGAACTCACACTCGAAGACCCCAGCGATCTCTCCCTCGAACTGGAAACAACCGATATGCCCTCGAGTAAGCCCAAAGCAGGGGGGGATATTTTCGAGGCCACCGATTTTGAAATCCCTGCGATCGACGATGACTCGGCCTCAGAAGTCGTTTCGCTGGATGATGCCGACACCGATTTGGATAGCTCGGAATTCGATCTCGCTCTCGATGAGGGCGATACCGCCACAGAAGACGAAAGTTCATCTCAGGTGGTGGCGCTAGACGAGAGTGACTTGGATTTGGACGAAGAACCCACCGAAAACCTGCGTGGGAAAAAAGGCAAAGGCAAAGGCAAAAAACGCATTGTGGATGAAGATTTAGACTTGGGCGATATGGACCTCGAAGAGGATGCCAGCTCTGCCTTGGCCGATGTCAGCGTGGATGATGAGGACGATTTTGAACCGCAGGGTCGAGGCGAAACCGTCTACGTTGAGAAAACGACCCCCTCTTGGGGAGTTTTCCCAGTTCTGTTTATGCTCCCGACTTTTATCATAGTGCTTCTGGGTGGATTATTAGGCTGGGAAATGGTTCGCGGTGCTTGGGGATACACTCAGCCCACACCGCAAACAGCTCCTTTAACCAAGGCCATCGCGGGGGCCCTTGAATTGGAAATGAAGGAATTCGACAAATAATCATTTCTTTTTCAAGTGTCGATTAAGTTTCAACCCATCAAGATTTAGATTGTTCCCGCAAGAACAAGCACCTGCATATCTTATGACCCTCATACTTCACGCCGATGCGATCCCGTACAGAACAAGCACCTGACGAGAAGCTGTTGCGAAACCCGAAAAAGTCTGAAAAATAGGCGGCTTTTAGCAACATCACTGCTGTGTCGAAACCACCTCTAAGCAATTCATTGAATAAACGAAATTGAGATTGATTGAATAAACGAAATTGAGATTGATCGTTACAAGAGCAACCTACCTTGTTCCTTACATAAAGAAGATTTAAAGCTAGCTCCAATAATGGAGTGTAGCGATGACAATCAAGCATGATGCTATTATCCACAGACGATAAGGCAGCCAAGTCACTACCCCAATCTCGGAAATGCTCTTGATTCTAAAATATCACTTTGTTCTGAACTTGAAGAATGATTGGTAATAGAATCGAATAAAATATAATTCTGATCTATTGATTATTTAGGTGAAAGGAATGAGTAACTCCCCAGAAATTGTGGACCATTATTTTCTTGAATCAACCATTCCCCATCATCCATTAAATGTGTTAAATGTCGTTAAACAAATTTTGGAAACCGAACAAGCCAAGGCTCACCCCTTGGAAATACTGGCGGAACTTCCTGCAATTATTTCCCATTGGGTGCACTCGCCGGAATTACCCCCAATCGGGATCGATCGGGAAACGGTTTCTCGTTGGCAGAAAGCTTTGAAAACCGTCTCAGGGTCAATCAAACAAGCTGCCAACAGAGAAAAAATCTTAGATCATTTATTTGATTATTCTGGTATTCCGTTCCCCCCCCCCTATTCGCCTCGCTTCTCGTTTATCGATCTTTTTGCAGGGATTGGTGGATTTCGACAAGCCCTGCAGTCGTTGGGGGGGAAATGTCTGTTTTCAAGTGAATGGGATGACAAAGCAAAGGAAACCTACCAAGCCAACTACGGGGAAGTTCCTTTTGGTGATATTAAAAAATTTACGGATTCAAGCAGTCCTGTCACTCCCTTTTTCAATGCCATCCCGAAACATGATATTCTAACGGGGGGGTTCCCTTGCCAAGCTTTTTCACAGGCAGGAAAGCAATTAGGATTTAACGAAGCTCGGGGGACGCTCTTTTTTGAGATTCTCAAAATTATTGAAGCGACCCGACCGCAAGCGATTATTCTAGAAAACGTCAAACGTCTGAAAACACACGATCACGGCAGGACTTTCCAAATCATTAAAAATTCGTTACGAAATTTGGACTATAAGGTATATGCCAAAGTATTAAAAGCTACCGATTTTGGCCTACCGCAAAACCGCGAACGAATTTTTATCGTGGCCTTTGCCAGACCGATCAAGTTCGAGTTTCCTAAACCAATTCGGGGAGATTCCAAGCTCTGTTTAGCTCAGATTTTGGAACCCAAGCCCGATGAATGGTACACTATTTCAGATAATATGTATCAAGGTCACCTACGAAGAAGAGCGTCCCATCAACAACGGGGAAATGGGTTCGGGTTTTCGGTTTTCAAACCGGATGCTCCTTATGTGAACACGATTTCCGCAAGATATTGGAAAGATGGTTCGGAGATTTTGGTCGAGCAAGCCAACAAAAATCCTCGAATGTTAACCCCTAGGGAATGCGCTCGGCTTCAGGGGTTTCCGGACCATTTTATTATTCATCCCTCGCGAAGATACGCCTACCAACAATTTGGGAATTCTGTTCCTATACCCGTTGTAAAAGCAGTTGCCGAAATGGTACTAAAGGCATTAGATGATGATCGAGAGGTGGATTACATTCTAGACCCTTATGATCCGGTCGTTTTTTGAATCCAATGAAATTTCCCGACTTATCTGTTCTTCGCAAGGAAATCTCCCAAACCGCCAAGGCAATCCCTTTTGGAATGAAAATTCCTGTTCACAAACTACCAGAGATTCAAAGTATTCTTCGCGATATTTGTGTGCAATACAACGATTCTTGTTTTGAAATCAAGATTCAAAATGGAACTATCGATCTGTCGCACCGTGCTATAATCTTGGCCATTGTTGGTGCCAAACTTTGTCTTGCTTTACTTGAGTATCATTCTTTTTATTCAAGGGTCTGGAAGATATTGACTTCAGAAGGCCTAGATCAGAAAGAATTAAAAAAAATCTTCTCAGGCGAGCTCCCTAGTTATATTGATACTCCCAATCATCGTCGGGTCATGGACCAAGTCGACAAACAAGCGAATAGAGAGCAACTTAGTCAGCTTGAGAAGGAACATCTCATTAAATTTGGTTGCGATTTAAGTTGGTCAGGTTGTGATGGGAAAGGAATCTATCGCGAGAACGATTTTTTTGTCGGGGCGGTTTGTAACTCTTTGAATGTGAATACAACACAACAAGTTAGACTTGGTGAATTAAGCAAATATTTTACTGTACCCGAGGCAGAACCTATCCGAAATGACCTTGATCGGTTGCTTTCCACGACATCCTCAGCACAGACCGTGGTTTCACCTAGTGGCAACAACACCATTTTTTTTGGCCCCCCTGGAACTGGGAAAAGCTATGCCGTCAAATCCCAATTCCAAAACGCTCAACACATCCGGATTACCTTCCATCCCGAGTATACTTATGCGGATTTTTTTGGAAGTTACCGGCCTGTTGTAGGTGCGGACCAACAAGTAAGAATCAAAGGATTCGACGGTAAAGAAATTGCCAAACCAGTGAACTACTTTCATTTCGTACCTGGACCATTCATTCAAAGTTTTATCCTTGCACTAAAAGAACCCCATCAAGAGGTTTGTCTTATCATTGAAGAGATCAATCGTGGTGATTGTGCTGCCATCTTTGGTGACCTGTTTCAGCTACTCGATCGGGACATCAATGGTCGCAGTGAATATGAACTCGAATTAAAGCCCGAACTCCAAGAGTATCTATCGAAACAAAGTGATCTCCCCCAAATTCAACGATTATTCCTCCCAGCGAATTTATCTTTGATAGCTACGATGAACACTTCGGACCAATCGCTTTTCCCGATGGATTCTGCCTTCAAACGCCGTTGGAATTGGAAATATGTTGCTATCGATTTATCGATTCATCAGGGCGTTGTTTTGCAAGACAATCATCAACAATGGAATTGGCCAAAACTGGTTTCGGCCATCAACGCTAGGATTATTCGCTCGCAACGTGAAGATAAACAAATCGGTCAATGGTTTATTAAACCGATCAATTCTAAGCCCAACGCTTACATCGATCCGGAAATGTTTATCTCTAAATGCCTATTTTACCTTTGGCATGATGTCTTCAAAGATGAGCCAACTTCTGAGGAATCGCCTTTTCTGGCTGACGGTTCCCTCACCAGTTTTGACACCTTACGAGATACCTTTAGCAAAGGCGGATTAGCTTTTATCTTCAAGCCAGAAATTCTTGCAGAGAGCCAATTTCTTCATCAACCCAACCTGACCGCACAGGATCAAACTTTGCCTCCCGTTTGAACTCATGACTTCAATCAACATGGCGATTTCTCCGATGAATTTTCCGAGACTTTCCTTATTTGTTGCGGGGGACATCCAAGATCAGATTTCTAAACCAGAAATTTGGCAACTCCTTGTGGAGAATGGCTTTGTTCATCGAACAACAGTCCAAGCCGTGGGTTTCTGTCGTGATTTGAAAACCAATTCTCTCGTCGTTGTACTTCCAAAAGCATTTGGCATTCTCAACCGTGAAGAGCTTCAAAAACCTCGGAATAAAATCGATCAAACCTATTTGCTTGTGCGGATCTTTAATAAGATTCACCGACAAACGAATTTATCCACCCAGTTGATCGCTTCCAACAAACCCCTCCCACAAACCTTGAGTGGTTATGACCCCATCCTTGATTCGTTCGAGGCCGCTTTAAAGCTCGTCCAAGAATTTCAATCCCAAGGATTCTATTTCCGCAAAGTTCGAAAATCTTTTCGAGATGCTCATAGTTATCCCATCAATTGGGCTAAAACTCTCAAGCAGAGTAACCCCTCTCTTCAAGATGACGAGATTTTTCTCGCTTCCTCGGTTCATATTGGCAAGCGATTGACGTTAGCTCATCAACTATCAGAACTGCACGTCAGAACCTTGAGAGAAATCTATGATTTGATTGGTCTACGCTTTCCTGATGAAGGATTTGAAAAAATCGGCACACAACCTCTTTCACGAACTCCTATTTCGCGGATATTTAATTTGATTGAACAACTCAGCCATGAAATCTACGATGACCGAGGCCAATTTCTATTAAGGGCCATTCGTGCCTATTTAGGAGCTGGTCAATCCAAGTATTCTCGAGCAACAGAAACTAATCCCCTGCTCGTTTACTCTGCCAACTTTGAGAATATTTGGGAGCATCTGCTCCGCGATCAATTTGGAAAATCTGTGCCTGTCCCTTCTTGTGGGCAATGGTTCCCTTATCCTGCGGAAACTCCTACCGTTGGTATTCAGCCCAAACTGGACGGATACTGTTCTTTGGAACGATTCGGAATTATCTTTGATGCAAAAGATTATCAGCTGACCAATCAGGAGAAATGGATCGGCTCAGCCTCCGATCACTATAAACAGATTATCTACCGCTCGCTTCTTGAGAGACAAAATCCGCAGACCTACTACTTTAACATTCTGATGTTCCCGACTGTTCAAACCAATAACCTTTTTGAGATTCGAGGAGGACATTGTTGGCCTAGCATTCCACAGTCGATTGTTTTTGAAGTCGCTGTTGATTATGAAAAGGTCGTTCGGTCTTGGTTGGGAGAAATTTATCTGGATAAAAAAAAGGAACTATTCAACCTGATTCAAAACATTCAGGTATTTCAAGCCAGATTGCTCGGGACTCAAGTTACATGAGAAATGGCCCTGTGCTCCCAAAAACTTAGCTCTGCACTCAGAATTACTATGACAGGCATTGTGAGATCGTAAACTCTTTTTTCATTGATACTTGTGAAAAAATGCAGTCCTGAGCTGATCAACACGGACTGTTCTCCCGATCGAATTATGAGAAAATAATCTGATTTTTTGACTACTTTTTTCTTGCAATCGTCCAAAACATCTGATTTAATCGCGGTATTCTTACCTCATTTTCTCTGGAGTCTTTCCAATGTTCTCCTGGTTCAATGTGAAGACAACTCAGCAAAAGGGCTTTACGCTCATCGAGTTGCTGGTGGTGATTGCGATCATCGCCATCCTCATCGGGTTATTGTTACCTGCAGTGCAAAAGGTCCGAGAAGCGGCCAACAAAGCACGCTGCTCCAACAACCTCAAACAGATTGGTGTGGGCATTCACAACTTTGAAAGTGCCATCGGTGTGATTCCCACTAACCAAAATCCGAACGTTTTTGGTTACGGTGACGGCAACAACTCTTGGAGCTGGATGGTTCATCTTCTCCCGTACATCGAACAAGATGCCTTGTTCAACCTGACTGGTATCCCAACCAACACCACGGGATTCGCCTTTAATGCGGTCCCGCAGGTGAGCCAAACGGAAATCAAAACCTACCGTTGCCCAAGCGATAACAGCTCCCCTTGGTTGAGCACCAACCGAGCTAACGGTTCTGCGAGTGGTTCGACCTTGTCGAGCTACAAAGGGGTGACTGGTTCCAACTGGGCTTGGGGTTCCTGGCCGAACGTCGGTCCTTCGGGCAACAACAACGGTCTGGATGTGGGGGATGGAGTGTTCTGGCGTGCGGATAGCTCGAATAAATCTTTGACGATCGCAGGGATTCAAGACGGTTCCAGCAACACCTTCATGGTGGGTGAAGACATCGGTCAACTGAACGTTCACTGCGGTTGGCAACGATCGAACTATGCAGTGGGTACCTGTGCGATTCCGCTCAACAACGGTCTACGTTCGGGTCAACCCGGCTTCAACAACCCAGGGGATTGGCCGAACCTTTACTCATTCCGAAGCCGTCACCCCAGTGGAGCCCAGTTCCTGCTGGGTGATGGTGGTGTGCGATTTGTTCGCGACAGCATCGATCTGGCTACCTACCGAGCCATGGCAACCCGAGCCGGTGGCGAAACCTTGTTCATCAACTGATAACAATCTAGAAAGAATTGAATCAATCGATTCGATCCCGAGTAAGGTCATCCGAAATGGATGGCCTTATTTTTTTTCAGAAATGAAACAAAAAAGAGTAGTCAAGAATGAACGCAGAAACCAAAGAAAAGACTGGCCCGAGAGGGACTCGAACCACCACGGAAAACACCAAAGAATACACAGATTTTGAGCGAAACAATGCAAAATCCAACGCACTGTTCCCAATCCCCTCTGATCTTGTGGAGACTATCGCTCGTTGGGCAGGTCTGCCCGAAGCAATCAAGGTATCCATGCGATGGTAAAAAGCATCCCTGAGAAAACTTGAACAACCCAAAAACCATACGAATCGCCCTTCAAAATTTCGTTCTGATTGAATATATGGTTTTGTCAACTATTCTGATCGGACAATTGGAATCGCGGCAATTCCCCCTTGATAATCAAAGCTCACAAGTTCACAAACTATTTTTATCAAAGCAATTTGATATAACTTTTAACAAATAAACTGATTGATATAAGGAGCCCATCTTGAACATTTTTGATTTCAGGTCCAATCTAATCGCGGACTACGCTTCGTTTACTCAAGGTTTCCTCACAATAAAAGATGAACGGATAAAGAAATTCGTTCAATCTCAGATCGATCAGCAAGTACTATGGCCCGAGCCGCTTGTACAATTGAATCCTTCGTTTGCTGAGGGAGAATCGGTCGAGAGGTTGGTGAGTAAGGGAATTCTTCATCCGATATGTGATCAGATTTTTCGAATCAAATCAGAAAAGAATCCCCGAGGCACCACTCTGAAACTTCATCGGCATCAAGAAGAAGCCATTTTCATAGCCAAAAAGAAACTTCCTTATGTGGTCACCACAGGGACAGGTTCAGGGAAAAGCCTTTGTTATATTATCCCGATTGTTGATTATGTGCTCAACTCACCAACAAAGAAAACGATCAAAGCAATCGTGGTCTATCCCATGAATGCGTTGGCGAACAGCCAATTAAATGAACTCAACAAATTCTTGACGATTGGTTTTCCGAACGGAAAAAGCCCCATTACTTATGCCCGATATACGGGTCAAGAGAATGAGGAAGACCGAAAGAAAATCATTGAAAATCCGCCAGATATTCTGCTCACGAATTATGTGATGCTCGAACTCATCCTGACTCGCCCGAAAGATGCGGCCCTAGTAAGAGCTGCACAGGGCTTGCAATTCTTAGTCTTTGATGAGATGCATACTTATCGAGGTCGGCAAGGAGCTGATGTGGCGTTATTAATCCGACGAGTTCGCGAGGCCACTCATTCGCATTCGGTTCAGTGTGTTGGAACATCGGCCACCTTGAGTACGGAAGGGAAACATCAGGAGCGGCAGCAACTGATTGCCGAAGTGGCCAGCCAGCTTTTTGGAACAAATGTTTTACCAGAGAATGTTATCAGTGAAACACTCAAACGAATTACCCGAATTTTTCCCACAGACGATGCCTCATTGGGAGCCGCACTGCGAAGCTACCTCGAACAGAATAATTTTTCCCAACCGATCTCATTTGAAGAACTACAAACTAATCCTTTCTATTCCTGGATAGAAACCAAATTTGGAATAACTGTGGACGAAGAACAAAGGTTAGTTCGTGCCAAACCAATCACAATACAAGAAGCCGCTTCACAACTCAGCCAGCAAACAGGATTAGCCATTGAAACATGCCAGGATTCGATTCAAAAAGGCCTTTTGGCAGGTTATCAAACTCGAAATCCGATAACGAACCGGCCGGCTCTGGCTTTTCGGTTGCATCAGTTCATTAGCCGAGGGGATACGGTTTACACCAACCTGAAGATGGAAAAGGAGCGGGAATTCACGATTAATCGACAACAATTTGTCCCTGGAAGTGACAAGACCGAGATTTGGCTTCCACTCGTGTTTTGTCGCGAATGTGGTCAAGAATACTTTTGTGTTAGGAAGCGTGAAGATGACCAAGGTTCTTACTTAGAGTATCGTGATCTTAACGATCGTGATCCGGATAATAGCGAACTGGGTTTCCTTTACCTGAATACTGAAGACCCATGGAAAGACGAAAGCATCGATTTTTTGAGAAAACGATTACCTGAAGATTGGATTGAGGAACATCCACGGTTAGGCGAACGAATTAAGAAAACATATCAAAAATTTTTGCCAAGGCCGATGTGGGTGCATTTGAATGGAAAAATCTCTAACCCTGCAGAAAAAGAGGGGGCCATACAGGTCCATTTTATTCCAGCCCCATTTCGATTTTGCCTGTGTTGTGGTGTGACTTACAATGCACGTCAAACATCCGATTTTGGGAAATTGTCAGCCCTAGGAATGGAAGGGAGAAGCACAGCCATTTCGGTCTTGAGCCTTTCGGTTATGAAGCAACTCCGAAAGAGTGACCTTCCTCATGAGACACAAAAACTATTGAGTTTCACTGACAATCGTCAAGATGCTTCATTGCAAGCGGGTCACTTCAACGATTTTGTGGAGATAGGTATTATTCGGGGAGCCCTTTACTCGGCGGTCCAGAAAGCGGGCACGGCAGGTATTCGGCACGATGTCTTAACTCAAAAAGTCTTCGATGCGCTCAACCTGCCGTTTGAGGCTTTTGCAAGTAATCCTGAGGCACGCTTCCAGGGCAAAATCGATATCGAACGTGCTTTCAGGAATGTTCTTGGTTATCGCCTTTATCGAGATTTACGTCGTGGTTGGCGAATCACTTCACCCAATTTAGAACAATGTGGGCTATTAGAAATTCAATATCCCGCCCTTGAGGAACTATCTCAAGCCGATGATGTTTGGCAAAACGCTCATCCACTCCTGGCTCAGGCAAGTCCTGAGAAGAGGGCCTATGTTGCCAAAGTTTTATTGGATTACATGCGACGAGAACTTGCCATCAAAGTCGATTATCTTGAACCGAAATTCCAGGATGCGATCATTCAACAAAGTAATCAACGACTCATCGAGCCTTGGGCCATTGATGAAAACGAAGCAGGGACATTGGATTGTTCAACTGTAGTTTTCCCTTGCTCGAGGTGGGAAAATTCTTCTAGAAATGTATTCATCTCGGGGAGGGGTGGTTTTGGCATATTTCTAAACAGGGAACTCAGGGAACAAAGTGCTATCTCAATTTCGGATCGGGAACAAATCATTGCCGACCTATTGAAAGTTCTTAAATTGGGTGGCATTGTGGAAGAGGTTATTCTGCCTTACTCACCCAAAGCCCAAACAGCTAAACCCCCAATCGGTTATCAGGTTGTTGCCGATTCACTTCTGTGGGTCTTGGGAGAGGGTACTAAGGCCTTTCACGATCCCATACGAGTCCCGCGTTCCTCTGCGATGGGGGGCCGGACGAATCCGTTCTTTATTGATTTTTATCGCAATGCTGCTTCGACGCTGCATAAACTTTATGCCAAAGAACACACAGCCCAAGTCCCCTATGAGGAACGCATAAAACGCGAGAAAGACTTCCGAAATGCCACACTACCAATTTTGTATTGCTCGCCAACCATGGAGCTGGGCATTGATATTTCGGACTTGAACATAGTCAATTTGCGGAACGTTCCCCCGACCCCTGCGAATTACGCGCAACGGAGTGGACGAGCGGGACGAAGTGGACAACCGGCGATGGTGATTTCATATTGTTCCACAGGGAGTTCTCATGACCAATGGTTTTTCCGACGCCCTCATTTGATGGTAACCGGTGCGGTCAATCCCCCTCAGATTGATTTGGCAAACGAGGACCTGATTCGGGCCCATGTTCAGGCAATTTGGTTAAGTGAAACGGGATTGGATTTAAAAAAATCGCTGGGAGAATTACTCGAACTGAAGTTGGGCAATCCTGAGCTGGCGTTACCCCCATCCGTGCGAATCGCTTTAAACAACTCCGATGTTACCACCCGTGCGAAGCAAAAAGCCGAACGGGTCTTGGCCGATATTATTCCCAAATGTAAGGCGGCAGGTTGGTATGGGGAAATGTGGCTTGACAATGTTTTGAAACAGGCATCACTCAAATTTGATGAAGCATGTAATCGTTGGCGGGGACTTTATCGGGCGGCTTGCAAACAACAAGAAAAGCAAAACGAGATTGTGCTGGATCAAGCCCGAGATCAGAGAGACAAAGAGCAGGCGGCTCGGCTGCGACGGGAGGCGGAACAGCAACTGCGGCTATTAACCGAAAGCGATGACGTGGCTCAGAATGATTTTTATAGTTACCGTTACTTTGCCTCCGAGGGATTTTTACCAGGCTATAACTTCCCACGTTTACCCTTGTCGGCTTTTATTCCGGCTCGAAAAACTAAGCAGCGGGAGGAGTATTTGTCGCGGCCGCGATTCTTGGCGATTTCCGAATTTGGTCCTCGAGCGATTGTTTATCATGAGGGGTCTCGGTACGAAATCAATCAAGTGATCTTAGCTATTGAGGAAGATGAAATCACCACAACAAAAGCGAAACGATGCGATTTTTGTGGGTATCTTCATCCTTTAATGGCAGATGAGAAATTTGATACTTGCCAAAAATGTAATTTACCTCTTTCTCGGGTTTTTGATAATCTTTTACGTTTGCAAAACGTTTCAACCCGTCGCAAAGATCGGATCAATTGCGATGAAGAAGAACGCCAAAAACTAGGCTATGAAATTCAGACCGCAATTCGTTTTGCCGAGAAAGACGGGAAACTGATCCGACAGGTCTCGCATTTGGTTGAAGGAGGCCAAACCATGGCTCGTTTGGTTTATGGTCGGGCAGCGACCCTTTGGCGAATCAATCTGGGGTGGCGGCGGCGATCGCCAGACAGTCCCTTGGGTTTTATCTTGGATGAGGAACGAGGATACTGGAAGAAAGAAAATTCTGACGACGATAACGACAATGATGACCCGATGTCAAACCGTTTGAAACGTGTGATTCCTTATGTTGAAGATCATCGGAATTGTTTGTTATTTGAGATCGAAGAATCTTTGAGTTTGGAACAGTTTCTCTCTTTAGAATCGGCTCTCAAAATGGCAATTCAATTGTGTTATCAACTTGAGGAGAACGAACTTGCCACCGAGCTTCTTCCGGATAGTCGATCACCGAAATCCATCCTTCTTTATGAAGCGGCCGAGGGAGGAGCTGGGGTTTTGCGACAATTGTTGGAGGTGCCTTATGCCTTCGCTAATGTTGCCAAAAGGGCGCTTGAAATCTGTCATTTCGATCCTCACACTGGAGAAAATCGTAAGAGAGCGTCCCGGGCTACCGAAGATTGCGAAGCGGCCTGCTACGATTGTTTAATGCACTATGGAAATCAGAGAATTCACCGTTACTTGGATCGACATCAGATCAAAGATTTTCTTTTACGTTTGACACGATGCCAAGGGGAATTCTCCTCGATGGGTGACTCTCGAAGTTCCCATTTAGATCAATTGATGCGTTTATGTGATTCTCAGCTCGAAAAGAATTGGCTGGAATTTCTTGAGATGAATAAGTGTCGTTTACCTGACGAAGCTCAAAAACTTATTGAATCGTGTCAGACTCGCTGCGACTTCTTTTATCAGGATCATAACGCTGTGATTTATGTTGATGGACCTGTGCATGATTATCCAGAACGTCATCAACGTGATGTTGAGAAAACGGAAGCCCTTGAGGATCATGGGTTTCTTGTGGTTCGATTTCATCATTCCGAAAATTGGATGACCATTGTCGAGCGATATCCGCAACTCTTTGGGAGAAAATCGGGATGAGTCAATTCGCTGTTGGTTCATTAATTAAGGCGCGTGGACGAGAATGGATAGTCTTGCCGGAAAGTACGGAAGAGCAAATTTTGGCTCGGCCTTTGGGGGGTACGGAAGAAGAAATTGCGGGCTTTTTGCCCGAACTGGAGAACATACAGCCGGCCCAATTTCAACTTCCTTCACCCAATCAGGCGGGGGATTATCTTTCTTGTCGCTTGTTGCGGGATGCCCTTCGTTTAGGGTTTCGCTCCAGTGCGGGACCTTTTCGTTCTTTTGGGAGAATCAGTGTGGAACCTCGGCCTTATCAGTTGGTTCCTTTGCTGATGGCTTTGAAACTCGATCCGGTTCGTTTGCTGATCGCGGACGATGTGGGAATTGGCAAAACGGTCGAAGCGGCTTTGATCATTCGCGAATTGATCGATCGGGGAGAAGTGACCCGTTTTGCTGTGCTTTGTCCTCCGCAAATTGCCGAACAATGGCAACGTGAACTTTTTAGTAAATTTCATCTTGATGCGGAATTGGTTCTTCCCAGTACGATTCATCGACTCGAAAGAGCCTGCCGTTTGAATCAATCCATTTACGAGCGATTCCCTTACCAGATTATTTCCACGGACTTTGTCAAATCCGATCGCCGGCGTGATGATTTTGTTCGGGCGTGTCCCGAATTGGTTATCGTCGATGAGGCTCATACTTGTGCTCGCTTGGGGGAAACACGGGGGGGGCGTCATCAACGTCATCAACTCCTTTCTCAACTTGCTCAAAATGCCGAACGTCACATTCTCCTGGTCACGGCCACTCCTCATAGTGGCAACGAGGAAGGTTTTCGCTCTTTGTTATCTTTGTTGAAACCGGAATTTGCTCATCTTCCGCAAGACCTTTCGGGGGACAAAAATCGGAAAGAGCGAGAGAAAATCGCAGCCCATTTTGTGCAGCGACGCCGAGCCGACATCCGAAACTATTTACGCACGGATACCCCTTTCCCAGAGCGGTTTGAAGCCGAAGAAAACTACAAACTTCACCCGGACTACAAACTCTTATTTGAAAAAGTGTTGGAATATGCTCGTGAATCGGTCAACGATCCGACCTTGGATAAGCAAAGGCAACGGATTCGCTGGTGGTCGGCATTGGCCTTACTTCGTTCCATGGCCTCGAGTCCGGCGGCTGCCGTGGCCACTTTGCGGACTCGGGCCGTTGAAGCCAACTCGATCGAAGAGATTGACGAACTGGGCTACAAAAGTGTCATGGACCCCAGCGATGAAGATTCCACCGAAGCGAACGATTTGGTTCCGGCAGGGACCGATGATCAGTTGGTAAAACAAAACGAAACTTCCCAAAAACTGATGCAAATGGCACTAGAGGCCGAACAGCTTTTTGGTACTCGGGATAATAAACTGAAACAATTAATTCCCAAGCTGGAAGCCCTCTTAGAAGAGGGATTTTATCCGATTATCTTTTGTCGATTTATTCCCACTGCAGAATATGTGGCCTCTCAACTGCGGGAACATAAACAATTCACTAATCAAGTCCAAATCGAAGCGGTAACCGGCACGCTCCCCCCGAAGGAAAGAGAGGATCGCATTAATCAATTCGATGAAACGAAACCGCGAATCCTTGTTTGTACCGATTGCCTGAGTGAGGGGATTAACTTACAAAGGTTGTTCAATGCCGTCATTCATTACGATCTCTCTTGGAATCCCACTCGTCACGAACAGCGGGAAGGTCGCGTCGATCGGTATGGGCAACCCTCTGCTCGGGTTCGGGCTTTAACTTATTACGGTCTCGATAATCGAATTGATGGTGTGGTTCTCGATGTCCTTTTGCGGAAGCACCGCACCATCCGTAACTCCTTGGGGGTCTCGATTCCTGTACCGGCCGATTCGGAAAAGGTTCTCGAAGCGGTCTTCCAAGGGCTGCTTTTGCGGGGTAAAAATCGAGGTGCCGAGCGAACTCTTTGGGATGATATCGACATTCCGGATGAGGTAAAAATTGAATGGGAATCTGCCACCGAACGAGAAAAACTTTCGCGTACCTTGTTTGCTCAACAAACCATTCGGGTTGAAGAGGTCACGCAAGAGCTTCAGGCGTCGCAAAGGGCCATAGGTTCGGGGGTCGATGTCAAGGAGTTTTTCAAGCTGGCATTAAGCCATTGTGGGGGGGTTCTCACGGAAGAGAACACCCTCAGGGTTAATATCACGGAAGTTCCTCGTTCCTTAAAGGAGCGTTTGAATCTC
>JAOAAA010000260.1 GCA_026419115.1 Gemmataceae bacterium
GGTTCACGGTGGCGGCAAAAGGGATCGCCGCATCACCGGGTGCGGCATGGGGCGAACTTGTGCTCAGCGCTCCGAAGGCGGGGGAGTGGGCTCAGGCGGGCAGACGGGGGATTCTGGTCCGGCATCAGACCTCAGCCGATGATGTTGCCGGCATGGCAAAGGCGGAGGGGGTTCTGACCGCTGCCGGCGGCACCACCTCCCATGCGGCGGGGGGGGCACGGGGCATGGGCAAGCCGGCGGTGGTCGGCTGCGGTGACCTGCACATTGACTATGAGACGGGCACGGTGCAACTTGGCAGTCAGGTACTGAAGGAGGGCGAGGTTCTGACAATTGACGGCTCGACCGGCAGTGTGATCATCGGCAGGGTGCCGATGGAACCGCCGCAGCTGACTCCGGAGCTGGAGACAATCCTAAAATGGGCGGACAGCCTCAGGCGCCTGAGGGTGCGGACCAATGCCGATACCCCGGCTGATGCCCGGAAGGCACGGGAGTTCGGGGCAGAAGGGATCGGCCTGTGCCGGACCGAGCATATGTTCTTTGCCCCGGACCGGGTCGGGGTGATGCAGGAGATGATTCTCGCTGAGGATGAGGCGGGCAGAAGGCGGGCGCTTGAGAAACTCCTGCCGATGCAGCGTCAGGACTTTGTCGAAATCTTCCGGGTGATGGACGGCCTGCCGGTGACGATCCGGACCCTGGATCCCCCGCTCCATGAGTTTCTGCCGGTTGAGGAGGAGAAGATCGCACAGCTGGCAGAACGGCTCGGCATCACCGTTGAGCGGGTGAAGGCGACGATTGAGAAGCTTGAGGAGGCAAATCCGATGCTCGGGTTCCGCGGCTGCCGGCTGGGCATCATTTATCCGGAGATTACCGAGATGCAGGCACGGGCGATCTTTGAAGCCGCCTGTCAGGTGAAAAAGGAGGGGGTGAGGGTTCTGCCCGAAATCATGATTCCGCTGGTCGGCGATGTTGAGGAGCTGAAGCGGCAGCGGGCGCTGATTGAGCAGGTGGCAGAGCAGGTGTTTGCCGAAACCGGAATAAAAGTGAAATACACTGTCGGGACGATGATTGAAGTGCCGAGGGCAGCACTGCTG
>JAOAAA010000261.1 GCA_026419115.1 Gemmataceae bacterium
GTGCCGACCTGCTGAACTCGGGCCTTATCCATCTCCAGACAAAGTCGAATGGATTGACGAATCGCAGGGTCATCATCAATCACTAATACACTGAAAGGTAACTCCGTGTTTATCGTTCCCATTCTTCCCCCTGAATGATTGTGGCGAGCGCTCCCATTACTTCCTCTGCACGAATTTGGAGTCCCCATGATTGCTTGCAGTATGAATTGGGCATTCCCATTGTTCTCTATGAAGGATTATGGCAATTTGGCATCCGATCGGGATATTCCACTCTATCCATTTTTAACCCTACTCGGATTTTAACAAGGCTCAATCTACCGATCGATCATTTGAGAAACGAATATGCTGCTGCTGTCAAGTCCCTGTCGCAGGCAATTTTTCACCGAGCGATTCTTGGTTGAAAACCGGACTTTTTTCTTCGTAATGTCTATACTTATTCTGTATCCGAGCCCTGAGAGATTTTCCGAATTATGATTCACATTCCTGCTCTACGTTTAGGCAAACCTTATGTCAGCTCCGATAAGGCCACCTTGGTGCATCACGTCACGGGGGAGCCTGTTGCTGAGGTCAGTCAGCTGACCAGTGTGGCCATCGGTCGCGATCTTTACAAAATGGAATTGGCAAAAAAAGAATTGTCGGCCATTCCGGTGCGTGACCTTTTTGAGATGTACAAAAAGGCAGCCGACTACTTTGCGAACGGCACGCTTCCTGTAGGGGATCAAGAACAAACTTTCGATGACTACATTCGCTGCTTGTCAGCCACGACCGGTTCCCCGATGGTTTTTTGCCGTCGCAATGCCGCCAAGGTCGAGTATGTACTGCGGAACGTAGAGGAAGTCCTAGGAGGTCTGACACGAGGATTAGATCTGACCGTGTTAGATACTGGTTACAAAGTCCAAAACGGGCGGATGGCCGCCTTTTATCCGACCACGAACGCCTTCGGTGCGATTCTGCCGAGTAATTCGCCGGGGGTCCATTCATTGTGGGTGCCAGCGATTGCCTTGAAAACTCCGCTCGTTCTCAAACCGGGCCGCGAAGAACCTTGGACC
>JAOAAA010000262.1 GCA_026419115.1 Gemmataceae bacterium
GGGTCCACTAAGCGTAACTTCAGAACCGTATGTTCCGCCGGTACCTTAATTAGCTTATAACTTAGTGTGGGGGATTCTTTAGCCAAGGTGTTGCGATAGCGGTTGAGAACCTTGGCCGAGATTTTGCCCCGCTCGGGTTCGCTGGTTATCTGGATCAACATCCCCTCGACTTTACTAGGAAGGATTCGGGGGGGGGGCGATTTTTCCCCCTTCGTAGGTTTAGGGGTGATTTTTTGTAATTTGACAACCTCAAAAAGATCGCCCTTCTGAATGTAATCCTTCAGCGATGCCAAATCTTGCCCTTGAAGACTCACTTGGGCTAGACCTCCATTCCATTCCATCGAACCAATCCAACCAAATTCCTTCAATAATTGGTTGAGTGTGAGTTTGTTGAGTAGTTTTCGATCGGCAGTACTTTCGGTTGGTGTGATTTCCGAGGCAAGGCCGATACTTTCATCCCAACGTCGTGAACGGACCCGATACTTGCCTTCTTTGAAGGTGATTTCAACAAAATGAAATTTACGATTCCCCTCCGTCGAAAAGGTGGCATCCAGTCCCGGAAGCCCCTTTTCTTGCACGGCCTTGACCAGAGGAGATTCCGGAACATTTTTAAGATCGAGAACCTCGATTTTGGCCAACTCGCCTAAAGAGAGTTTAAGCGATTGCTGCAACTCCCGAGAAAAGCCTTCTTGAAAACGAGGGGTCAATTGACTCGATTCGCCCCAAAGCAGTGCAACAGTCCAATCGTAACGGATTTTCCCTAAATCTTCGGCGCTGAGCAGAATGGGTGTCGCGAGGCAAGCGATGCAAGAGGTGAGCCATCGCAATGTGGGGAATTTCAAGAACGAAGAAGTGAGCCAACGCATCATGGGAACTCTCAATAGGGGCGCCAATTTTTTCTCCAGAATTATGGTATCCTCATCAAGTAGAATAGGCTGGAAGAATTTGGTACCGTGATGAAACCTTTGTTAGGGATGTGGTGATTGTAGTGGAACGGCTCCCGTT
>JAOAAA010000263.1 GCA_026419115.1 Gemmataceae bacterium
CGCAAGGGAATTTGTGGGTCGTTTGCGATATTTCCACAGAAAAAATGGGACGGGGTGCCTACAAACCTTTTGGCAATAACGGATTGTTTGTTGTCCCGACCAGAGGAGATTCTGCCGGCGATGCCTTCCAATTTGCCAGCGGGCCGGTGGAGTGTGAATTAACAGGCCCTTGGTTCACTGAGGATGGCAAAACCCTGTTTCTTTCGGTGCAACACCCTGGAGAACTGAGCTCTTCTCTCGATCAACTGACCAGTCATTGGCCCAACGGTGGCATGGCTGTTCCTCGTCCGAGTGTGGTGGCAATTCGCGGTTTCGCTTGATCCTTTTTGCTCCTCAACGCGAGCAAGGAAGAGAGATCGGCGTACCAATTGGTTTTCTGAATCGTCGAGAATCTGCCTTGTTTTTGCTTCTTCTCTTTGGAATCACAAGTGTCATCCTTGCCCATTTGAGGTATCTCAATTTCGGGTGTGTTCTCGTGTTGATTGTCTCGGAATCATCTACTCGGCCGATCACCCTCCCGATAAAATTCTCCTTCACTCGTCAATGACAAAAGCAATCGCCCGACTCTTGTCACGGCCACTATCCGATTTTACCTTCTCTTTGGAGGTTATCAGCACATGATTCTCTATCGAACCTGCATCTGGATGGGGTTATGGCTCACCCCAACGCTGATTCCTGGACAAGAAAAGCCGACGAATCCACCCGTAGGGTCCGGAGCAGTACCGGCCTTAACCGTGAACAAAATTTGGGAACAGGCGCCGCACAATGCTTTCACCGATTTGGTGCGATTTCAGGGGCGCTGGTTCTGCGTATTTCGCGAAGGGAAAAATCATGTTTCTCCCGATGGAGCCTTGCGTGTGTTGACCTCGACCGATGGCGTGTCGTGGGAATCGGCCGCACTCATCACCTCGAAAAATTCCGACCTGCGCGATGCCAAAATCACTGTAACCCCCGATGGGCAGCTCATGCTG
>JAOAAA010000264.1 GCA_026419115.1 Gemmataceae bacterium
AAGCATGGAAATCAGTGCTCCATGTCAACAACTTCCCAATGGATGCAAAGCTTCAATTCGGCCATGCTCATTCTAGCATGGAAATGCTCGAGAAGAAAGAGCGTGAGCTGAGCGAGCTAAAAGCTTCAATTCGGCCATGCTCATTCAAGCATGGAAATCTGGAAAATTTTGAAAAAAAACACTAACAGACCTTGCGGCTTCAATTCGGCCATGCTCATTCAAGCATGGAAATGAGCCGCCTTGATCATGGCAAACAAACCCCAGATCGGCTTCAATTCGGCCATGCTCATTCAAGCATGGAAATCAAGCCGATTAACCCCAAAGAAACGGGGTTATTCGGTGCTTCAATTCGGCCATGCTCATTCAAGCATGGAAATTTGGCAGCTAGTTTGATGTTGACACAATTTGTAGCTGCTTCAATTCGGCCATGCTCATTCAAGCATGGAAATGCCCTTGATCGTAAACAGCGGGGCAGAAATGACGCAACGGCTTCAATTCGGCCATGCTCATTCAAGCATGGAAATACCTCGAAACAGGTGTTGGCTTTACCGGTGAGCAACTGCTTCAATTCGGCCATGCTCATTCAAGCATGGAAATCCGCCATTTCGGCGTCGGTCATGTAAGAGTTGTAAGCAGGGCTTCAATTCGGCCATGCTCATTCAAGCATGGAAATAAGGTAGAAGGTACGTACCTACTACCTTGGGGGAGTCGCTTCAATTCGGCCATGCTCATTCAAGCATGGAAATAAGGCCATCGCCCAAAACAAAACGTTCCTGAAATATCTCGCTTCAATTCGGCCATGCTCATTCAAGCATGGAAATAGTCTAAGTTAGACTCCCGGAGTCTAAATGAGGTGAGCTTCAATTCGGCCATGCTCATTCAAGCATGGAAATGAGTATGTCCTGCAGATTGGAGTGCCAACCAGTTTTGGCTTCAATTCGGCCATGCTCATTCAAGC
>JAOAAA010000265.1 GCA_026419115.1 Gemmataceae bacterium
GGCTTAGGCCGATCGGCCTAGTGGGGTCGCTTCAATTCGGCCATGCTTATTCAAGCATGGAAATCGGCGGAACGAGCGGCACTCATTATGGCGAATAAACCCGCTTCAATTCGGCCATGCTTATTCAAGCATGGAAATAGACCTAACATCGACCGACCTCGATTCGCCATCCGATGCTTCAATTCGGCCATGCTTATTCAAGCATGGAAATGCCTAGACGTAGCCACTATGCGACTAGTAGCTACGTTGCTTCAATTCGGCCATGCTCATTCAAGCATGGAAATGTGAGAACGGATTCCCTTTCCGTTGAGGAAAAGGAGGCTTCAATTCGGCCATGCTCATTCAAGCATGGAAATGACCATTTTTCACGGCCATTTTCATCAGTCGTAGAAGGCTTCAATTCGGCCATGCTCATTCAAGCATGGAAATGTATCAGAAGTGCCCCGAGCCGAAGTGGAGCCACTGGTGCTTCAATTCGGCCATGCTCATTCAAGCATGGAAATATTGAACAAACAGGAGATCAATAATGGAAGAACGCGAGCTTCAATTCGGCCATGCTCATTCAAGCATGGAAATAAAACGTGCCGAAGCCATTCAAAAACAAATGATGCAGGCTTCAATTCGGCCATGCTCATTCAAGCATGGAAATAGGCCAAATTCTTCATCAGATGGAACCGAGCCAACCGGCTTCAATTCGGCCATGCTCATTCAAGCATGGAAATGCCGCTCCTGCCACACGGACGAACCGTGTGGCTCAGCAGCTTCAATTCGGCCATGCTCATTCAAGCATGGAAATGCAAAGATTTCAGAAAGTGGTTTTGGGCCATTAGCAAGGCTTCAATTCGGCCATGCTCATTCAAGCATGGAAATGAGGACATGGGCACGCTGTGCCCATTGGTGCCCGTCGGGGCTTCAATTCGGCCATGCTCATTCAAGCATGGAA
>JAOAAA010000266.1 GCA_026419115.1 Gemmataceae bacterium
TCTCCAGAAAAGGTGATCGGCCGACTCCCCTTTGTCCTCCGCGGGGAGTATGAACTCAACTCTTTGGGGGAGTGGGTCCTTGGCTCGTTGTTTGTGGCGTTGGTTGCCTCGACAATCGGTTTGATTGCTTTTGCCCGCCGCGATGTCTGATTGGCAGAATTCCTGATGGGCAGAATTTCAGATTCAGCCAAGCCCCCAGGGTCAACCATCCCTGATGGCGCCGCTGGTTAACCATCCCTGATGGCGCCGCTGGTCAACCATCCCTGATGGCGCCGCTGGTCAATTATCTCTTGTTGGTCTGAAGGTGAGTCGTGAGTACTCACCCAGAGAACAGAGGGGATAACGGAATGACAACTTTTCTGACAAACTTAGTCGAATCTGAGCAACCGAGTCGAAATGGTCTGTGGTGTGAACCTCACTCCTTCCAAGTTTCCCTAAGTTCCCCTTGGGGAATCGCTTGGGGATCGCTTTCGGAGGTGGGGCGAACCGCATTGAATCTTTGGTCGTAACATCATATAAATCAAGGATTTATCATCCGAGGTCTCATTTGCGGATTATTCTTAAGAGTCAACCGAGAACGACCGGAAAGCGGGAAGGTAGGAATACAGGTGCTTGATCGTCCTACTTGACCAAGGATAAAATAATATGGTGAAACTTTGACTCATGTTGTCAATCTAAAAGATTAAAAATAGAAGAAAAATTCAAATACAAAAACAAAAGGAGTTTCACATGCAAAGCAGTACGCGAATATTGTTGGCCTTGACCTGTCTGACAATCGGTGCGGTTGGCGGTGCATTGATTTGGGCTCCCTATCAATCCATAATTGGACAAGCGAAAGCCCCGATTCTCCCCACAGAAATCACCTCGTACCGAGATGTGGTGAAAGCGGTGGTGCCTGCTGTGGTGTCCAT
>JAOAAA010000267.1 GCA_026419115.1 Gemmataceae bacterium
GTAATATGCCGTATTTCCATGCTTGAATAAGCATGGCCGAATTGAAGCAGAAGCGTTCGGATCACTTCCATTTCGGGGTCCGCCGCCATTTCCATGCTTGAATAAGCATGGCCGAATTGAAGCTCTTCGATTCTACGCTTACCTACGTAAGCGTAGAAATTTCCATGCTTGAATAAGCATGGCCGAATTGAAGCGAATCTTTAGGGCTTGATCCGTCGAGCTTGTCGGAATTTCCATGCTTGAATAAGCATGGCCGAATTGAAGCGACTGGCAGTCTAAGTTAGACTGTCGCCCCAGGTGGAAATTTCCATGCTTGAATAAGCATGGCCGAATTGAAGCACAAAAAATTTTTGATTTTTTTTGCTTTTTTTGCACCATTTCCATGCTTGAATAAGCATGGCCGAATTGAAGCAACGGTATTTCAGTGCTCAGACTTTGGAGGCATCGCATCATTTCCATGCTTGAATAAGCATGGCCGAATTGAAGCGCACGGAATCCCCAGAGGTTGAAAGACTTGCGTGATGATTTCCATGCTTGAATAAGCATGGCCGAATTGAAGGGACTCCGGCTACCGGTTCGTTTACACGCAAGGGGCACATTTCCATGCTTGAATAAGCATGGCCGAATTGAAGGTCGATATGTCACGAAAACACAAGTAGGCCTAGTTTCTCATTTCCATGCTTGAATGAGCATGGCCGAATTGAAGCCTGGAAAATTTTGTGGGAGGCCTTGACACGCGGATCATATTTCCATGCTTGAATGAGCATGGCCGAATTGAAGCTACGCTTGGATAGCCAAGCGAAAAATCACTCTCGATAATTTCCATGCTTGAATGAGCATGGCCGAATTGAAGCCTTAATCAGACAAACAATATATGCCATCACGACACGAT
>JAOAAA010000268.1 GCA_026419115.1 Gemmataceae bacterium
GATCATTGGCACGCGCTGTGTACAATCGCTGCCATGGAAGCGGGGGCCGATGTGATGGTGGAAAAACCGATCTGTCATACCTACCTTGAAGGTCAAGCGATGCTCCGGACGGCCCGTAAACTCAAGCGGATTGTGCAGGTGGATACGCAACGTCGGAGTACCCCGCATATTGCCAAAGCACGGGAGTTTATCAAGGGGGGGGGGATTGGCACCATCGGCCATATGAAGGGTTTCTGCTACTACAACATGCGGGCCAATCAGATCGTTCCCGATAGTGATCCCCCCGAAGGATTTAATTTCGACCTTTGGACCGGACCCGCACCGTTACGGAAATTCAATCGCCTGATTCATCCACGCAGTTGGCGGGCCTTTGAAGAGTACGGCAACGGAATACTCGGCGATATGGCCATTCACATGATGGATGTCGGTCGCTGGGTCACCGGTGTGCGAAGCCCGAAAACCATCCATTCCGTCGGTGGGATTCTCGTTCAGAAAAAATCGACTGCGAATATCACGGATACACAAACGGTGACATGGGACTTCGGCGATTTAACCGCCTGCTGGGAGCATCGTTCTTATGGTCGCTCCGAGCAGAATAAATACGATTGGGGCATTACCTTCTACGGCGAAAAAGGAACCGTGACAGTGACCCTCGATACCTTCGATTTTGAACCTTGGGGAGGAAATAAGAATAAACCGATCTCGGAAAAGGTGAAAATGATCGAAGACCCTGCCAAGCAAGAAGACCCCAAAGTGCGTGAGGCCGGCCGAGCACATATGAAAAACTTCATCGATTGCGTTCATTCCCGAAAAACCCCCATCGCAGAGTTAGAGCTGTCTCTT
>JAOAAA010000269.1 GCA_026419115.1 Gemmataceae bacterium
TATTTCCATGCTTGAATGAGCATGGCCGAATTGAAGCCCCTATCCTTAGGCCCACTCTCGATGAGTGGGTTGAAATTTCCATGCTTGAATGAGCATGGCCGAATTGAAGCCTCGGCAAGGAAGCCGCGAATGGCCGCATCCTGACATTTCCATGCTTGAATGAGCATGGCCGAATTGAAGCATGGCGGGGCTAAAAAAAAGTTTTGTCTAGCTTGGACTAATTTCCATGCTTGAATGAGCATGGCCGAATTGAAGCCCGACCGGAAGCGCAAAGAGCGGATGGCTCGGATCGTATTTCCATGCTTGAATGAGCATGGCCGAATTGAAGCAAAACGCGATGCCGTCATCGTAGTTACCGCATTCGTGCGATTTCCATGCTTGAATGAGCATGGCCGAATTGAAGCCCCGAAGGTACGGTAATTTCGCTCAAACCGTTCAAATATTTCCATGCTTGAATGAGCATGGCCGAATTGAAGCATTCGTTGGACGAGTCGCTTCCGAACAAAGGGTTTTGATTTCCATGCTTGAATGAGCATGGCCGAATTGAAGCCAAGAATCTGGTCGAACGCTGGCAATAGTTAGCCAGCATTTCCATGCTTGAATGAGCATGGCCGAATTGAAGCCTGTAGGGGTAACACGCAGAACCTTCAAGTAGTTGAACATTTCCATGCTTGAATGAGCATGGCCGAATTGAAGCTGTTGCGGCAATTGATTTTTTGTTGGCTTCTATAGGATTTCCATGCTTGAATGAGCATGGCCGAATTGAAGCAAGTAGTTGCGCTGATTTGCCTTTTTGTGCCACTTGTTGCATTTCCATGCTTGAATGAGCATGGCCGAA
>JAOAAA010000026.1 GCA_026419115.1 Gemmataceae bacterium
CCCCCCCGGACATGCAACTAGGGCAGCCACGCGATCGGGCGGGAGACGGAATTGCAATCCTTCGAGCCGTAATTTCCCACCGTAAACTTGGAATAGCCCAGGTTCGCGTTTCAATTGAGCGGGAGCAGGTACTAAAATCGGTTTCGATTTCTCGTAGGGTTTGAGCGTGATGTTGACATCGGCCGATTTCAATTCAATCGGATCGAGTACGAGTTCCCCGTTGTGTTTAATCAAAATGGTCACATTTCCCGATTTAATCCCTTCTAAAGCTCGGCTTAGGGTACGGTAAGTGCCTGCAGGAGGTTCGAGTTTTTCAGGGAAAGAGGGGTCCAGCACTCGGGTGCCCAAAGGCAGTGAGGGTCGGATCGGAGTTAATTGGTCGGGCCTCAACGATTCCCCGAGAAAATAAGCCGAGCCGAGGAGATTCTTCCCCGATCCATCCCGAAGAGCAGGGATCATATCGTCTACTAAAAAGGCTGTTTTCGCTTTCTCAAGATTTTCCCCAAGAAGTGGGTACGGATTGGCCTCTTTCCAAGGATGCGGAATGACCTTTTCCGTTTCTTTAATGGGTGAGTCCATTCCCAAATCGGCAAAAGAGTAGAGGTTATCCGCTTCGGAATAAGCCCAAAGGTCGCGATACGCATTCGGTGAAGTGATGGTTTCGCTTCCTTCGAGCCGTTTCAACACCTCGTAAATAGTCGATCGATGGGGAGAGCCGATCTGTTTGACGAGAATTCCCCGTGTTGAACCCGTCGAACCGGTGAACAGGCAATGGCCAGCCGTGATCATTAGCGGAGTCTGATCGGCTAACTCCAACAGGGCTGCCCCGTTAAGAATCGCCGAGCAGCGGAGAAAGCGAACACTCGCCAAACGATCCGTGGCAATGTAGGGTAAGACATTCAGAAAAGAACCGCGATAAATCCCCAAGCAACAATCCGTCAAAAAGAGTTGGATGGGGGAATCGATTTGGATGGTCTGTCCTGCAGTGGCAAAATAACACTCAGTGAACTGCACGTTCGGAAGCATGTCCGGCCGAGCTTTGGTCGAAAGAGAAAGAGCATTAGCCGTCGCATTGGTCGGGCTGACGAAAGCACAGCGGGTCACCTCGATCGATTGGAATTGCTCGATATGCAAACCAGTGCCGTTGTTGAGTGTTTTCCATTCCAGACGTAAATTGGTCAAAGTTAATGAGAGAGGGCGGTTTTCATCCAACCCTTTGAAGGAAAGGCCTGATCCAGAAGGAGAACCCTCCGGTAAGATGATTTTGCAATTTCGGCCTTCGCCTCCGCGAATGCGAATGGAATGGCTGCGGAGTTCCAACCCCGATTCCTTCGACAGATCGTACTCATTTCCTGTGAGAAAAATATCGTTGGCCCCTTGCTTCAGCAGCGAAATCAATTCGGCTGAGGTATTTGCTTGTTGCAAGCCCAACAGGTTCGGTGGATTTTTGAGGGTGGGATTGGGAGGGTCCAAGGGGGGGGGATTTTGGGTCACCACAGGAGTGGGCCAACCCCGATTTTCGATCCGTTGAGATTCCTCGGAGGGAGTTCGAGAGAGAAAAAACACAAAAACCAAGGTCATGAGAAAAATCGAAGCAGCTAACACCAACCACCACGTTCTCGGTCGAGAAATCGAACTGTCATGAGCCGCTTCGATATTTTTAGACTGATAAATGCCATACCGAATGGCCAAAGGTTGCAGGTCGGCAATCAACGATTCGGGGTCCTGATACCTTTGTTCTGGCTTCTTGGCCATCATGCGACCGAGAATCGCGACCAGTTCGTTGGGAATCTCGGGGTTAAGCAAGCGGGGATCGATTGGGCGATGACGTTGATGGGCATCGAGTTTCTTAGCAGCGGTGCCTTCCGGAACAGGGGGGCGACCCGTGAGCACATGGTAGAAGGTGCAGCCCAGCGAATAAATGTCGGATCGCACATCGGCCGTGCGAGGGTCGATCGCTTGTTCGGGGGCAATATAGTCAAAGGTGCCTAAGGTCACACCCGATTGAGTGAGTTGGCCATTAAACGAGGAACTTTCGAGGTTCCGAGCCAAACCCATATCAACCAGTTTCGCGGTCCCTGACGGAGTGATAATAATGTTAGAAGGCTTCACATCGCGATGGACCACACCCCGCGAGGCAGCATGCGCCAGACCCGATGCCACTTGCATCAGATACGAGATCGCTTCTTGAGGAGTGATCTTTCCCCCTTGGGCATACATCCGTTGACGAAGATTTTCCCCTTCAACGAATTCAAAAGCGATGTAGTGCAGCCCGTTATCTTCGCCGGCCGCATAGACCCGAGCGATATTGTCATGATCCAGCCGAGCGACCGCACGAGCTTCGAGTCGGAATCGGCTCACATTTTCTGGATCGGTTGCGAGGTCTGGTGGAAGAATTTTGACCGCAGCATCGCGGCCTAGCGAGTCATCTCTTGCTCGCATCACGGCAGCCATTCCCCCGACCCCGATTGGGCTTTGCAATACAAATGGCCCAAGTCTTCTGCCAATGAGAGATTGGGTTATTTCCGAATCGAAGTGGGATTTCCGCACGGGTTTCGAGATCACGGTGGGGCGGTCGGATCGATCTTCGAGAATCGGTTCCGAAACGGAACTGGGCTTTTTGGGGGAGAGTGTCGTAGGGGGTTCAACCGGCGGTACGGGGTTGGAATCTGTGGAAGTTCCCTCAACTGGTTTATGAGAGGAAGAACGCCCCGAAAAATCGCCGACTGAGTTCTTCATAAATCTCCGGTGCGATACAGGGTGAAGGAAACCCAACAACAAAACAACGAAATGAGAAGATTCGTCCAGAATCTCTTTAGAAGATCATACCCGATTTGGGAAAGGTAAGTCAATCAATTCTGGAAAAACTTACGGAAGTTGTTGGAAAATCGGGGTTTATCGATCGGGCGCCATCACAGGAGGAGCAGGGGCGACCACAGGAGGGGCAGGAGCAACGGCACGTTTTTCCACACCAAGGGGAGGGTCAACGGCGGGTTTCTCTAGACCAGGTGCAGGCACAACTCCAGGGACCCCATCAATACCACCTCCGGGGGCGATTGGTAAGGGAAATCCCGGACCCGGATTGAATGGCCCACCCGGAACACCAGAAGGATTTAATGGCTCATGAAGTTTGTCCGCCCGTGCTTCAGTGGTGATGTAGAGCATGTTTCCAATTCGAGCGGATTTCACTTCAGCCATTTCGCAAAGAATTTTAATGGCCGAGTCAAGTTGGACATCTTCTACTTGCAAACTCACATTGGCTTCGATTTTGGCCTTGAGTTTCGGATCGAACACAATGTTGATGGCATAACGCTGCGAGAGTTCCTTGAGAACTTTATTCAATGGAGAATTCTCAACGTTAATATCGACCCGTTGTTTTAATTGGCGATAGACAATCATATCTTCGGTGGAAATGAGAACCCCACCGTCGATAATGCCAAAGCTCAGGCCATATTGTTGGAGCATCCCGCGAAGGGCCGTCCGGAGTTTCACGTCCCTTTGTTTGAATTCCACATTCATTTCAGTGATTGCAATACCAATGAAATTCATGGTGGCTTGGTCGAGAGTGATATTAATTTTGTAATCTTCGGAGAGGGTATTAATTACAGCGCCAAGGTTATTCCCAGAGAACTCAAAGTTCCCCACCTTATCGAGAGCTTTCTTGATCGCCTCGACCTTTTCAGCGGTTTTATCGCCGCCCGCTTTTGGTAAAGGGGCAGCGTGAGAAATGGGAATGACACCCAACCCAAGTAGGCCTATCAACAGCAAGAATAACAAACGCATCTTTTGATTCTCCAAGACATGATTCTTCAAAGGGCGATGATAGCATCTTTAACGATTGCTTAATAGCCCAAGTTTGCATTTCGATATAAATTTTCTTAATTTTCATCAAGGATGGGGCTTAGGTACTCTCCCTAGCCGGGGGGCCACCCTAACGATCTTCCACCTAAAAGATGCATATGAAGATGGGGAACGGTTTGGCCTCCATCGGCATCGCAGTTGATCACAAGTCGATACCCTGAGGTGAGTCCGAGTTGTTTGGCTAATTTCACGGCCACCAAATGGATGTGTCCGAGAACTGGTGCATCTTCCGCAACCAAGTCGGCATGCGTGCGAATCACCTTTTTGGGGATGATTAGAATGTGCGTGGGTGCTTGGGGCCGAACATCGTGAAACGCAAGGCATTTTTCATCCTCATAAACGATGTTGGCTGGTATCTCACGATCGATAATTTTTTGAAAGATGTTAACACTCATCATAAAAAGTTTCGACTCCGAATGTTGAAGATAAATTCTCTCTAGTCGTTGTAACAGAATCGGGACCAGATTCTACGATTTGCTAGGGGGCAACCATGCTATCGCAGCCTTTTCCGACGAATTTTCACGTTGGTTACGCCGTTCCTCTAGAAGGGCTTCTCGTTCGGGATCAACATTCCTATAAGTTGTTCGGGATGATTGTTCTTATAGGCTGAACGATTCACTCCGGAAACTGTGAAATTGCCTCACATTTCAACACGTCCGTTCCTTGCATGGTCACTCCTCGAATCGATATTATTCCGGCAGTGTGATGATCGTTCCGGCGCCCCGTTTCCCGTGTTCGCGAATTTCCAGAGAGATGGGGCTTTTTTCACAAGCAGCGTAAAATTCCGCCGGTGAATTGACGGGTTTTCGATTGACGCTCAAAATCACATAGCGGGAGGTTTTCTGCCAATCAGGTAAGGCTTTGGCTGCCAAGCTCCCTCGATCGATCATCTTGATGGCGACCCCTTCTGGTGGAACGTCCGTCCCGAAAATACTGGAATAATCTACCCGAATCCCATGCACACTGGAAGGAAGTTGCGAGGCAATGAATGGTTCGTTGTTGGATAATTTGACCAAGGTGGCCTTCGTTCTGAGAATGTTCTGACCCCGACGATATTCGATAGCAATTTCGTTACCTGCCAGCGCTGCTCCAACGTGCAAAAACAAATCCTCCTGCGAATTGATCTCTTGGTTATCGACTTTCAAAAGAATGTCGCCGATACGCAGACCTGCTCGATCTGCGGGAAATCCGGCAGGGACCGAGTCGATCAGCACTCCTTTGAGCAGCCGGTCCCGATCATCTTGCCGGAAGGAGACACCAAGAAAACCGTAATCGACTTCTTGACCTTCGCTCAATCGTTCGATGATTCGTTTGATGTTTCGATCGATGGGAATCGCATAGCCGGCCGCAGTTTCTCCACCTGTCACCGCTGCGGTCGCGGTAGTGAGGCCAATTAGCTCCCCTTTGAGGTTGAGCAAGGCCCCACCCGAGCAAGCGATATTCAATCGAATGTCGGTTTGAATTAAGGTTCCATATTGATTGAGGGGTTTCGCACGACGTTCCTCGGTCACCGGCGCGACGATCCTTCGCTTAAGATTTGAGATAATGCCCCAACTGGCCGAGGGGCTGCCATCGCGGAAACCGGCATTAAATGGATTAGCCATACAGATCACTAAGTCCCCCTTCCGAACTGCCCCACCGTCCCCCAAGTTGATGGCTTTGATGCCAGCGAAAGGATCGATTAGACGGAGAACGGCTAAATCAGAACGAGAGTCGGAGGCATGGATATCAGCATACGAACCTTTGCCGTTGGCAAAGCGAACGTAAATTTTCACTGCTTTTTCGATGAGGTGAGCATTAGTAAGAATCAAGCCTGCCGAATCAATCACGACACCGGAACCATAACTTTCGGGCACTGTTTCTGGACGGGCGAGATCAAGCCGATTTATCGATTCTTGACGAATCAGATCGCCAAAACGTCGATGCCGGAGGGGGTTAAATCCGCCGAGCTTTCCGGGGGTTGCTGGCGTAGGAACCTCTCCCAACTCGGCATATTCTTCGGAACGAGAAATTCCAATACAAACGATCGAGGGTTCGGCCCGTTCAATGGTAGAATGGATGGATTTCTGTAAAGCGAGAATTTCTGGGGAGAGTTGGGCATATCCAAGTGAGGGAATCGCTAGTAGAAGGAACCAAGGGAATTTCATATGCACCCTATTCAGTCGGGACTTTTTAAGACCCTATGACATCAAATCTAAAAGATGCAGACCGGTCTCTCTCTCAAGCTCAAAACCAATCTATCTTTTCTTGATAGGGGAACGGAAAAGCAAAATAAAGACCCCCAAAGCGATAAAGACCCCTATGCTGGGCACAAGCCAAAAATCATTCCAGAGCATAACTGTCGAACCATCGGGAGTTTTTGTGCGATATTTTTCAATAATCATTCCCGAGAAAATACCACCAAGCCACATGCCAAGCCCATAGGTCAAAAAGCTGAAAAGTGCTTGACCGCTGGCACGGATTTCGGGAGGCGCTTCATTATCCACATGAATAAAACCCGCTGCGAAGAAGAAATCGAAACAGACCCCGTGTAAGGCAATCCCAGTAATCACCATCGCCCAAGGCAGGTAATCGTAGCTGGCTTGCTGAAGTGCAAATCCTTGGGAGAATAATAGGTAGCGGATTCCCCACGCGGCCATTCCCATGACGAGGACCATTTTCATTCCAAAAACCCGTAGGAAAATGGGAAGAAACGGAAGCAAAACCAACTCGACTCCTTGCCCGATGGCCATAAGGCTCGAAGCTCGATCGCTTTCCATTCCCCCTGTACCAAGGAAACTCGAGGTGTTGGAAAAATAGAAGGCCAAAACGATCGTGATTACGAACGAAACAAGGAAGAACACGGCAAAGGAATAATTTTTAAACAGTTGCAAGGCTTTCAGGAAAGGGATCGTGTCGCCCGCTTTTGATTGTGGGGGGGTGTGCGGCAGGGTGAAAGAATACAGACCTAAAGCAACGGACAACCCCGCCGCCACAAATAAAGGAACGGGACTTTCCGAGGCCTTTCCGGGTGTGATAATATCGACCACCAAGCCGACGACAATCCAACCAATCGTACCTAAAACCCGTATGCTTGGGAAGTCGCGTTGACCATCGGGGATATGAGTGAATGCGATTGAGTTCGCCAGCGAGAGAGTGGGGTTATAAAGCAAGGCATACCCGAGAGAAACCGTCATCATCAGGGTGAAGCCGTTCAGTCCCATGAACTCCGTGGTGGCATCAATCTTCGCCATGGCGATCAGCAGGAGCGCCCCGAGAAGATGGCAAATCGCCATCAGTTTTTCGCTGGCCATCAGGCGGTCGGCAATAAATCCTGCGAACATCGTTGAGAGAACCGCACCGAGGGCCATATTGGCAAAAATCAACCCCGTTTGATTCCCGAAATACAACACCGGTTCCTTAAATCCTTTATGCTCTAAAAAAGGCCACCAATAAATAAACCAAGCCCCCCAGATCGCAAATTGGAGGAACATCATCACGGATAGATTCAATCGTAACCCGAGACCCAACGGGGGAGCCGAACTCGGTTGAGAGGAAGTGGATGCCATTCAAAAATTCTCAAAAAATTTCAGGCGAGGGAGATGTTCGCAAGGATAAAAAAGTTATGCTTTCTTGGCAACTACCCAAATCGAAAAGATTACTATTCCTGCTGTATTGGTAAATCGATCTCGATCCATCTCTATGCAGATTCCCTTCCGTGAGCCTCGATCTTGCCTCGAGCCCAAACCTGAAAGTATTTTCTCTAGGAATCATTTGGAAACTGATTCTTTTGAACCCATCTAAAAAACGTACTGCGAAAATGGTCCGTTGAAATTCTTCATGGGTGTAGGAGCGGCTGTGAAGGATGAATTTTTGAGGGGGGGTAGGGGCATCGAAAAAAAAGAAAAAGGGAATAAAAAGTGTCCTTTGAGAGAAACTCCTCGCAATTTTTTTGAGAATTTTCAGTCCCTTCACTGAGATGGAAAAATGTTTCATCACAGAGGAAAGATTCACGTCCTGTTCTTGTGGGAGAGCATGCTTATACCAATGCTAAAAAAAGGTTCCAGCTAAGTATGGAATTATTCTGAGAGATGATAAGGCTTAATAGTGTTGTATTGACTTTAACGATTATAGTATTTATGCCCAATAAAGAGAATCAGTTGTTCCGTTAGAATCTTCTGGATGTGCCGACAATTCGGGTTGATTCTATTGCAGCCGCGTCCTACCCTTGAGACAGATTCTCGAAGTTGTTGAATTGCTATTGCCCTGAGAATCGTTAATGAGAACACAAATGAACGGACACGGAACCTTTGTTGGCGCCTTAATCATCTCCGCTTGTGTGGGAATGTTCCTTCTTGGGGGATATGATATGGGCAATGCGGGTATTCCCTATATCGATTCCGAGGAGACCAATTCCTGTGAAGCAAAGTCAGCTGAATTAAAACCACTGGTAGTTTGGCATGCGAATGCCAACCGTGGCAAGACTTGGGAGAAAGCAGGACCCGAAGGGGGACTTTCTTTCTCCGGAAAAGGGAGACACGGTGAGGGGGCTGCACTGAAATTGACCTTTATGGGCCAAGGGCTGCGTTTAGGGGGATTGAATTGGAAGGGCTGGCAATCGGAACAAGGTGGGGATGACGTTTCCCATTATTCGGCGCTCGCCTTCTATATTCGCCAAACCACGAGTGTCAGCAACGCCGATTTGATCGTGACATTGGCCGATAGCGAACAACGCGATCACAATGGCCCCTCTTCTGCTGAAGTTTCGGTGCGAAACGTCGGGGGCATCGATAAAATCGATGGAGAATGGCGACGTGTCGTGTTGCCTTTACGCAATTTTCTGCTCAGTCGCTCTCTCAACCTGAAAAAAGTTTGGGGCATCAATTTTGCCAATAAAGGCGAAGAAAAACACGAATTTCTCATCGATCAAATTGAGTTCACCAACGAAGAACCACCCCTTCCCCGTTTTCCTTCGGGGAAGGCCTATCACGCGAAGGCTTCCGTTTCTCTCGATGGATCAACACATACGATCTCGGAAGCGATTTATGGCGTGGTGGACATGCCCCTTGCGAAACAGAAATACTATGGGATTGCCATGTCGCGTTGGGGGGGGAATACCACCTCGAGATATAACTGGAAAATTAATGCCGATAATGGTGCCGCCGATTGGTTTTGGAAAAATCGGGGAAGCCCGATCTGTGATCCGCTCGAAGCGGGTTTTCTCAAAAAGCTCGATGATAACTATCGGGAAGGAATCGGGGGATATTTGACAGTACCCATGCTGGGGAAAGTCGCAAAGGATCATTCAAGCTATTCCTACTCGGTCAAAAAGTTTGGTGAGCAACAATCCACCGAACCCGGACATCCCGATGTGGGGAACGGGAAGGATCGCCTCGGTCGAACGATATGGGGAGCCAACTGGCGCGATACCAGCATTGAAGTGGGACCCGACTTTGTGGCCGAGGCAGTTCGTATTGCTGTGGATAAATTGGATCGGAGTAAACGTATCTGGGTTTTAGATAATGAAGTCATGCTCTGGCATAAAACCCATTTCGATGTTCGGAATACCCCTGTTGGTTATGATGAATTTTGGGAATTGACTGTTCGTTATGCTGAAGCCATTCGGAAGGTAGATCCGAAAGCCAAAATTGCAGGCTTCTGCTCATGGGGCTGGGTGGATTTATTCTACTCTGCGTTAGATGAAGGTGCGGATTCTTATCGCACGGCACCGGATCGCCAAAAACATGGAGGGGAACCCCTTGCCGTGTGGTATCTCAAAAAATGTGCCGAATACAAAGCGAAAAATGGAAAACCCCTAATTGATATTTTTGATATTCATTGGTATCCCCAGAAGGATTTCAAAGATCACGATCCTTATCTCGATACAGGAATGAATCTCGAATTGAATCAACGTCGTTTACGTTCCACACGAGATTTATGGGATGCTCAGTACGAACCAGAAACGTGGACCAAGCATGCCTGCGGGGGGGGGGCCGTGAAACTGATCCCTCGAGTGAAAGAATGGATTGAAAAATATAACCCCGGAATGGAACTCTGTTTAGGTGAGTACAATTTTGGTGGAGCCGACAATATCACAGGTGCGCTGGCACAAGCCGACGTTTTTGGTGTCCTAGCCCGCGAAAAGGTCGATTATGCCTTCCACTGGAAAGGGGCCGAGGGAAGCCAAGAAGCCGCATGGAAAATCTATCGTAATTACGATGGTCAAGGCGGGCGCTTCGGTGAGATTTATCTTCCCTCTCAATCCTACTCCCCCGACCTTGGGGTTTATGCTGCCAAGCGAATGAAGGATCAGGCGCTTACGATTGTTCTGGTCAATCGAAATCTCGGGGGGGCATGCGAGCTTGATCTTTCTTTCTCTGGTGCGACAGGCAAAGCCAAAATCTACCAGTTTGATCAAGCCAATCGTTTTGAAACCATTTCATTAGGGAAGGTTACTGGGGGGGTTAAGTTAACTCTTCCTGCTGCCTCTGCGTCTATTTTAGTTATCGAGAAAGAATAACAAAAATTGCATTTGGACCCTGAATTTATGGATAAATTTATTCACTAGAAAAATTCCTTATACTCCAATTTGCTACATAAGTTTCACGGATTTTTTTTTCATGAGTTTGATTCCTAAAACCCCCAACTCTATTTTCACTTGGAATGTATAAGTTCAATTTTTGATGTGCATAAAGTGTGAACAATTTCATGAGGGGGGGAAGTGTAACACGATTGTGAGATATATCAATTCATTGTTTGAAGTGCAGGAATTGTTGAATTTTCCAAGCTATTCATTATCTCTGAGATGCCGACCGGTAAGATTCACAAACACATCTTCGAGAGTTGCTGAACGGGTGCTTAATGTGGCCAAGTTTCGATTCTGAATCCGTAGATATTCAAGCAAAGCAGGGAGTGCAATGTGAGGCTCCGAAACAGTTAACGAATACTGACCCGCCTCGGTTCGTGCGGAGATGACCCCCTTCAACTGATTTAATCCCTCTAACTGGTTTGCTAAATTGTGTGCTTCCGAGTCGGTCAAGGTGAAGTCAACCATGTGTTGACCTCCTAATCGAGAAATCAATTCGCTCGGTGTCCCAAGGGCAATCACTTTTCCTTGATCGATCACAGCAACACGGTCACAAAGCCGTTCGGCCTCATCCATGTAATGAGTGGTGATGACCACAGTGCGACCCGAGTTTTTGAACTCTGTGACAATGTCCCATAATTGACGTCGTGATTGCGGATCCAGCCCCGTAGTGGGTTCATCAAGAAAAAGCAATTTTGGATCCCCTACAATCGCACAAGCAATCGCGAGACGCTGCTTTTGTCCCCCTGAAAGTTTGACAACATAGCTATTTGCTTTCTCCTGTATCGAGACGCGGGCAATGGCCTCCTCGGGGGATAACCCCGAACGATAAAAGCTGCGAAATAATCGGACTACTTCCAAAACCGTCAGCTTATCGGGAAGCCGAGTTTCTTGAAGCGAGATACCAATCTGCTCGCGAATCTCCTGAGGAGAATCTGTCCAGCGTTTCCCAAGAATTTCAATCTCGCCGGAGGTCACCTCAAGAAGCCCCTCGATCATCTCCAAGGTAGTGGTTTTGCCCGCTCCATTGGGACCAAGCAGGCCGAAGCATTCCCCCGTATGAACCGCGAGTTCTAAACCGCGAACGGCTTCCACCGGCGGGTTCCCCGCATAGGTCTTAACGAGCGATCTGCATTCAATAGCGTAGGACATTCAAACAATCTCTTCTCAAAATTTCAAAACAAGAACGATGAATCATTAACTTATTAAACTTGGTTTTTGTTGATCCGTAAACCAGTAGGACTGCGATTATTATAAAAGATCGTTACCTCTGTGTTATCTGTTTCAACTCGTCTATCCGATACAATTGATAGCCTGAGAGTATATTTCCAACATTTGTGCAGTTCTTTTAGAATCAGGCCATTAACTCACTTCAGAAGATACGAAACATAGGTAAGTTAGTAGAAATCAAACTCCTTTTAGAGTATCAATGCCGATCTCTCTGAAAGGTGAACGTTCACAATTGCCGAGACCTTCCTATGTCCTCTCTTTGGTTCAAAAAACAGAGCAACACAAAAATGACGACGCAACTGCGTCTCGAACACTTCGAGGAACGGGCGCTCCCTGCCAGTCTTTCTTTAACGGGTACCACAATCGCAGAAAACCAGTATGTTGGTTATCTTGTCGGAAATTTCAACAGCAGCATTCCGCTCGGTATTGGTTACACCTCGTATCAATTAGTGAGCGGGGCAGGCGACACGAATAACAATAACTTCTTCATCGCGGGCGATCAACTCCGAACCGCCCAAATGTTCGACTTTGAGACGACTACCTCACAAAGTATTCGTGTTCGTGCTCAAGCCTCGAATGGCCAATTTGTTGAGAACAACTTCAATTTGTCGATCACGAATGTGAATGAACCCCCCACGAACCTAGCACTTTCTAATACAAGTGTGAATGAAAATAGTGTGGCAGGTACCTTAATCGGGCTGCTCTCCAGTGTCGATCCCGATGCCGGCGATACCACGACTTATACGCTGACGACCAATCCAGGAAATCGATTTCAGATTAACGGGGATCGGCTTGAAGTTGCTGCGGGAGCGAATTTGAATTTCGAGGGGCAACAGAATTTTTATGTCTCCGTTCGTGCGGTGGATGCACTGGGAGCTTATACCGAGCGAGGATTCCTGATCAATATTCTCAATGTGAATGAACCTCCTACCAACACGGGCCTAGTGGGGAATACGGTCCAAGAAGGTAGCCCTGCTGGTGCTTATGTTGGAACGCTCGTCACCTACGATGAAGATGGTGGACCAATCACTTACGTTCTCACCGACGATGCCGGTGGAAGATTCGCCATCAGTGGTTCGTCCCTTGTTGTCGGGAACCCCTCACTCATCGACTTCGAGACCGCCACTTCTCATAGTATTACCGTTCGAGCCATCGATAACGGTGGCTTATACCACGATGCTACCTTCACAATCCATGTGACCAATCGGAATGAAGCGCCGACGGATATAGTGTTGGATAATGCGAGTGTGAGTTTGCCGGCGAGTGCCGGTGCGTTGGTTGGAAATTTATCGGCAAGTGATCCCGATGCGGGAGCGACCTTCAATTACATATTGGTGAACAATGCGGGTGGGAAATTCCAGATAAGTGGGAATCAATTACGGATCACGAATACGGAGTTGTTCTTGTACGATCTTCACCCGACATATGATGTGACGGTGATGGTGCAAGATCAAGGTGGAATGAGCTATCAAGAGACGTTCACGATCAGCGTGAGTTATACTCCGCCGTCGAATCAAGCCCCGACGAATATCACGTTGACGAGCAACAGCATACCGGAGAATAGCCCGAATGGGCAATTCGTGGGTTATGTGAGTGCAGTGGATCCAGATTCGTATGTGGCACCGGTGATAAGCCTACAGGATGATGCGGGTGGTCGTTTTGCGATGAACGGAAATAACTTGGTGGTGGCGAATGGGGCATTGTTGAATTACGAGGCGAACAGCTCGCATCAAGTGACGATCCGAGCAACGGATGCACAAGGGGCATACACAGATCAAACCTTCACGATTCAAGTCACGAATGTGAATGAAGCGCCGACGGATATTCTCCTAGATAATACGGACCTCCCGTTCCCTTCACTCGCAAACGATTACGTTGTTGGGACCTTCACTGCTTTGGATCCCGATCTGGGTGATTCGGCGCAGTTCATCCTCACTAACAACGCAGGTGGTAAGTTTAAGGTGGTTGGAAATCAACTCAGAGTTGCCAATCGGGATTTATTCCTGTGGGATTTAAGATCGAGTTACGAAATTCGAGTGATTGTGCTGGATGGATCGGGGCTTCCTTTCGATAAATCCTTCACCATCAACTTCAACGTCTAATCTTGCTTCAACGTCTAATCATTAAGGTGAAACAATCGCAATCGAGGTCAAACCTCGATTGCGATTGACTCTCGATTGCAATTATGTCCTATTCCAATTAGTCCTATTCCAGTCAAGAGCAATCAAAATCGGGAAAGAGAATTGAGTGAAAAAACTTCCGTGAGAGATAAAGAATCTGTGAGATAATGACCTCGTTGGAGAATTATCCCACAGGTTCCATCGGTTTTGTGATAATGTCACCTACGGTTTTTCCGGAGGGAATCATCGGGAGGACATGTTCCGAATAAGGTACCATTACGTTCAACAGGAAAGGTCCTTTTGATTCAATCATTTCGATAAGGGCCGAGTCGAGATCGGCTTTATCAGCAACATGTCGTGATGGAATCCCAAATCCCGCAGCGATTCTTGGAAAGTCGGGGTAGGGGTCGGCATCGAATCCTGCACCCAAATAGGTGTGTCCTCGATTCCCCCCATGGAATCGGTCTTCCCATTGCACGACCATTCCCAAATGTTGATTGTTCAGGATGAGGATTTTGGCGTCGATCTTTTCCACATGAGCACAGGCCAGTTCCTGAATGTTCATCAAGAAACTTCCGTCACCATCAATATCGATCACCAATTTATCCGGATGAGCGACTTTCGCTCCCATGGCAGCGGGATAACCGAAACCCATGGTTCCTAAACCCCCCGAAGTAATCCAACGACGAGGTTTACTAAACGGGAAAAATTGGGCCGACCACATTTGATGTTGTCCCACACCCGTAGTGATGATGGTATCATCCAGCAGCCCCCGAGATTTTAAAATCTCGCTGAGTCGCTTAATCGCATATTGGGGAAGGATCACATCTTTTCGATCCTCGAAAGTGAAGGGATGTTCGCTTCTCCAAGCGTCGATCTTAGCCATCCATTCACTGTAGCGACCACCCACACACAGGTCGGCATTATCTTTATCATTCAGACGAGTATTCAAAAGTTCCAAGGCCTGTTTCAGATCGCCATGAATCGCGACATGGGCCTTTTTATTTTTATTCAATTCCGAAGGATCAATATCGATATGGACAATTCGTCCATGCTTGGCAAATTCCGAGAGTTTTCCCGTCACGCGGTCATCAAAGCGCACACCAAATGAAAGGAGTAAATCGGCTTCGTTGATCGCCTTGTTGGAATAGACGCTCCCATGCATGCCGAGCATTTGTAAACAGAGATAATGATCGCTTGGGAAACCACCTAATCCATGAAGGGTCAGCGCAACGGGAATGCGCGTTTTTTCTGCAAAAATCCTCAGGGCATCGGCCGCTCCCGAATGAATGATTCCCCCCCCCCCATAAATGATCGGTTTTCGAGCCATGCGAATTTCCGCGAGAACCTGCTCAATCTCGTTGGCTGTGATTTCGCGGGTTGGCCGATAACCCGGTAAGTTCATCGGCGTATCCCAATTCGGGACGATCTCTCGAAGTTGCACATCCTTGGGAATATCCACAATCACAGGGCCGGGGCGACCCGTTGTCGCAATGTGAAAGGCCTCCTTCATCACGCGGGCAATATCTTCTGTTTTGTGGATCAAATAATGATGTTTGGTGATGGCCCGACACACCTCAACTACGGGAGTCTCTTGGAAGGCATCGGTACCCAGAACCGGTGTGCTGACTTGACCGGTGAGGCAAATCAAAGGAACCGAGTCGATCTTGGCATCGGCTAGGACGGTGACGAAATTGGTCGCGCCGGGTCCACTCGTTGCCATGCAGACACCGGGTTTTCCTGTGGTGCGAGCATATCCTTGTGCCATGAATCCCCCCCCCTGTTCTTGGCGGGGAAGGATTGTGCGGATTTTATCTTGCACTTTGGTCAATGATTGATGCAGGGGCATCGAGGCCCCACCTGGGTAGGCAAAAACCGTATCGACTCCGTGTTGAATCAGAGATTTAACCAGAATATCGGCCCCAGACATGGTTTTTGGAGATTGGGGGCTATCGGTGGCTCGCTCGGCCATATTTTTCACTATCCTCTACAAAGTTTCCTGTAGGACATCGAGTTAATCAGTATATCAGGATTCTACTCGTTTTGTGCGGAGTTTTCGAGAATTATTCTCGACGAAAAAATATCTCGATGTCAAAATACGTTCCTTGACCCTTGAACTTTCGCTTGACCTATTTTTTGAAACTGTCTAGATTGACTATAAGATTGTTAACTTTTTGTTGTACTCAATATGAAGTTCTTAACCCCCCGATGGATTGTATTCGGCTTGGCCGTAATCGGTTTTATTGGGGATCAAACCAGTAAATATGGCATGTTCCGTTGGCTCGAAACCTCGGGCGAGCGGATCCATGTTCGCGATTTTCCCGACCAACGTCCCGACCCCTTTGGGAAAGATGTTTGGCCCGGCTTTTTTATGTTCTCTGTGGAATTCGATCCCCATCATCAACTGAATTGCGATTGTTTTTTGACCAAACTCAATAGCCAACAGACCCCTCGGGTCAATCACGGTGCTTTGTTTAGTCTGGGGGGAGAACACAAGCAGAACGCCAATTTATTCTTCGCCGCGATCAGTCTCTTAGCTGCCTTAGGGATTAGCATTTGGGCGCTAACCCGACGAGTCTATCAAGCGGATATCCGCTTGGTGATCGCCCTTGGATTGATCCTTGGCGGAACGCTGGGAAATTTTTATGATCGTCTTCTGTTCGGAGGGGTACGGGATTTTCTTTATTTCTACAAGATCGATTGGCCTGTATTCAACATTGCCGATTGTTGTCTGGTCTGCGGAGCAGGCTTTTTACTCCTCGAAGCGTTGTTCCCGCGGAAAAAGGAAGAAACGACTTCTATTTCAACCCCATTGCCTAGCGGGACAACCCCCTCGGCGAATCCCTCCTAAACGCTTATGGGGTATTGGTTTCTTTCCGCTGATCTGTTTTAAACGCTTGTCTGGTATTCCTCTCTTTCGGCGAATTCCTCCTAAACGCTTATCTGATATTTGGTATTACCTTTTGCCGGCAAAAAATTCCTCTCGGAATCCTGACATTTTTTGATAAAATGCCCTCTTGTCAGGAGGATCGGTCCAATGTCATTGATTTCTGTCGTTGTTCCTGTGAAGGACGAACAAGATAATATCGCTGCGCTCTATCAACGTGTGCGCGAAGCACTTCGGACCGGTCCCGATTGGGAATTGGTTGTAGTTGATGATGGAAGCACCGACCAAACATTGGCGGAACTTCGCAAAATTGCGACGGTCGATCCTCGCGTCAAGGTGGTGAGTCTGCGGAGAAATTTTGGGCAGGCCGCCGCGATGCAAGCAGGCTTAGATGCTGCCATGGGCGATTTAGTCGCCACAATGGATGGGGATCTCCAGAACGATCCGGATGATATCCCTTTGATGATTGCCAAAATTGAAGAGGGCTACGATCTCGTTTTGGGGCGTCGATTAAAACGGAAAGATGCTTTACTCATCCGCAAGGTTCCTTCGCTTGTTGCCAATTGGCTGATTCGCAAAGTCACGGGGTTGCCCTACAAAGATTTTGGTTGCACCCTGCGTGTGATGAAACGGGAACTGGCCGAGAATATGCGCATCTACGGTGAGATGCATCGATTCATTCCCGTGTTGGCCAATAATCTCGGCGCTCGGATTACCCAAATTGATGTACGTCATCATCCTCGGACGGCGGGCCGTTCCAAATATGGTATCGGTCGAACAGGGCGAGTTCTTCTCGATCTCATGACCATTCGCTTTTTGTCACGATACATTACCCGACCGATGCACTTCATGGGGGGGATCGGCCTATTGTTTCTCATCCTAGCTTTCGTCTCCGTGGCCGTGACTTGCGGGATGAAAATTTTTAATGGTGTTGACATGACGGGTAACCCCCTGTTACTGCTAAGTGCCTTGCTGTTTCTGGCAGGGATGCAGTTTTTGGCCACGGGGTTAATGGGTGAAATTATTACGCGCACCTACTTTGAAAGCCAAGATATGCGACCTTATGTGATTCGGGAAAGTCTCAACTTGGAACGGACCCCCGGCGATACAAGAAATATCCGAGCCGCCTGATTTCATTTTTAGAGCTTTAGGGGATAAGAGGTTTAGAGGTTTCGGGATCTTTTTTTCTTTAGGTCGTGATTCCGTTTTCCGAAGTTTCCTCGGGTACTTCGGGGTCATTTTTAGGGCGAGCGAGTAGCTTCGTGAGGAAAGGCTCTAAAATTTCGTCCTTCCATACCGGTTCGGGAATCTTCAAATAAATATCTTTTTCATCTACGATTTTCATTTCGGAATTTCGCTGGCATAACATCCGTGCCTTTTGCAAGTCGCGATAGCCTAATACCAAAAAGTCATTATTCCGATGGATGCTCGATATTTGCCAATAGGCCGCTAGTATTCTCAGACGAGTGATCTTGATTAACCACTCAGTCGGTTCAGGGATAGGGCCATAGCGATCCCGAAGTTCTTGGGCAAATTCGTTAAGGCGAATGGTGGAACGCACGCGCGATAATCGCCGATACACCTCGATCCGCAGTTTCTGTCCGGGCACATATTGACTGGGAAGAAATGCAGGCCAAGGAAGATTGATGTTTACCTCAAGGGGCTGATTCAGGGGCATCTTCTTCAGAGTTCGGACAGCATTTTCGAGGAGTTGGCAATACATTTCGTAACCCACCGAAGAAATATGGCCGCTTTGTTCTGTCCCTAAAATGTTGCCGGCTCCGCGAATTTCTAGATCGCGCATGGCAATTTTGAATCCCGACCCAAGGGCGGTAAATTCCTCAATGGCTTTCAGGCGTTTCACAGCATCGGCCGTCACCTGTCGATGTTCATCAACAATCAAATAAGCATAGGCCCGATTTTTTTGCCGGCCGACCCGTCCACGAAGTTGGTGCAGGTCGGCCAAACCATATTGGTCGGCTTGATCGATAAAGATCGTGTTTGCATTGGGAATATCGACACCACTTTCGATGATGGTGGTGGCCACCAAAATTTGGGCCTCGCGCGAGAGGAACTTCATCATGGCCTGTTCGAGTTCTTCGCTGGACATTTGACCATGACCGACCGCCACGCGGGCTTCGGGGATCAGAACCCTCAATCGATGGGCCACCTCATGAATATCATAAACGCGATTGTGGACGAAATAAACCTGACCATCTCTTCCTAATTCTCGCAAGATAGCCGCTCGAATCAGCTTCTCATCCCAACGGATAATCCGCGTTTCTACGGGTAATCGTTCCGGTGGCGGGGTTTCTAAATTGCTTATATCCCGAACACCTAATAAGGACAAATGAAGCGTCCTCGGGATAGGCGTCGCCGTCATGGTCAGAATATCGACGGTGGCTCGCAATTGCTTCAAACGCTCCTTATGAACAACCCCGAAGCGTTGCTCTTCGTCGATAATCACTAACCCCAAATCTTTGAATTGAACATCTTTTGAAACCAACCGATGGGTACCAATCACAATATCGACCTCACCGGATTTCAATCCCTTGAGGACCGATCGAGTTTCTTCCGAGGAACGAAATCGATTCAGGCATTCAATTCTGAAGGGGTACTCAGCAAAGCGACTGCGAAAGGTCCGGAAATGTTGTTCGGCCAAAATAGTAGTGGGAACCAGCATGGCCACTTGTTTACCATTATCCGCAGCTTTGAAGGCCGCACGCAGGGCCACCTCGGTTTTCCCGAAGCCGACATCTCCGCATAGTAAACGATCCATAGAACGGGGGAGGCACATATCCCGTTTCACTTCTTCGATGGCAAGAATCTGATCGGGAGTTTCTTGGTAGGGAAAGCTCGCCTCGAATTGTTTTTGCCATTCCGTATCTGGAGGATAGGCGTAACCGGTTTGAGCAGCACGAATGGCTTGCAGTTGGAGCATCTCGGCGGCTAAATCGCGGACGGCCTCGGCGACTTTTTCTTTTTTCTTTGCCCAGCTATTGCTTCCCAAACGAGAAAGCTCAGGAACGCTCCTTGAACTCCCGACATATTTTTGAATCAGGTCGATTTTCGAGGCAGGTACATACAGCAGATTACCATCGCGAAATTCCAGCAGAAGGTTCTCTTCCAAGGTATTCGTCATGCCTTTATGTGCTTCAAACCTTTCCAGCATGCGCATACCACGAAAGCGAGCGATCCCATGAATCACATGGACGACCAAATCGCCCTCGGTCAATTCCAAAAAGGAATCGAGTGCCCGCGATTCCACCTGCCGACGGGGCAGGGCAACGGTTTTCTGCCCAGCAGGGGTCTGTTCCCGATGGAATAACTCGTGCGAGCCGATCACCACCACGTTGGCATCGATCCACCGAAAACCGGAACGCACTGAACCGGTGACAAGCTGTAGCCGGTTCGAGGTGGCCAGTTGACCGGCTTTGAGAACGTCTTGTAATCGTTGAATTTCAGCATCGGTGTCACAGGCAATGAGTACTTGGGAGTTTTGCCCTACCGCATCTAATTCTTCCCGAACTCGGTGGACGTTCCCACTGAAGCGCTCGATGGATTCGATCGGGAAATGAACGATCGATTCGAGTGACATTTGAGGTAACGCCGACAAGCTGACGGTACCGAAATTCATGAGATGCGCCAAGGAACGATCGGGTGAGAATAGCCCTTTCGTGTCGGTGACCGTTTCTAAGTAAAATTTACCTTGCTCAACAATATCGGTCGATTGAACAAAAACAATCCACGAATCGGGTGGCAAGTGATCGCTGAGGTGCCCTTTACCGACATCGGGGATGCGGCGTCCTCCAGCTAATAGAAAGACCTGTTCAAGCGTTTGAAGGCTTCTTTGCGTGGCGGGGGAAAAAGTGCGGATCGTCTCGATTTCGTCGCCAAAAAATTCGAGTCGAGTAGGTTCAGTGCGATCGGGGGAATAGACATCGAATATCCCTCCTCGGCGGGCAAATTCGCCGGGTAATTCTACGGCATCGACCCGTTTATAGCCTTCTCGCACCAGCCAAGAACTCAGTTCTTCTAAGTCAATTGTGTCGCCAGTTTTCAGAGAGCGTCCCTGTGTTTGCAGCGATTCTAAGCTCGGGACCGGTTGAATTGTGGCACTGACCGTCGTCAATAAAATTTTCACCGAACCGGAATGCAATGCTCGGAGGGTGCGTAATCGGCGAGCAGGGGTATCGTCCAACGAGTTAGGGTCAACCGGCCATGTTTCTAGCGGAGGTAGCACTGTGGGGCGAACCCCAAAGAAGGTGGTCAGATCATAAGTCCAAGGCTCAAGGTCGCCATTATAAGCGAGGACGACCACGACCACCGAGGGGGCTTTCATCGCTAGGCCAGCACAGACCATTGCGGCGGAGGAACCCCAGACTCCATCGATCGTGGTGGCTTCTTTTCGGCCAAGGGATTGTAATAGCGCAGGGATTCCCTCGGCCCGTTCGATTTGGGCGCTTAATTTGACGAATGGGGACTCCAAAATGGAATTCATTTGTCCTCACCTAATACCTGCATAATTTACCTAAAATGCTCCTATCAACCAAGATGAAAAAATGGCCACTCGTGGGGGAAACCTATCCGTAGTCCTTTCACCGGTGAAAATCACGCTTTCCTTTTTTGTCTAGTTTGTGTATCCTCTTGGAATTCAGTCAGGGGAAAGTCGATGGGTAACTTATTCGAGCAAATAGTTAAGGTCTTCCAAAATCTCTTTAACTCGAAAGAGTTAATGGAGGTCCTAAAAGAACCCGAGATTACAACCGCGGCCTTTATTGCCCTGACGTTGATCATCTTCACCGAAACAGGCCTATTGATTGGTTTTTTTCTGCCCGGTGACTCTTTGCTTGTGACCGTCGGCATTGTCGCTTGGAATGCGGATTGGTCGTTGCCTTTGCTTATGATTATTCTTTCGATTGCTGCAATCGTGGGGGATACGGTCGGCTATTGGATTGGTGCGAAGGCCGGTGTGAAACTCTATGAGCGAAAGGAATCGTTCTTTTTTCGGAAGTCCCATTTGTTGGTTGCCCAAAAGTTCTACGAGAAGCATGGCGGGAAAACCATCATCCTCGCTCGATTCGTGCCGATTGTGCGGACGTTTGCCCCTGTGGTTGCGGGGATTAGTCGAATGAATTATCGTCGGTTTCTCATGTTCAACGTGGTGGGGGGAATCAGTTGGATCGTTTCTATGTTGACCGTCGGTTATCTCATTACCCCTTTCGTGGACCCGTTTTTAAGAAAGCTCTTTGGTCCAGAATTTCGCACGGCCGACCATGCAGAAAAGCTGATTATTATTGTGGTATTTCTTTCGATTTTACCCGCAGTTTATGCCACGTTGAAGGAATGGTTGAAGGCTCGCAAGGAGAGATTTGCAACCTTACCCCCCGTGACCTATTCCCAACCAGAAAAGGTTGACTATGTTGATATGAAGAACAACCCGCCCCAACCTGAGATAACCCCATGAGTGTTCAAAAACTGATCGATCACTTAACGACTCAACTGGAAACCTTAAAATCGACCGGTCTTTATAAACGGGAACGATTGATTGAATCCCCTCAAAATGCCGAGATTACCGTAAACGGTAAAAAGGTCATCAACTTTTGCGCCAATAACTATCTCGGTCTCGCAAATCATCCAGAAATCGTACAAAGCGCCCATGAGACTCTTGATACTTGGGGATACGGACTTTCCAGCGTTCGCTTTATTTGTGGAACACAGACCCCGCATCGCCAACTCGAACAGGCCATCGCTCGATTTTTTGGCAAAGAAGATGCGATCCTTTACATCTCCTGTTTTGATGCCAATGGGGGCTTGTTCGAGACCCTTTTGAGCGAAGAAGATGCCGTCCTCAGTGATGAACTCAACCATGCGAGCATTATTGATGGCATACGATTATGTAAAGCAAAACGATTCCGTTACAAGCACAATGATATGAGCGATCTGCGGAATAAGCTGGAAGAAGCGAAAGGCAGTCGATTCAAATTTATCTTCACGGATAGTGTTTTCTCGATGGATGGGGACCTCGCAAAACTACCCGAAATTTGCGACTTGGCCGATCAATACGATGCCTTCGTGGGTATCGATGATTGTCATGGTACGGGGCATCTGGGGCAAGGAGGAAGAGGGGCTGCCGAATTACTCGGCGTGCTTGATCGGATCGATGTGATTACGAGCACGCTCGGAAAAACAGCGGGTGGGGCTGCCGGTGGCTTTACCACAAGCCGAAAAGAAATTGTCGATTGGTTAAAAAATCGATCTCGACCCTACCTGTTTTCTAATTCAGTACCCCCTTCACTCGTAGGCGCGGCAGGGAAAGCCCTAGAGCTAATCCAAAAAAGCACCTCACTGCGGGAAACGCTGACCCAGAATACCCAAAAAATGCGGGCCGGTCTCGAAGGTGCCGGCTTTACGGTCAAACTGGGGCCGACCCCAATTCTTCCGGTCATGTTGGGAGATGCGGCGCTAGCGAGCCAAATGGCCGAGAAACTTTTGACGCATGGAATTTATGTCATCGGCTTTAGCTATCCGGTAGTCCCTCAAGGGCAAGCGCGAATTCGATTACAAGTCTCTGCTGCCCATACACCAAGTCAGATTGAGCAAGCCATTCAGGCTTTCAAAGAGGTCGGTAAAGAGCTAGGGATTGTGAAATAAGAACTGAGTAATCCATCGCGATGAATCGATGAATCTGTGGATCAATCAAACGATGATTTGATGAATCTGCGATTTCCAATCCAGACGACAGGCCCGAGGAAACGCTCACCACAATAAAGGATTGCGAATTACTCACGTCGAGAGGTCGGAGCAGGCAGGGCAGGGATGGGTTCAACAATCGTTCGACTCGGTTGAGAAGGACGTTCTTGATCAAATCGCGGTTTGAGCATAATTTCTTCCTTCTTCAACGGCTCTTTTGGTTCTTTCACATCGGGTTCTTTGGTGCCTACCCCCGTGGTTTGGCGATAAATCCAAGTGGCTCCCCCCGTCCAACGAATACCCGAAGGTTCAATTCGTTCACCGTCTCCTAAACGCTCAAAATCGAGTTGTAAGGTTTTGCGTTTGATTACCCGAGTACCGTCGGCTTTTTTCTCTTCGGCCCAACCGTTAGAAAGTCCCGCGACGAAGATCGAAAATTTGTTGGTTCGATCGATTTTATCTTTTGTCCCCGGCGCGGGGTCCACATCGGTCCAAATGGCCACACCGGCGACTCGTTTGGGAAAGGCATCTTTTTTCGAGACAGGGATCGGTTCTTCCGAAATCGTAACCGAGTTTTTGATGTTGAATTTTCCAAAGGGGTCTTCCCGTTGACGGATCGCCTTTTCGACCGAGGGTAAAATTTCGTCGGTGTGGGTGGTGAATCGATCCAAGGTCACGAGTTCAATATCTGGAATAAAGGTGTGAACATCCCCCTTAGGATCACGATTCGAGACCCAATACAGCATGTACCAAATGATTTTGTTACCCCGCCCCGGAACTTTCTCAACGATGATGCGTGGGTCTTGAAATTCAAAATGAAGCGTCCACACATCTTCTTTGTCGAAGGTTGTCGCTTCGGGTGCGATCTCGCGAGAACGTTCACCTCGGTCTTGAGCCAAGACGTTTGAAGCTAGAACTGACGTCCCCAAAATGGTTGTCAGGGCCAAGAGTCGCAACATAGAATTTTCCCCCAAAATTCAACCCCACGCCATAACACACCCTCGAACAGTGTTCAAGAGCATTTAGGGCTATACATACCATTCTAACCGGAAAATTCTGTCCAAGGGAATGGTAAAATGGAGAACATAAAAAAGTTGAAAGCGTTAAGGCCGTCAGAATCATTCTTTGAGGAAATGGTTTAGGGGCTTTGGTCAACTCGAAGGCGAATCCGTGATTGGGAGGCGAATCCTTGATTGGACTCTGAGGAGAGATCACGTCAGAAAGTTTGTACCTCAATCCCCTCTTGTAACTTTCACATCCAGCGCCGTGAGACATGACAGAACAAACGAAAGAAACTTTGTGCCCCAATCCTCTCGGAAATTCCTAAACTAAATGCATGTCTCAAGAACGTGCTGACGAACGAAGTGTGCAAGAAGCTCGGGGTAGGATCGAACCGTTTTTTCGTGAAGTGGCTTCGGTTGTGATCGGTCAAGAACACCTCATTCGTAGGTTAGTAATTGCCCTACTGACCGATGGCCATGTTCTTGTCGAAGGGGTTCCCGGCTTAGCAAAGACCTTGGCGATCCGAACCGTTTCGGGAGCGCTGAAGTTAAGTTTCTCTCGGGTGCAATTCACCCCCGATTTGCTCCCTGCCGATGTGATTGGCACCCAAATTTACAATCCTAAGGAGACGGCCTTCTATGTGAAAAAAGGCCCGATTTTTGCGAATGTTGTTTTGGCGGACGAAATCAACCGCGCACCGGCCAAGGTTCAAAGTGCCTTACTCCAAGCGATGGAAGAGCGGCAAGTCACTATCGGGGAGGAAACTTTCCCCTTGCCGCGACCTTTTTTTGTTCTGGCCACGCAGAACCCCATCGAGCAAGAGGGGACTTATGTGCTGCCTGAAGCTCAGTTAGATCGCTTCTTGTTTAAGGTCGTGGTCAAACACCTAAGTCGGCACGAAGAACTGAAATTGATCGATCGTCATGCCTCGGTAAATGCTTCCCGTCAGGTGCAGGCCGTTCTGACACCCGAAGATTTAGCTCAATTTCGACAAGTGGTCGATTCGATTCATATAGATGATCGAGTCAAAGGCTACATCGTGGATATTGTGCGCTGTACCAGAAACCCCAGTGAATACGGGCAGAATTTTGGCGCGTGGATTCAAAATGGCTCTAGCCCGCGAGGAATTTTGGCTTTGGTTCGGGCCAGTCAAGGCGAAGCCTTTTTGAATGGTCGTTACTTTGTGACCCCTAGCGATGTTCAAGCGGTGGCGGGGGATGTTCTGGCCCATCGTATTCTGATTTCTTACGAGGCCGAAGCAGAAAACATCGATTCCTTAATGATCGTAGAGAAAATTGTCCAAGCGATACCGACACCTTAAACCGATTCCAGCATGTATCAAGTATTATTCAACATTCCGATTCTCAAAGGGTATCTGTCTCCCGAGGGGATTCCGATTAACGGCTTTGGGGTCATGCTCTTTTTGACCTTCGTGGCCTCGATGCTCTATCTCCGTTGGCGGATCAAAGCTCTTGGGCTGCCCTTGCCTTTGAAAAATGTTCAGGACCTCGTCCTTCTCTTTTTGGTCACAGGGGTACTCGGTGCCCGTATTGTGTACATGATTCAATACGATGTACCGATCTCCCAATTTATTCGGATCGATCAAGGGGGGATTGTACTCTACGGTGGAATTATTGCGGGGATTATTACCTATTTGTTTGTGCATAAATATATGCTCAAAAAATACGGGATTGGCTTTTGGGTCATGGCCGACGTGATTGGCCCGGCGCTATGCCTTGGGATTGCGCTGGGAAGGCTCGGCTGCTTGATGAATGGTTGCTGTTACGGGCATGCCGTCCAAGAACCTTACCCCGGTTTAGAATTTCCCTTGCTCACTGCACCGGCCCGCGAAACGGTTTGCGATACGAAGGGGCTTCAAACAACGGTTGGCTTTACCCTGACCTATGGGGGACTGACGGATATTCGTTCGATTGTTGGGGATGTAGAGCCGAATTCCCCCGCAGAGAAGGCAGGCCTAAAACCACGGGATATTATTGCGTCTGTGAATGGTCAAGTGAATAAATCCCTGTTGGTGATTTTAGGGAGTAAAAAAGAAATCGATGCCATTCAGGCCGAGTTTCGCGATCGACCCAATGTTTCTTTAGATGGTCCGGTGGAACGGGGGACCGACTGGCGTTTGACCTTGGCCTTTGATGATGCTCAAGAAGCTCGAAGGGTGCGATCCGAGTTGAATAGCCGAGCTTTACGAGACCCCTCCACGACGATTATTGTGCGTTCGATAGATACCTTCACCGATCTAATCAATAATTGGCCCCGCTCAAAACAATCTTTGGAGTTGACCGTAATCCGTGACGGCCAAGAAATTGCATTGCCTAAATTTACCCCGCGAACGATTCCCCTTCACCCAACACAAGTTTACGAAACCATTTCAATGTTGATTCTGATGGTCGTTTTGTTAATGTATTACCCGTTTCGTCGCCATGATGGGCAATTATTTACCTTTTTCATTTTTGGTTATGCCATCCATCGGTTTTTGAATGAACAACTTCGCGACGATACCACTCCGGTTTTTGCCGGCCTGACGATCTCGCAAAATATCAGTGTCGGCATATTCATTTTTGGCCTCATTTTGGAAATTTATCTAAGAAAACAATATCCTCCCCGAAAAAGTCAAGTTTAATAAACGAGAGAGAGAACTTCTCTTGAGTTTCGAGAGTCACCCCCATGCGTGTTTGGTTTCCCATTGCGTTGGTTGTCGTTTTTTTGTTGTTCTTACCGGCTTTTGTGATTTTTGCATTGGACCTTTTGGGTATGGCAGGCCCTGTGAATGTGTGGTTGGAATCCCGATTGGGGATAGGGCATAATCGACCTTTACCGGTCTGGGCGGCGATGGTGTTATTTTTCATTCCCTTTCTGATAGTGCTGCTTTATTTTTTGAAATTAAGACGAAAGCCGGCATTGGTACCAAGTACCTTTCTTTGGAAAAAAAGTGTCGAGGATTTACATGTCAACCGTTTGATGCAGTTTCTACGCAAAAATATCCTCCTGATCCTGCAATTATTGGTTATGATCTTTTTGATCTATGTGGTGTTAGCCCCGAGAATCCATGGGGTGCAGGGGGGGGGGCGAAATTATATTCTCATCATCGATAATTCTGCTAGCATGTCCGCCAAAGATATTTCCGGACAAAAGACACGGCTGGAATGGGCCAAAGCCGAGGCGATTAAGGAGATCGAAGCCTCCTCGGAGAATGATACGGGTATGGTGATCGTTTTCAGTTCCACGGCAGAAATTCGACAATCGTATACCTCGAATCGCTCGCTCCTGAAAAAAGCGGTTGAAGATATTCAACCAACGAATCATCCGACTCGATTTGAAGAAGCCCTTTCGTTGGCCGAGAGTTTAGCCAATCCACAACGTTCCACCGAGAACGAAGCGGTCGCGCCCCCCAATGCCGAAGTCGGTAAAGAACGGGTCTATTCTGCGCTCGAGGGGTTGCAAGCCGAGGTGCATCTTTATTCCGATGGACGCTTTCCCGATGTACCCGATCAATCACTACGGAATTTAAACCTAAATTTCCATTCTCCTTTGGATGCCTCTAAAGCCGATTCCGCCGAAGCCTATTCCAATAACGTCGGGATCGTCAAACTCGATGCTATTCGTGATGAGACTGATCCCACCAAGGTGATGGTGTTTGCGCGGGTGATGAATTTTCGGACCCAAGCGGTCAACAACGCTCGCGTGGAACTCGATGTCACCATAGCAGGTGAGCCACTGCCCCAAGCTCGGATTCGTTCACTCGATTTGCCGGCTCGTGAGATCATTCCCCCCGTACCCGATGCGGATGACCCCGAGATCAAAGCGGGGCGGGATCGTGCTGGCGAGCAAACTGTCCAGTTTGAGTTGACCAATATCGACGTCAACGCAGATGTCACCATGCATGCTAGGCTCATTAGCACTCAGCAAACCGAAGGGGGGGGGCGGCAAATCTGGAAAGATGCTTTTTCTCAGGATGATGAAGCCTGGCTGGTGCTGGGGATTGTGCGACGGGCAAAAGTCGCTTTGGTCAGTCTGGGGTTACCTTTGCTTCGGGAACTTTTCAAGTCGAAGGCGATGACGACTCTTGCGGATGTGACCTTTTTTGATCCTTCGGACCTTGAGAATCTCAATGATTTCAAAAATCCCGCTCAGGAAGGAAAGTTCGATCTCGTCATTTTCGATCGGGTGTGCCCACAGAAGGAAGAAGATTTACCGCGCGCCAATTGTTTCTTCATTGGATGTGTTCCTCCTCGGATTGATCCCCTGCAAACCGAGAAGGTTCAATATCCCAGAATTGTGGGATACACCACATCTCATCCTGTGATGCGGGGCACGACGGGTTGGCTGGATATTGGTGTGGGCGACTCTCTGAAATTTCTCAATCTTCCGCCACGCACCCCGCGCCTTGTGGAAGGGGAACGCGACCATGTCTTATTGTTCACCTTGGCTCGTCAATCGTTTACCGATTTGGTGTGTGCATTCCCCATTATGACTGATGCCAATAATTGGAATACGCGCTGGCCTTTACGACCTATGTTTGTCTTGTTCATGAGGAATCTCGTCATCGAACTTGGGAATGTTCGTGATGCCGTCACCGAGGAATCGACTCCCCCAAGTGGGATCAAACGTCTCTCTGCCGAATCGAGCATCAAAACTGGTCGTGTAATCTTGCCCGATCAAAAAGTGATTACGATCGAAAGAAACCACACGGCCGATTTTCCATTTAGTCAAACTTCACAGCTGGGAATTTATGTGGCCACACTGGGCAAAGAAACCCAGAAATTTGCGGTGAATCTCTTCGATCCCGAGGAAAGCAACATTACTCCCCGTTCTTCGATTCGGATTGGCTCTACCGAAATTCAAGCAGGACCGACCCGCAAGCAATCTCGGGAATTATGGCGATGGATTTTGGTCGCCGGTTTGCTCTTCCTATTAGTGGAGTGGTGGATTTATAATCGTCGCGTGGTGGTGTGATTTGGATTGGCATGAGGTTCAGGAATGAGGTTTCTCAACGACGATCAGGAAGCTCTCTACAACGCAATCGTCGAGGCTCCCGATGACGATGCCCCTCGGCTGATCTATTCGGATTGGCTTGAAGAACACGGCGATACCGATCGCGCCGATTTTATCCGGCTGCAAATTCGCATATCCAAAATGAAGCCGTATGATCCCGAAGCGAAACTTCTTACTCGCCAAGAGCAGGAATTTTTGCTCAAACACGAGATCGAATGGATTAATGAGCTTCCTAGCGCGCCGGGGATTAAATGGGAATCTTTTACTCGCGGATTTATTCGGGCGGTCCGGATTGCTAGCCCCGAAGCCCTCGAGTTAGCCCCTCCGGATTTGTTTCAAAATGTTCCTTTAACTGCGATCCGATTCCACAACTTTGATCCTGCGAGTGTCGAGCTGATTTATCGAACTCCCTTCTTGTGCCGTAATTTAAGGGAGTTAGATTTCGATGATGGCAATCGGATTGGTTCAGATGGTCTGGGGCGTTTGGTTCAGGATCCTCGTTTTGCCAGAGTTCGACATCTGAAATTAAGAGGCAACAACATCGGACCTGCAGGGGTTTCCCGTTTGGTCAATTCTAAAAATTCCAATGGACTATCTTTTCTGGACCTCGACCGGAACGATATTTTTCCCGAGGGAGCGCGAGCGATTGCCCAAAGTCCCTATTTGGAGAGCCTTAATCATCTTTCTTTGGATCGGACGCAATTGGGTGATGAAGGAGTCAGTCAGTTACTCAGTGGTGAGAAATTACAACAATTGGTTTCTCTCCATTTATCGGGTGATCATTTAGGCAATCAGGCAGCTATTCTTTTGGGAAACTATCCCTTTCGGAATTTAGCGTTCCTCTACCTCAACAGCAATCTGATCGAGGATGCAGGAGGCCAAGTTCTATTAGCTTCGCGGTATTTTCAGAAGTTGGAATACTTTTATCTTCGGAATAATCGTCTGACCGATGAGGTGATCCCGACTCTGTTGGGGAATCGACAACTTAGACAGGTGAAGGAACTGGTGCTGGGAGAAAATCGATTTAGCGATTTAGGGAACGAACAACTTCGGCAGCATTTTGGCTCGCGCGTTTGGCTTTATTAAGGTGTCTACCTGCGTGCTCGGTGGGGGAAGATCCCTTTTGGGAACCAGAAACGGAACCGATCGCCTGTTCGGGATCATAGCCGACGCATAGTAAGAGGAGGAAGCACAAGAAAACAGAGCGAATCGCGAGTCAATCGCCAATTCCGCAGCACAGCCGACGCACTTAATTCAGAAGCTTCCCAAAGTGAACAAATCAATCTTCACCGATTCGTTCCGAAGTCGACTTAGTCGGGCTTTTGCCCGACGATTTCCCAAAGTGAACAAATCAATCTTCGCCGATTCGTTCCGAGCCGGCAATGGTCACCAAGGCTTTCAATAAACGGTCGTCTGCAGTATAGGTGAAAAAACGAACGGAACCATCTGCAAAGGCGGCATAAAGCCCGTTGCGGTGCCCCGAAAATTGTTGGCCGCGGCCGACGAGTTTTTCGGTCTCGTTAATGCCGCGTAAGGTCGAAGGACCTCCTTGAAGCCAAGCGCCAATATCTTTTTCGGTTTCAAGAAGGGCAATCGTTTGGCTCAGGCCATCTAGGATCGCTTCATCGGGTGTTGGGCTATTGTAGCGGAAGCAACCAGCGCGACGGCCTGCTTCATCTAAAGAAAGGCTCGGGGTCTTCTCGCCTAAACCCCCTAGGGCAATGTAGTGGTTCCATCCGGGTTGTGACGGATCGAGGGTCGGCACACGGGCGGGACAAAGTGCCGTCGAAAGGCGATAATAGGCCACCGGTTTCAAGAGCGGGTCATTCCAAGCACGATGGGGATCGTAGGATTCGAGCATCTTGGCGAAGTTTTTGTTTTTGGGGCGAGGAAGATTCGGGTCCAAACTAGCCGAGGAATTGAGGATCGGCAACATCGGGCCGTACCAACTGATCCGCTCAAGCGGATCGATCGCCGATTCCAACACGGTGCCACAAGGAAGTTCCCCCCGTCGAAGTTTCTCGGTGCCATCGGGGTTGAGAATTTCTAGCCGCATCCCATCCAAGCCAATCATTCGGAGATGATGCATACACCCCACACGGTCGGCTTGCGTTCGACTTTGATTTAGTGCAATAATCCCTAGGCCGATTAGCAACAGGGCAGGGATCACAATGAGTACCAATCGGACGACGAAATAGAGGACGTCTCTTTTCATGTTGGGAGTTTTCTCTTCGCAAAAACAGGCACTAACCGACCACAAAATTGACCATTTGCCCTGGTTTTGCGATCACCTTACGAATGGTTTTCCCTGCCAGTTGCTCTTGGATTTTTGGATCATCTTTGGCAGCCTGTTCGAGTTGCTCGGCACTGAGATTCGGGCTTACCACGATTTTACCTCTGAGTTTTCCATTAATCTGCACAGGGATTTCCACTTCAGCATCCTGCAGATATTGCGGGTCGGCCTTGGGCCAGCGTGCATACATCAAAATATCTGTACGTCCCAAAACTTGCCAAAGTTCTTCGCTGAGATGTGGTGCATAAGGGCAAAGAATTTGCACAAAGGTCTCTAAAACACTGCGCGGGCGAACACTCAACCCCGTGAGGTGATTAGAAAGTTCCATCATGGCTGAGATGGCCGTGTTAAAGCGCAGCGCTTCGGTATCTTCCGTGACTTTTTGAATCGTGCGGTGCAAAATTTTGAGGGTTGCTTTCTCCGGAGTCACATCTTGAACGCGACTATCTAAAACAGGGGTTTCTGCTGCCTCATCGACTACTAAGCGCCACACACGGGAGAGGAATCGATAGACCCCTTCTACGTTCCGATCGCTCCAAGGTTTCATGGCTTCTAAGGGACCCATGAACATTTCGTACAACCTTAAGGAGTCGGCTCCGTATTGTTGAATCACATGATCCGGATTGACAACATTGCCGCGCGATTTCGACATTTTGTAAGCGCGGGCATCGACACGGATTTGCGGATTCGACTTCAGTACAAAGGTGTTTTCTTGTTTTTCGACTTCGTCCTCCGAGAGTGAAATCGTGGCGACCGGTTGCGGATTTTTCTCTTTCGTAAAGGCTTTATTCCCGTCGAAATCAACCTCTTTGGCGCTAATCCATTCCCCTAGCGGAATAATTTCCTTGATGGTTTCACCTTGAACGATTTTTTCTTCCACGCGGGCTTTTTGGAAACCGGTGAATTCGGTATTGCCCAAGATCAATCCTTGGTTGACGAGTTTCTGAAACGGCTCTTTGACGCTGACAAATCCCCGATCGTAAAGAACCTTGTGCCAAAATCGGCTATAGAGCAAATGAAGGACAGCATGTTCGGCCCCCCCCACATATAGATCGACCGGCAGCCAGTATTTGGCTTTTTCCGGATCGCAAAATTGTTCAGTATTCTTGGGGTCGATGTAGCGCAGATAATACCAACACGAGCCGGCCCATTGGGGCATGGTGTTGGTCTCACGCTGATAGGTCTTACCATTTCGTTTAACAATCAGCCAATCGGTCGCTTTGCTCAAAGGACCTTCGGGGGTACCTGTTGGTTTGAAATCTTCCAGATCGGGTAAATTCAAAGGCAACTCGGAAACATCTAAGGGAACGATATTCCCCGTGCGTTGTCCGTTCTCATCGAGTTCATGGAGAATCGGGAAAGGTTCGCCCCAATAGCGTTGCCGACTGAATAACCAGTCACGAAGTTTATAATTGACCCGCCTTTTACCGATCCCTTTTTCCTCTAGCTCAGCAATGATTTTTTCTTTGGCCTGTTCGGTTGGGAGTCCATCCAGCGAGCCGGAATGGCAAGCGATTCCCTCTTCAGTATAGGCTTGGGTTAATTTTTCGAGGGTCGAACCGGTCTCCTTCAGCCACGATTCGGGAGGACGAACAACGGTTCTGATCTTGATGGCATATTGTTGGGCAAACTCAAAATCCCGTTCATCATGAGCAGGGACCGCCATAATCGCACCTGTGCCATAGGTCGCTAAAACGTAGTCAGCGATCCAAATGGGAATGGGTTCCTCTGTTAAGGGATGCTTGGCATAGGCCCCTGTCCAAACACCGGTCTTTTTCTTTTTAGTCAGTTCGGTTCGCTCGAAATCGCTTTTTCGAGCTGCCTGAAGTTGATAAATGTAAACGGCATCTTTGCAATCTTCACGAGTGATGACATCAACCAACGGGTGTTCCGGAGCTAAGACCATATAGGTAGCCCCGTATAACGTATCGGGGCGGGTCGTGAACACCTTGATCGAAAGGCCATTTCCTACAGGAAAATCGATCTCGGCCCCGATAGATTTCCCAATCCAATTGCGTTGCATGGCCTTGATCGACTCGGGCCAATCGAGTTCCTCAAGGTCGTTCAAAAGACGCTCCGCATAAGCGGTGATCCGCAACATCCATTGGCGTAATGGACGACGTTCAACGGGAAAACCTCCCCGTTCCGAAACACCATCGACAATTTCTTCATTCGCGAGCACGGTACCCATGGCAGGGCACCAGTTCACCAAGGCTTCGGCCTGATAGGCTAAACGATGGGAATCGCGATATTGGTTGATGGCATTTTCGCCCAAATCGCTGATCTCTTCCGGAATGGGCAATTCCGAAATCGGGCGCCCTTTTTGGGCAACCGGATCAAACCAAGTATCGAACAAGACCAGAAAAATCCACTGTGTCCATTTGAAGTATTGGGGGTCCGTGGTGTCAATCTCACGATCCCAATCGTAAGAGAAACCTAAGGACTTGATTTGTCGCCGGAAGTTATTGATATTTTTTTGGGTGGTAATTCGCGGATGAATGTTGTTGTTGATGGCGTATTGTTCGGCAGGTAGACCAAACGCATCCCAACCCATCGGGTGCAAAACGTGATAGCCCTGCATTCGCTTATATCGGGACAAAATATCGGTCGCGGTGTATCCTTCAGGGTGGCCCACATGAAGACCTTCTCCCGAAGGGTAGGGGAACATATCGAGGAAGTAAACTTTCTGCAGCCCTTGAACTTGCGGTTCATGAATGTCGGGACAACGAAAACTGCGATTCGCTTCCCAGAATTGTTGCCATTTCGGCTCGACAGCAGCAGGGTGATATTGTGGCATACGTTTGGAAATCTCGTCTTAAGCAACAAAGAATCTAAACGGTTAGAATATGAAATGATGCTCCAAAAGGGCCTAGAAAAAAGCCCCTCTCCTGATTCACCAACACGGTTGAACACGTTTCACGGATCGTTTCATTGTGAACATGTGGAACGAAGGTGGGATATTTTTCATGGTCGCCAACAGTCCGGATACCCTGTAAGATAATGGTTGGAGGGATTGCCCTGACGGTGGCGTCTGCGGCTCACCCCAAGGTTTTTAGGAAGGGTTATGATTCGCAGGAAGTATATTTTTCCTCACGTCATTGAAATCAACCACCAACTCGGGCAACTCATCGGCGTGAATGTGTACCTTATTGATGGTGGCTCGGAATATCTACTCCTTGATATCGGGTTTGAAAAAGACGTTGATGAAATTATCGAACTGATCCGTCAGATGGATTTTCCCTTATCCAAATGCAAAGCGATCGTCGCCACGCATGCCGATGCGGACCATGTTCAAGGATTGAAACGTGCCAAAACCCGTCTCAAAACCAAAATTTATGCCCACCCGTTGACCGTTCCCCCTTTGGAGAGAGGAGACGAGATCGAGACCTATGCTTCGATTTCCGCTCAGAATATCCAACTACCCATGCCCCAAGTGAAAGTCGATCAACTTCTTAATGAAGGGGATATTCTGCAAGTCGGGGAGTTGCAATTGCAAGTTTGGCATACCCCTGGGCATACCCCAGGCCAATTGGCCTTCAAGATGGGGAACCTGCTTTTTAGTGGCGATAATATCTACAAGGATTCCTGTGTTGGGGTGATTGATGCCCATCATGGCTCGAAATTTCCCGATTTTATTCGCTCCCTCAAACGCATTCTTGATGATGATTCGGAATACCTTTTACCCAGCCATGGCCCCGTATTTCGACGGGATAATCAGATCATTCAAAAGGCCATCAATCGGCTGAGTGAATATCAATTCATGACCGATTTTGGAACCTGTGCGCTCTCTTGGCCGATGCAAAGTGAATGGGAGGCCGAAGTGCGTTCGGGACGGGCGCCCAAATTTTAAGCGGGATTTTTAGGCACCTGAAGTCCGCGAAGCAATTCGAGCGCAGATGGCCACCTTGAGGAGTTGCACCCCGGCACGGAGGGTAATCACTGTCAGAACCGTTGCCCCGATCGATTCAACCAATAAACCTCCTCGATAGAAGATAAAATAACTGAGATAAATTCCATATAGGCTGGTCAAGATCAGGATGTAACCGAGGATTTCACGAACCCAACTCATTTTTTCGGTCTCCTTTGCCATAATCGTATACGGTACACATCGTCATGGCATTCAAAATAAT
>JAOAAA010000270.1 GCA_026419115.1 Gemmataceae bacterium
GTTTCTTCCTTGGCTCGTTGGAGGGCTATCTCAAGAAACTTGGTTTGGCTTCGCACGGCCTGCTCGGGAGAGGGGGGGGATAATCTGCGATAGCTTCCATCGCTCAGTAATTCCCGAGCTTTGACGTTGTCCGCAAGCGTAATCGCTAGAATCTCGTTAATCAAGCGATTCTTTAACTGAGGTTGCTCGATGGGGAAAACCACTTCCACCCGCCGAGATAAATTTCGATCCATCCAGTCAGCAGAACCAATATAAACTTGCGGATCGCCACCACAACCGAAGTAGAAAATTCGGCTATGTTCCAGGAAGCGATCGACGATCGAGATGACGCGGATATTTTCCGAGACACCGGGAATCCCCGGACGTAATGCACAAATTCCCCGACAAACAATATCGATAGGTACCCCCGCTTGACTGGCACGGTAAAGCGCCTGAACCACCGCAGGTTCGAGGATACCGTTGACTTTCGCGATGATGCGGCCCCCCGATCCATTTTTCTGATATTCGCACTCTCGTTCAATCATCTCAATCATGAACGATTGCAATCGTGAAGGAGCAACGACCAATTTTCGCCAAAGGGGTAATTCGGAATATCCCGTCAGATAATTAAACAACAAGGAGACATCTTCGGCAAAATCGGGACTGGCCGTGAAAAAACCTAAGTCGGTATAAGTTCGGGCCGTGATGGGGTTATAATTGCCCGTGGCCAAATGGACATAGCGACGAATCCCATCGTCCTCACGGCGGACTACCAATGCGACCTTACAATGGGTTTTCAAACCGATAAATCCAAAGACAACATGAACCCCCGCCTTTTCAAGTTCCCTAGCCCAAG
>JAOAAA010000271.1 GCA_026419115.1 Gemmataceae bacterium
TAAGCGATATGTGAGGTTCCGGTAAAGGCCTTGTGCTGCTTCAATTCGGCCATGCTCATTCAAGCATGGAAATACGATCCGAAGCGGTACTGCCCGCTGAAGTACACATCCGCTTCAATTCGGCCATGCTCATTCAAGCATGGAAATGCGGTTATAAATTGTTATAAGGTAGCATCCATCAACGGAGCTTCAATTCGGCCATGCTCATTCAAGCATGGAAATAAGTCCCTCACTTGCATCTAGATGACTGCATGCTGATTGCTTCAATTCGGCCATGCTCATTCAAGCATGGAAATCACAGATTACATTAAGAAGGGGGCTAAGGTGATTGTCGCTTCAATTCGGCCATGCTCATTCAAGCATGGAAATGACCCAGTATGAGAAGATAACTTACTCATATAGGTGGCTTCAATTCGGCCATGCTCATTCAAGCATGGAAATAAGAAGAAGGAAAGTTTCCTTAAAACAGTGAAAGCCGCTTCAATTCGGCCATGCTCATTCAAGCATGGAAATTCCTCTTCGTCGTCGGCTTCGATCCGCGAGACGATATTGCTTCAATTCGGCCATGCTCATTCAAGCATGGAAATGTAATTCTATCGCCCGTCAACGGATGCTTAAACCCCGCTTCAATTCGGCCATGCTCATTCAAGCATGGAAATAACAAGGAGCAAAATATGCGACGACCATGGTGGCAGGGCTTCAATTCGGCCATGCTCATTCAAGCATGGAAATATGGCCGCATCCTGACAATTTTGTTGGCATACGTGGCGCTTCAATTCGGCCATGCTCATTCAAGC
>JAOAAA010000272.1 GCA_026419115.1 Gemmataceae bacterium
GTATAAGAGACAGGGTTTTCACCACCATCGTTGGAGTTTGCTCTCATCTTCTCATAATCTCAAGAACACACACTCTTTGGAATTGCTTAGATAGGAGGAGTAGGCAGACTCGGCAACTGACTTTGTGAAATTTTTCACAAACTTCCTGATCTGCCCCCCTGCAGAAATACTTCCACGCTCCCACAGGAGCTACTTTCCAAGCCCATTGATAAGACAGGACAGAAGCCCCTTCGTGGAAATACTTCCATGCTCCCACAAGAGATAATTTCATTTCCCTATCAGTGATCTTTGCTATCTCCTAAAAATCCATGCTCCCCTGATAGGACAGCATTCCGATTGGAATCGAACCAAGAAAGGCCGATTGTTGCCCATCGGAGGTTCGGACGATGTACTACCGTTTCTGGATGATTGAAATCGAGGCGAGCAAATTTTTATGCCTCTATCGTTCCTTGGATGAGAAGTGCTTAAAAATATCAACCAATCGACATATAGACATATCAATTTTTCTATATGGATGAATAGGTGGTTCGTTGGATGGGTGATTCGTTGGATGAAAGAACGGACTGCATCGGCCTGTAAAGGTAATCGTTACTTTTTCCCTTCTGTACCAATGTAGGGGGTCGTTGAACCGGCATCGCGTTTGATTTCTTGCGTGGTTCCATTTCGAGTTTCGCGGATCAGTACCCTAAAGGGGTCACCAGTAAAACAAATCTCGCTGAAAAAGGCAAAGGCGGAAGCATCCTCGGTCACAAACATCGGGGCCAGTTTACCTGCGGTTGTGGTGTAACTAAAGG
>JAOAAA010000273.1 GCA_026419115.1 Gemmataceae bacterium
CTTACGGCCTTGCTCTAACTCTATCTTTGTATTTCCATGCTTGAATGAGCATGGCCGAATTGAAGCCCAGAGCACGGCCGAGAGCACGGCCGAGCATGGCCACATTTCCATGCTTGAATGAGCATGGCCGAATTGAAGCAACGAAGAAGGGGCGGTTTTTAGTGGTGCCGTTTCGTATTTCCATGCTTGAATGAGCATGGCCGAATTGAAGCTACAAGCGTGCTGGCGAGTTCGTGGAAGAGGTAGCCGATTTCCATGCTTGAATGAGCATGGCCGAATTGAAGCCGAATTTTAATTCCATTTAGAAGATCCTTTTAGCTGGCATTTCCATGCTTGAATGAGCATGGCCGAATTGAAGCCCGACCATTGTCCAACAAAATATTAAAGAACAAGACGTCATTTCCATGCTTGAATGAGCATGGCCGAATTGAAGCGTCCCCACCCCCAAAAAAGGCGGCCTCTTCAAAACCATTTCCATGCTTGAATGAGCATGGCCGAATTGAAGCCATGTACGCAGTAAATCCATGAGGATTTGAAGGAGATATTTCCATGCTTGAATGAGCATGGCCGAATTGAAGCCTTCACGCCGGAATTGGTCAACGCAACCCATCAGATAATTTCCATGCTTGAATGAGCATGGCCGAATTGAAGCTTGGGGATACTCCTGGCCCAGTGGGGCAGGATGCGTTCCGATTTCCATGCTTGAATGAGCATGGCCGAATTGAAGCGCCGCGTCCCACACTCCAATCGCAGCCCACTCTTCGAATTTCCATGCTTGAATGAGCATGGCCGA
>JAOAAA010000274.1 GCA_026419115.1 Gemmataceae bacterium
GCCCAGTGACGGTGCAGCGACCAAACCACCGGCCCCATTTCCATGCTTGAATAAGCATGGCCGAATTGAAGCTGGATAGCACACAAACGCCCTACTTCGAGTTATCGGATTTCCATGCTTGAATAAGCATGGCCGAATTGAAGCGACGGCTTGCGCTTAAATGGAAAACGTCGAGATTTCTAATTTCCATGCTTGAATAAGCATGGCCGAATTGAAGCTCCCTTATTCGAACGACAGGAAGTTCTACTACGTCGGTTTCCATGCTTGAATAAGCATGGCCGAATTGAAGCTACGCTTACGTCGCCAAGCGTAGAATTGAAGAAGAAAATTTCCATGCTTGAATAAGCATGGCCGAATTGAAGCGCACTTGGCACGCCTTTGCGGCTGCCAATAACTGCCGGATTTCCATGCTTGAATAAGCATGGCCGAATTGAAGCCTCTCGCGCTTTCCGCGAGAGCCCCGATTTGGGGCTTATTTCCATGCTTGAATAAGCATGGCCGAATTGAAGCAAGCTAGAAAAAGCGGCTAGCGAGTAACCCACCCCCCCCTATTTCCATGCTTGAATAAGCATGGCCGAATTGAAGCTTGAGGAAGGCTTCCTTGGCTTTCTTCTGCTTCTTCTTATTTCCATGCTTGAATAAGCATGGCCGAATTGAAGCGCCCGCAGGGACTCATGGGAGCTTGCGTGCTCCCAATATTTCCATGCTTGAATAAGCATGGCCGAATTGAAGCGCCTTTCTTCCCACACACGGACTCGTACTCCGTGTGTATTTCCATGCTTGAATAAGCA
>JAOAAA010000275.1 GCA_026419115.1 Gemmataceae bacterium
TGATAGATCGGTTTAATCTCCGAGGGGAGTTCTAACGCTTTCCGATAACATGTGATCGATTCCTTAACATGTCCTAATTCTGTCAATATCTGGGCCACATTATTATAAGATTGCGGTGAATTGGGATTAATTTGGATGGCAGATTGATAGGCTTGCAACGCCAGTTGTGATTGGCCTAACTTTTTGAGAACATTCCCAAATGTCACTAAAGTCACATAATCTTTGGGTCGGTATTGCAATGATTTTTTGACCCAAGTTAAAGCCTGCACATAATTGGCATGCTCGGTATAAATTTGGGATTGAATATGACAAAGTTCCGGATCGTTCGGGTTCTTATAAAGACCTTGATTGATGAGATTTTGTGCTTCCAGAATTCGTTTCTGTTTCAATAAAAGATTAGCGTAATTACAAATGGCTTGCAGATGCTGTGGATTTAATTCTAATGATCTTCGATAGGCATTTTCCGCTAAATGGTCGATCTTCAAGGCCGAATAGACCAAGCCTAGATTGGCATAAACCGCAGGTTGAGCCTCATAAAGTCGAAGAGAATTTTGCATTAATTCCAGTGCCGATTGATATTCCCCCAACTGGTAGGCTAATAGTCCCAAAAGTTGCCAGGCATCATGATTCTGTTGATTGGTCTCTAAGATTTTAAGGTAAATTGCATGGGCCTGCTCAAACTCGCCTTTTTGATGTAATTCGAGTGCTTGATGGAGTAGCTCGTTTTCTGATATAGCTCGTTTCTTTGTCATTGGTCTGTCTCTTAT
>JAOAAA010000276.1 GCA_026419115.1 Gemmataceae bacterium
GGAGTAACAGTTCCGTCATAAATCACCCTTAACAGGGAGAGAGGAGTCGCACCAGTCTTTCTGAGATTGGTAGAATAGGAAATAGAGGCCTTCTCCTCAAACCTTTCATCGGAGTTTCTTATGATGACCTCTCCTGAATCCGTCCCGAATGTCGAATGGCAAACGCAACCACAGGCAGCCCGTTTGGTTTCTCAGCTTCTAAGTGATGCTTGTTCACGGTCCACCTTTTTGAATCAGCTTGGTCAGCGTTTGCGAAACGAAACCGGAACCCGTCTGCTCGATTGGATTCATTCATTCGTAGTTCCCAATTCGAGCGGGATGAAAACCGCCCTCAGTGAAGCAGGCTACCAACTGCATTCGCCAAATTGTTATCGGCAAGAGGGGGGTTTGTTTCCGGATATTTATCTCGGTCAGGAACAACTCTTTGAGGAGCATGCCATTTTCCTGAAAGTGGAATCGGTGGCCGATTTTCTTTTTGTTCATGGTTTGGTGGAAATCCCGATCGAGGGAGAACCCTTTGCGGTCATTCGTCGGGCTTGTGTCGATCGTCGGCCCGATCAGGAAGTTTGGGTCATTGAATCGCATGGGCAACGGGGGATTGTTCCGTCGGAAGATCATCCGCTTTCTTCGGCCTTGATTGTCAAGATCATCCATCATGCCGAGAAATTCCGCCTGCGTCCACGACATTTTCCCACCAATCAAGAAGGGTTCCAACACACGCTACAACTGGTTCGTGATGCCATTAAAGACTTGGGAGCGAAT
>JAOAAA010000277.1 GCA_026419115.1 Gemmataceae bacterium
CTAATTTCCATGCTTGAATGAGCGTGGCCGAATTGAAGCCTTCCATTTGGGCGGATTGTGATTGGCAAGCCGCTATATTTCCATGCTTGAATGAGCATGGCCGAATTGAAGCATCGCATTTAGCGACACTGGTTTGGATGGCGGAACTGAATTTCCATGCTTGAATGAGCATGGCCGAATTGAAGCGGCCATACCGGCCGAGTTCACTTCGATCTCTTCCCCAATTTCCATGCTTGAATGAGCATGGCCGAATTGAAGCGGGGGTTATCAGCGGCTAGGTTTGACCCCTATGCCAATATTTCCATGCTTGAATGAGCATGGCCGAATTGAAGCAGATTCCAGCTGACTCACCCGATCGGTTAAAACGCCGAATTTCCATGCTTGAATGAGCATGGCCGAATTGAAGCATCGCTGGATTGAATCCAAAAATTATTCAATTCGTTGTATTTCCATGCTTGAATGAGCATGGCCGAATTGAAGCGCGTACCCACAATCTTGAGTCTAGCTTAGACTGTAGTATTTCCATGCTTGAATGAGCATGGCCGAATTGAAGCATACTCTTTGTTGTCCTCATCCGCAACAATTAGACGAATTTCCATGCTTGAATGAGCATGGCCGAATTGAAGCCCCAATTTGTACAAGATCAGAACGCAACAGTACCGTTCATTTCCATGCTTGAATGAGCATGGCCGAATTGAAGCCAGTGGAAGGCGTTGTCTGGGTCGAAGTCATGAATTATTTCCATGCTTGAATG
>JAOAAA010000278.1 GCA_026419115.1 Gemmataceae bacterium
TGCGGCCCCGGGTCCGCCGTTACCACCGTTTGCCCGACCGTTGATCAGGTTCACTCGGCTAATCACGATGTTCCCGCTGTTCGCATAAAAGATGCGATGCTGGTTATTCCCGTTGATGTTGATGGTTCCCGTAGCTGGCCCGTTAATGGTGATGTTGTTATCCAGTTGGGCCAACGGAGAGGTTAGGTTAATGGTACCTGTGACATTGATATTGATCACATGGTTACCTGGGCCGGCCGCGTTGGCATTCGCGATCGCTGTTCGGAGAGAACCCGGCCCCGCATTATTGGTGTTCGTTACTGTAAAGGTTGCAGCATCTGCAGAACTCCCCAAAAACATGAGCCCAGCTGCAAAAATCGATGCGATCGAACGTCGCCATGTGTACGGAAGGAGATTCATAACTTACGATCACTTTTGAGAGTAAACGGACACGATTTCCTCCCTATCGTAAAAATTACTTCAACTCCTTTAACCAGAATAAACCGAATCCAAAGAATCAACTTCCTTCTTTGGAAACCAAACAAGGACCACAATTTGGGTAAGTTCTGCTGTGGAGAATGAACAAAACATGCAGGAACGATGAGCTAAGATGAATAAACCCTGCTTGTCCCAAACACTGGCCGACCCATTCGGGATCAGAATTACATCAATCGGCTTGTTTTAAAAACCGAGCCAAAGCAACCTCGGTTCCCTATCCTGCTTGGAGAGGTAATGAGGCAGAAGTATCATGAGGTCTACAG
>JAOAAA010000279.1:0-292 GCA_026419115.1 Gemmataceae bacterium
GTGTTAGGAGCCGGCGAATTCAATAAGGTTCTTTCCGTCGGAGATGCGGCCCCGAATTGGGAAAATCTCCCTGCGACCGATGGCAAGCAATACTCTCTCAAAAGTTTCCAAAATGCCGAATATCTTGTGATTGTGTTTACCTGTAATAGCTGCCCGACGGCGGTCGATTACGAAGATCGTATTATCCAATTTGCCAACAAGCATAAAGATAAAGTTGCAGTTGTGGCGATCAATGTGAATTTAATCAAGGAAGATTCTCTAGAGGAAATGAAGAAGCGGGCCAAGGAAAAAA
>JAOAAA010000279.1:302-739 GCA_026419115.1 Gemmataceae bacterium
CTATTTGTTCGATGAATCTCAAAAAATTGCAAAGAGTTTCGGGGCCACTTATACACCGGAATTTTTCATCCTGAATAAAGAGCGTAAAGTTGTGTATATGGGGGCCATGGACGATCGTAACAATGCAACCGAAGTGAAAGTCCATTATCTTGAGGATGCGATCAATTCCTTGCAGAAAGGGGAATCACCGAAGGTGAAAGAAACAGTTGCACGCGGATGCCTGATTCGATATAAACGGGTTCGAGAAGATTAATTAATCGATGAAAAAACCTATCTCAATAGGTTAACATTCAAGGAGTTTCAATGCCACGAGGGAAAGTTTATAATTCAGTCACTGGGACCATTGGCGATACGCCGATGGTCAAAATCCAGAAATTGATTCCTGCAGAACATGCAACGGTCTACGCAAAGTGTGAATTTTTCCAGCCGCTCAATAG
>JAOAAA010000027.1 GCA_026419115.1 Gemmataceae bacterium
GACCTGGCGACCCTCGCCAGCAGCTACGCCCCACCGCAAGAATTCGATTTGGCTGAGCCGCCCGGCCCGACCGACCTCGTATGGCGAGAGGGGATGCCGGACTGGATTCCTTTTGGCCAGGCAAAGGAGCTATTCGACGGCGAGCGGGCTTCGACCCCGCCGCCTTTGCCCAGCCAGGCCCGCAGCACGGCAAGGGCCAAGACCAGCCGTGAAGAGCAGGATCTGGCCCCACACCGCCAGGCTGACGATTCGGTGCACTGGCAGAGTCTCGGCCTGTGGCGTTTCGGGGTGGTCTACGCCGCCGTCATGCTGACCTTTCTGATGCTTGGGGTGTGCGGCGGGCTGCTCGGCAAGCTCGCAGCAGAGAACGAGGGCAAGCCGGTGCCCTGGGACGGGCTGGCCGCCTTCGCGTTCGTCTTCGCCGTGGCTGCCGGCCTCGCGATCTGCGTCCTGCCCCTCGCCGCCGGCCACGTGTGGAAGCAGGACAGCGAATACCTGGGCCGGTGGGGCGGTCGGGAGTATCGCGTCTACGTCCCCAAGAGCTTCCTTGGTTGGGTCGGCTATTAACTTCGCGACGGGGCTGACCGGGGCCTGCTGTCTGATCGTCGGCCTGGCCCTGCTCGTCGTCTTCCTCATGCCCTTCGCCACGCGACCGTGCCGGTACTGCCGGGCCGAAATCCCGGCAACCAGCCCCGTCTGCCCGAACTGTCGGTCAGCGAACCCTTGACCACGAATAGGGCCATCTAACTCCGAAAGGCGATCCGATCATGGCGAACGAGTGGTACTACAGCAAGAACGGCACCAAGCACGGACCCGTGGCGGGGACTGAACTCAAGGCACTGGCCGAGGCCGGCAAGCTCCTGCCCACGGACCTCGTGTGGAAGGAGGGGATGTCGGAGTGGAAGGCCGCCAGCAGTGTGAAGGGACTGTTACCCGCCGGGGCGGCGACTGCCCCGCCCCCGCCTCCTTCGCCCGTGGCACCCGCCGCCAAGGGGCTACTGGGGGCCGCTGCCGCGACGGCCAAGCGGGTCGCGGCCAAGGCGACGGACACCGCCAAGGACGTGCAGGCCAAGGCTCAGGACCACCTCGCGAAGGCCGTGGATGGGGCGAGCCAACCGGATGGAGACGCTCCCACTCCTCGCATCCCGGCTGGCACCATTCGGCTTTCGGGGCGAGGGATGATCGGGCTGCTGCTGGTCGGCGGTGCGATCGGTATCGGCATCGTCGCCGCCATCTTCGTCGGCCTCATCTGGCTTGGCTCGCTGTTGTTCGGAGGAAGCTCGTCCACCTACGCGAATCTTGACGCCATGGCCAAAGACTTCGAAGCGGTTTACCTGATTGAGCCTCGGCATTTGGTGACGAAACATCGAAACGGAATCGGCCCAGACAACACCAGCATGCTCATCTTTAAGGGAGGAAGAAACGGGATTAAGCAGATCGCGGTGGGGACAAAGGGCAACACGACGGTGAAGTTGTTTATTGTTGAAGATGATGGACGGCTTGTCGAACTGACAAAAGACACTTTGTTCGATACGGAAACTTCGGCATTTAAGGTGGATGCAGCGGTTGAATACAAGCTGAGGAATGGTGTCGTCTCTGGCCCCTGGCGCTCTAAGTGGAGCGTTTTCCCTCAACACGGAGGCACCACCACGACGGATGAATTCTCATTCAAGCTGAGCGATCAAAAACGCTATGGGGACAGAACGCCATGAACACGGAATCCCATCCTGACGCGAGTCCGAATGACGACCTGCTGATCCAAGAATCTGCGGAGAAGTCTGTAGGCAACAAGCCTGCCATCTGCTGGTGCGGATGCGGCGGAGTCACCAAGCACCGATTTATGCCGGGGCACGACGCCAGGTTCCACAGCTTGGCGAAGAAGGTTGCTCGCGGCCTCGCCACGATGCCAGAACGCTTCGTCAACGAGAACGCCAGGGCCGATTTCCTCAAGCACCATGATGCCGAGAGGGCCAGGATCGCGGCGAAGGCGCCAGCCAAGGTCGGAACCTCCGCTACGCAGGCCGCTGGCGGGAATGTTGCCGCTCACGGCGGTGACGAACCGCCTCAGCAAGAGCCACCCGCCCGAACGGGGCTGCAACCAGCCCTTTTGCAGGACTTCCCTGCTGGAGAGACACTATGCATCGGCATCGACTTCGCCTGGTGGGGGGGAGGGCGTACCAGGCCCACCCAGACCGACACGCTTGCTTTCGCCCAGATCAACGGCGAGCAGGCCGGCCCCCTGCAACTAAAACGGGTCGATTTGAGTACGACGTACAATCCCTCCGCTGCCGACAACGAGCCGAATTGCGACGCGGACGCCAGCCTGGTACTGCAAGCGGTTCAGGAGGTTATGGCAAGCCACGCAGGAGATAGCCGCGTCGTGCTGGCCGTTGATGCTCCGCTGAAAGCACTGGACCGAGCGCACCTACCCGACCGCAGCCGAAAGGCCGACGAAGAGGCCAAAAAAGGGAAAAAGTCATCAGGAAATACACTGGAGTTCCGCAAGTGCGACCAAGCTGCCCTTAATTCGCTAGAGCTTGAACAAGGCAGAACTTGCTGGCGGCACGTCTGGAACGTCTTGCCCGGTGCCCCGCTCTGCCCTCGCGTCGTTGCTCTGGTGAAGGGACTTCACGGCCTCGGGTTCCAACTCTACAGCGACCCCGCGACTGACATCAGCGACCGGCTCTTGATCGAGTGTTTTCCTGGGGAAGCACTCTGGTTCCTCGGGGCGTTGGGTAAGTTCGCGCCGTTTTTGCCGGGTGAGACAAAGGAATACAAATCGGAAAGGCTGCGCGATCCTCGGTTGTGGAATCTCCCAGGTGAAACCGCGTACCGCCCGTGGCCAATCGTTCTCCAATGGGTCTACCAGGGCCTCTACGGCTTCGCTGACCGGGACGTTCTTGGGGTAACCGAGGAAGTGTTCGCAGGCTGGATGGCTGATTTGACGCGGCATCTGCTGACCGATGGCTTGGTGATGGACACGAGCCGCCGGAAAGCCCGCCGCGGCAAGCTGCTGGACGACCTGGTTGAGTCAGTGAACTGCTTCCTCACGGCGGTTTCGTTCGTGCGGAACCGTGCCCATGTCTGGGTCGGGGATGATCCTGCGGACGGGCACATCGTCGGCCCTGGACGTTGACGAAAGTAAACTGGCCGGTGCCCGCAAGGTCTGCCTAACCGGAAAAGTCAGGCCATTTTCACACGAAACCGATTCTGCGGTCAGTCGCCAGGGTTAACGACACACCCCTTCTCTGCCACATACGGGCTTCTGTCGTCTCACAGTCTCACCAGCCAGCAGGGGAGGAAGAGCATGAATTGGGAAGAGGGAGGCATCGTCCACGAGAATTGCGTCGTGTTCTTCAAGGTCAACGAGGAGTGGGGTGGACTGTCGAACATGAGCAACGACTTCCCGCTCCACGTCAACGGGCTGCGGATCACTTCCAGCGAAGCCCTCTACCAGGCAGGCCGGTTCCCGCACCGGCCCGACTGGCAACGGGAGATTCTGGACGCCCCGCACGCCATGCAGGCCAAGATGAAGGCCAAGAAGGAGGGCCGGCGGAAGGAACACTCCCGACCTGATTGGGAGGAGGTCCAGGTTGACGTGATGCGGTGGTGCCTGCGGGTGAAGCTGGCCCAGCATTTCACGAAGTTCGGCGGCCTCCTGCGGTGGAGTGCCCCCAGGCCCATCGTGGAGCAGTCCCGCAAGGACCGCTTCTGGGGAGCGGTTCTCGAAGGCGACGGCGTGCTGCGTGGGGAGAACCGCCTTGGCTGGCTGCTGATGGAGCTGCGGGAGGAACTGCTGGCCTGTAAGCAGGCGGGAGAGGAGAGCCGGCTGCTGCGAGTTGAGCCGCCGCAGATTCCGGACTTCATGATGCTTGGGAAGCCGGTGGCTGTTATCGACAGCACGAGCCAGCAGAAGCCTGAGGATCGCGTTGACCGCTGACAGGCATGAGAAGCACTACCAAGGTTCGGAAAGCTCCTGCAGTCGCCATAGATCCAGGGTCTTTTCTTCCGCACACGGCGACCGCCGGTGCCTGGTCCACTAACACCATCAACAAGAAAGGGGTCGGTATGACGCAACTCAGCCGTGCCAAGAACAGCAATGTCCGCCTGCCGCTGCTCGGCACCAGTCTGCTGCTCGGCATTCTCCTGCTGGCCGTCGGCTGCGGCGGGTCCGGGGGCACCGGGAAGAATGCTGGCGGTGCGAAGGGAGGTCAGAAGGGGCAGATCAACATGACGTTCGAGGAGTTCAAGAAGAACCTGTACGGCGACAACTTCGACCCGAAGTCCTGGTCGCCCCGGCAGAAGTTCTACGAGCAGTTCGGCGAGCCGCTGCGGATCACGGACGTGGGCGACTCGACCTACCTGTACTACCAGTGCAAGGACGCGACGGCCCGCATCGAGTGCGGCAAGGGGGAGTTCAATTACCAGGACACGATCCGGCCCCTGTCTGTTGACCGCCAATAGTCAGTCGCCGCAACGATCAGTAAAGGGCAGAATAAGCCATGACTTCGCCGCAAGAAACGGCTTCCAGCCGTAAAGGAAAAGACAGCGATTCTGCCAAGCTCGACTCGGAAACCCTGGCCGGGGAGGTCGTGACCCTCCGGCGGGATCTCTGGCTGTTCCGCACGGTTTACCTGCCGGTGCTCTTGCGATCAGCGAGTCCGGAGCTACTGGAACGCTGGCAGCAGACAGCCCAGAAACTGGCTGACGCCGTGCCACGGGACGGGAACACGCTGCTTGCTTCCCCGGATTGGAGAGCGGTGAAGGAGTTGCTCCCCATTGGCTATCCGGAGGACGCCTTACGCCTCATGTATCTGCCATCCCCCTGGGCAGTCCCGGCGGGCGAAGGCTTCTGCTGGCACATCTATCCGTACTCCGGTCAGGCAACCACGGAGCGAGAGGAACAGGTGCGGTTCGTGCTGCGGTGGGCAGAAGTCGGCGACGAGCGAGCATCTGCTCCGTGGCTGGAACTGATGCAGGTGCTGCCGACCGTGCAGGAATTCTTCGCATCCCTACCCCCGATGTCGGACAAGAAAATGGGCGGGTACATCGCGGTCCTACCGATCCTGGCTGAACTGGACCCGATGTTCGTGGTGCAGGCCCTGGACCGGGGCCGCCTCCTGGCCATCGTCGAGGGCGATCTGACCCTGACGCCGAAGGAGCGGGAGCGGCAGCGGAGATTTCTGGATACCGGCTTCTTTGCCCGCTGCCTGTGCAATAGCCTCGCCTTGATCCTGGAAGCTTTGGCCAACAACCACTTCGCCAAGATCGGCAATTTGTTGGCGTTGCCCGACCTGAATGCCGACTCTTATTGGAGCGGGCTGGTGCCGAAAATCCTTCTTGTCACTCTCTTCTGGAAGACTTCCGCTCTTCAGAGTCTGGCATGGCGACTCCCAACCGGGGATATCGGACAGGACACCGAAGAGTTACAGCGATGATCGACTACCGCGATTGGCGGGCAGTACCGGAAGAATGGCTCGCACTCGACGAACTCACGACCGAGGAGTTCCAGGGCCGCGACATCAGCATCAACCTGGCCTGGGAGGATTTCGCCGCCGTCGATGAACAGGTCCGAGACCTGGCCGAGTCCGAACAGGTGACGGGCTTCCGTGAGCTATGGCCGCTGCTCGTTCAGCAGAAGGAACTCGGCGACGAGGAGGACCGCACCCGCTGGGAGGTTCGTTGCCTCGCCGAGTTGAGCTGGTTCCTCCTCCGGGGCAGCGGCACCGGCTTCCGGGTTTGGGACGCGGACAAGCTGCGGGAGCATTTGCGGCGGCTCAAGGCCCTGGCCCTGCCAGTGCGGGAACACGAGGCGGAAGGAGTCGCCTTCGTCCGGGAGGCCCTGTACTGGACCGGGGAGAACCTCGCCCGCTGGGAGCGGCTGATCGAGGCGACAGGCAGCAAGTCCAGCATGGAGGCCCTGAATGTCGCCGTCACCGCCCTGGTACGTTCGCGGTGCTCTGGCTGGCCTGAGGTTGAGATCGACGGCAAGCTGTTTGGCTTTTTCTCGCTCACCAGCCCCGAAGGCGGCGGCGTGATGATCGACCTGGCCGACGATTTCAACGGCCGGACGATGTGCAAGATTTGCTGGGACTGCGGGCCGGACTGGTCAGGCATTGCGGGTGAGATGCTGGACTACTCCGACCCGGACTTCCTCGCCAAGTTCAGGGAGAATCTGCGGGCGGCGGGCCTCGACCCGCGACCGCCGGAGTGGCCGCTATCTTGAGGCAACCCCTGGCTGTAACGCGATCGTGCCTGGGGAGCAGGACGACCGATGGCGTGGTTCCCGCATCCCCGTGTCAGCGTCTGGTAAAGCATCCACCGTTTTGCCACGCCGGACGTGAGGGTTCGGATGCCGTGGGGCGTATTTCGCCGTCATACGGCGGCTACCCTGAGTATTGGCGAGTGTTTATGTGACGTGCTATGGATATGGGAAGGACCCGGCCTCCCGGTCGAACCACCGTTCCCCGCATGCGACCCTTGCCCTGCTCAGCACGTTCTGACCCAGTTCGACCGTCCTTGAAGTTATACCCGGCAAGCCATAACGCCCCAAGCGATTCCGTTACTTCCCTGGCCGAACCGAGAGCCTACGATCCGAATGCCTGGAGCAATCCAGTCAACCGGTAGACACTCGGCTGGCCCCGCTCGCCTACCCGCGTCAACTCTAGCAACTCCACCTTCCTTGCCGGCCGTCCGCAAGCGGTAACGAACGTTGCTTTCAGCCGGCGAAGCTGGCTCTTCCCGGCCCCTTGGTTCTCACTCGTCGGGTTCAGGTCAACGCCGTGGCGGGCCAGGAGCAGGTCGATCATCTGCTGGTTGGTGGCCCTGATCTCATCGGGCTTCATGCCTTCCCGATTGGGTTTTGCCCGCTCGTAGGCGGCGAGTACCAGCAGGATTTCGGCAAATTGCCGCTCCCTGTTCGTCAAGGCGAGGGCCTTGGTTCGTTGCCCGTTTAGCACTCCCTTACGGTGAGGGGGAGAGGGAGGCAGGGAGGGGGAGGAAGGAAGCAGCACAGGCAAGCGGTCGAGGAAAGCCCGCTGCTGTGCCGTCAGCGGGAAGCCTTTCTGGACCGCCAAGTGGTCCGGTGAAGCCAGTGAGAAGACCCCTCTCTCGATGTTGCAGAGAGTAAGGGCGATGCTCTGGTCGAGGTTGCAGACGGCTTCCGCAAAGGGAGTCTGGAACACGCCGTCGAAATGCTCATGCCAGCGAAGCATCACTTCGCGGACCTGAGCCGGGGATAATCCTCGTCGAAAGAGGCTACCCACAGCCCGGTGCATGTTGTCGTTCCGCTGATTCGGTCCCTCCAGGCGGAAACGTGCGACAACTTCATCCACGAGTCTTGAAAGAGCGTCCGGCCCCAGGAGCCGGGAAGCAGGGCCGGGAGTGCGGCTCCTTTGCGTTGGGATGCACGCCACCGGCCCAGGCCGGCCTCCGGTCCTCAGAAGGTGCCGAAGCCAGAAGGGAGCCAAGGCAAGGCCCTCGTCGGGGCCGCGAGTCCAGCGGTACGGGCCGCTCGCCAGGACTGAGGGGGGTGCCACGACATACAGCCCGTCGCCGATCAGGTCTATGCCTGAGAAGTCCAGCCGCTTGAGAAGGCCGCTGATTCCACATAGCGGCGTGTCTGCCGGCACGGCGTAGTACAGGTGGTAGCCATCGTTCGGCGTCCGCACCGTCGCCGTGGCCGGCAGCGATCCGTAGACGGCTTCGATCTGGCGGACACTCGCCGGCCCGCCGGCACCATTCTTCCCGTCAATGTCGATGACGAGCAGCCGGCAGCCCTCTCTGACAGGGCTGCCGCCCAGGACGCCGATATTCCCGCCTTTCAGCTTGTGGGCGTCAGCGGCCCGCTGGACGGCACGTTCCTGCCAGCCTTCACCGCCAGCGGGTTCCTTGCTGCCGGGTCGAAGGGAAACGAGATGGAAGCCGTAGCCGAGGAGGTCTTTCGCTGCATCAACGGTGTTCATGACTCCTGTTCGGGGTAAGCATCGGGGCCGTGGGTGGGTGCAACGGCAGACCCCCCGCACGGCCCCGCTTGTGGCCCAGACAGGAGCAATGCCGCTGACTTTCGGCGGCGTGCCGATGCTTTACCACAAGCTGGGCACGCCCCTACTCATCGTCTCCAAAACGTCCGCCTGGCGGACGCTTACCCCAGGTTTGTCTTGCGGATCAACGAGCTATCGCCTCCGCCCCCTCTCGCACTCGGTTCGACAATTACTCGTCCGTGGATACCTTGCCACACGCCGAAGGCAAGACCCGGCGGGACGTATTGGCCCCTGACCGGGTAGGTAATCTTTCACTCGTGGAGTGTACGATGCGGCGTGTGCAACTACCCGGATCAGATGGCGATGGTCCCAAGAAAGTAGTCGTTCTCAGCTACCTCCCGCTGTTGACGGGCGAACCGGGTCGCGTGCTGTCGGTCGGAGACGAGGGATTCAAGCGGCTGATGGCCGAGGCCGACCGCTGCCCCAGCGGCCTTGCCGACGCCTGCCTGTGGATGGCCGAGGGCGGCGGTGTCTTCCCGATCTTCGTGCTGCCCCAAACCCACGCCACCGCCGAACATCTGCTGGCCTGGAGCGAGAATCGGCCTGGCGACTGGTTCGCCTTGTGCTTCGCTCAACGACAAGGCCGCTACGTCGCTGCTCTGTTCCCAAATCTGGTCGCTTCCGTGGAGCGGTTCGAGGCTGCCTACCTCGCCAGCCACGATGAGCCATCAAGGGCGGCAAGTTACGAGCTGCTTTTTCGGCCCCTCGCTTTCGTGTCTGACGTCCGCCACACCTTCAAGAAGGTCAAGAAGATGATCGGCAGCACGTCGATGGTCGGCTTCGTCGAGCCGAGCGACTTCGATCCCGCCACGCCGTCCTCCTTGAACGCGGAGCATATCCAGCGGGTTGGCCCCTTCAACGTCTGCTGGAACGCCAAGCCCTTCGACATGAGCATCGAGGCAGTCCTCAGCCAGCTTCTCGCGGCTGCGAGCGACCCCGAAAACAACTGAGATAACCCCCTCCGCGTCGTCTCCTTGCCTCTCTTCTGACCTCTTCCGCCAGGGACGGCTTCTCACCTTCTTCGGCTCGTTCGAGTGCAAGAAAAGGCTAAAGAAGCTCCACGACGGCCCATTTCACGAGGCCGCCGATCCAGGCAGGACGCTCTGCCCTGGCTCGCGGAGCGAGCCAGGGGGCAGCCCGCTCTGGCGGGCTGCCGCTCCCTGCCTCATGCCGCTACTCTTGATCCCCTCTCGGCTCGTTCTTGCGGTAAGCCAGTGGAAAGTATGCCCCGGTGTCCGTTCCTTGCGGAGGGCGAAAGGGGCAAACCACGGCCAGCGGCCACGGCGAGGCAACCGAAAACGGCGGGACAGCGGGACAGCCGCCGCAAACGGCGGTAAAACAAGGAGAAAGAACAAACGGCGACGGGGACAGCGGCGGGACGGCGGTAGGACAAGAGCGGGACAGGCGGGCCGGGGACGGCGGCCCGGAAAGGCGAACCGGCCCCCACGCCGAGGGCGGCGTGAGGGCCGGAGAACAAGCAGACGACAAGCAGAAAACTCGGAGGGGCCGCAAACCGCGACGGGAACGGGCCGTGCGACGAGTTATTCCTCAGTTTTGAAGACCGGGGCCAGCACCAGCCGTACAAACACTCCCAATTTCAAAATACTTTAAACAAAAGAAGGCCGGCGGACAAGTCATCCACCAGCCTCAAAGGCGACAATTCTCTATCTCGTCAGTTTATTTTAGCTGACTTGGGTTTATGTATCCAGATCGGTGATCCCACTTACGAACGGTGGGGATATTTGCCTTGTGGCGTACCCCAGTGGGTGAACAGGGTTCGTAAAAGGGTTTCCAAAATCAGGAGGACTGCCACGATCCCGACGGCGAGGCTAATCCAACTCAATGCGTCGCTCATGTTACGTCTCCTTTTTGATTAATGAGCTTCAGAACAACGTGCGAATACTCATTCACACAAGGGGGGTTGTTCTGTTAGTTATTTCACCATCATTCTAACCATTATCAGAAAACGAGTCCTCTCTTACAAGCGGGTTATTATTATTTTTCTTGTGAGAGTACTAATCCATTCAAGATTCATTTTCAATCTTGGTTGTGTCTTCTGTCAAGGCTCACTTTTCAGACGTCACCAAAATTCGAGTTTGCGCCGAAAAGGGACAAACTCGAAATTTTGTAATTTTTTCTTCAGGTTGAGTCCGAATGCTATTATACAGGATAAAATCTATACAACCTCAACAAAATATCTTTTCAAGTAAATTTTTGACTGGACATTTAGGAAATTGGATGAAATTTGCTCACAAGAGCCAAAAAGGAGCCATCCCAACCATTATTTTTGTCAAATTCGGTAGATTTTTCCTCGATATTTGTAAAGTCTAAACGAATCAGAAGATAAAGAAATCTTGTTAAAATAGGGTATTTTTGCCAGACTACCCTTGACGGCTGAGAAAAATACGTTTACGGTACTAGTATAGAGGGAATATGCGCAGATACGCCCTCCTATTGAATTTAAGATTGGTTATTATTTTTTTTATAAATTTTGCAAGGCTGCGTCCACTATTTTTTGGGGTTAGGTCCCCAAACCAACCAAACTCAGATCGATGGACCGATTGTTGATTTTGAGGGAGTTGAGTTCAACAATCGGTTTCGTTTGAGAAAGGATACCAAACCATGTTGGTCTTGTCTAGGAAAAAAAACGAAAGCATTGTGATAAACAATGACATTGTTATCACAGTGGTGGAAGTGCGAGGCGATAAGGTCCGTTTAGGGATTGTGGCTCCTCGTGAAGTTTCGGTTCATCGAAGCGAAGTGTATGAGGCGATTCACAATACTCCGCCTGTTGTGGTTACCCCTCCGCCTCCCTCTTCACCCGTAGGCTAACCATTCGCACCCAGAGCTTGCCTGATATAGGTCAACTCGGACCGAGACCCTAAAAATCTTCTTTCTTCACTGCTCTCTCAAAAATTGAGCAGAACTCCCTCTTCACCTTTTTTTCGGGAAATTATCCCTTCCCCAACCTCACTAGGAAAACTCTCCATTCGATGTTTCTTTGATTCCATTTTGCTCAGCACCTACCTCATCCTTCAGTATCTACCTCTTCGTATTGAATAATCTTGATCGCAATTTTTGTTGCCTGCGGAAGGATCGGGCTCCGCGCCAAGGTATAAATTGACCAGAGCCTTCGGAATTTCAAGGTATGCGTGAGAGTGAAGCCGTTGAGTCGAAGTTGTTGAGTCGAACGAGAAAATTCGTAAAATAATTTCCGATTTATGCCTGTCTCTCCTTTACCGATTGATGAAGTCCTGCCGACGATCCTCAAGGAATTATCGCGTTCGGCCTCCCTTGTTCTGCAAGCCCCGCCCGGAGCAGGGAAAACGACCCGAGTGCCTGCCGAATTGCTCAAGCGATTCCAACCTTCCGGCAAAATTTTGGTGGTGGAACCCCGCCGAGTGGCGGCCCGCTCGGCCGCAAGACGGATGGCTTACGAAAATGGCTCGAAGTCGGGGGAGGTTTTCGGCTGGCAAGTCCGTTTTGAAAATCAGACGACCCCGAATACCAAGGTGATCTGCATCACGCCCGGAATACTTCTTCGCTTTTTACAGGAAGATTTATCTTTAAGTTCCGTTTCGTGTGTCATTTTCGACGAGTTTCATGAACGGGGTTTAGAAACCGATGTGGCTTTGGGGCTGTGCCGATTGGTTCAAACCACCTTACGGGATGATCTCAAAATTTTAGTGATGTCAGCCACCTTAGAGACCGAGAGCTTGGTTCGCTACCTTGGGGATTGTCCCAAGGTCACGTCTCAAGGACGAATGTTCCCCGTCGAGATTCGTTATCATCCCGTTCGTTCCGACGATTCGACTCCGCAGATCGTGGCCCGAACCATTCTGAATTTATTGAACGAAGTTCCCCAAGGAGTGATGGCCTTTTTACCAGGTGTCGGAGAAATTCGAGCCACCGAGAAATGGTTGCAGAAGAGCGAGTTACCCAGCGGTGTCGAAATATATCCTTTGTACGGAGAACTCGAAGCCGAGGCCCAAGATGCTGCCATCCAGTTACAGCCGCATCGGAAAATTGTCTTAGCCACGAACGTCGCCGAAACCTCGGTAACGGTGGAGGGGATTTCTGCCATCGTTGATAGTGGGTTGTGCCGACAGCTCGAATTCGATGCCACCATAGGATTGAATCGTCTCGAATTGGCTCCCATATCCCAAGCCTCGGCGGAACAGCGAGCCGGTCGGGCTGGTCGATTGGGTCCGGGAATATGTGTTCGCTTATGGGGTGAGTCGGCCCATCGCGGGCGTCCGGCACAAACTTTGCCCGAGATCAGACGATTAGACGTTTGCCAGACCGTTTTGCTTTTGTTGAACCTGAACGAACAACCAGAAACTTTTTTATGGCTTGATGCTCCACCTCCTTTAGCCATTAAACAAGCCAAGAATTTATTGACGCAACTGGATGCTCTCGCAGGGCAATCCCTCACGCCGCTTGGGCAACTGATGGCAGAATTTCCCATCCATCCCCGCTTGGCTCGCATGCTCATCGAGGGGTATCGCCTTGGTCAAGAAATGGCAGTCAGTCTCTGTGTGGCGATTCTGGCCGAGCGGGACCCGTTGGCCCAACAAATTCCCGAACATGCAACCGATTCCGATGTTTGGGAGCGAGTCCACTGGTTAGCCCAGCAACCGCAGAATGGTCCGGCCCGTTGGTTGTGGCAGGCAGCGAGCCAACTGCGGCAATGGCTTCAAGCTCCTTCGGTACGAAAAAAACTGGCCCTGTTGGGAACACTGCCCCAAGTCTCGGAAGAACAGGCCGTGATGCGATCTTTGTTGGTCGGTTTTCCGGATCGACTCGCAAAACGTCGGCAGGTCGGCTCGGCCCGATTCGTGATGCTAGGGGGTCGAGGCGCTCGGTTGCATCCCAAAAGTGGCGTACACGATGCCCCGTTGCTGTTGGGAATCGATGTGGAAGGAGGAGATACCGAAGCAATCATTCGGATGGCCTCGGCCGTGCAAGAACAATGGCTTTCACCGGAACGATTTCGTATTGCCGAAGAAATCGAATGGGACGAAGAACAACGGAAGGTGGTGGCCTATCGGCGACGTTATTATGAGGACCTCCTTCTCGAAGAGAAAGCCATTCCCGTTCCAGAAGGGAATACCCGTCACGAGGTCTTTTTACAGGGGATCATGAAACATTGGGAACAAGTTCTTCCAGATGAAAAAAGTGCTGCCGGTGCGTTACTCAACCGCATCCGCTGGTTGGCCGATGTCGCTCCCGATTTGGGGTTGCCGGTCATCGATCGCAATCAGATTCAAGAATGGCTCACTTGGCTGGTTCCCAATTATCAAACGCTGCGAGAGATTCAGCAAGCCGATTGGTATCCGGTCATTCGGAACCAGCTCACCAACCAACAATGGCAAATCCTTGAACGCGAAGCCCCCAGTTCGATCGTACTCCCCAGCGGACGAACCCACCCCATCCGTTATCAACTGGGGCAAACCCCTACGGTCGCTGTGCGGATTCAAGAACTTTTTGGCCTCGCCGAGACGCCAAAACTCGCAGGGGGGAAAATACGTTTGCTGCTCCACCTGCTAGGGCCGAACTACCGCCCGCAACAAATCACCGACGATCTTGCGAGCTTTTGGAAAAATACCTATCCGATTGTCCGAAAAGAATTGCGTGCCCGTTACCCAAAACATTCTTGGCCTGAAAATCCATTGGAAGCCCAAGCCGAAGCTCACCCGAAACGCCGTAAACCAGAGGATTCTTAATCATTCACCGGATCAGGAGACTTCGATGAACTAGGGATAATCTCTGTCTCGGGGTCAATTCGTTGAATGGGCATGGAACGAATCAGGTGAGGAATTTGGGTATTTTGTAGCGGTTACGCAGATTGGTTGAGGAAGCGAATTCGGCTTGGGTTTGTTCTTTGAGATAAGATGCGTTCTCGTTTGGTGAGGAGTACGATAATTCCTTCATGGACGCAGAAACTAGCCAAGACGAGGAACAACCCGTGCGAAAGTTTTCATTCCTTGCCTTCCTGATCGCCGTTGGTTGTCAATCGACCAAAGGGCCAATCGAAAATCGTCGCAGTGGAATCAAACCCGACCCCATGACACAGACCCTTGAAGAACAAGAACGATATGGCCGAGGTCGATACCCCATCATTATTGAGGATCGGAAACTGCTCCCACCGACGCTCAGCGATCAGTACGGACCAACAGGACGCTAAGTCTCAAAAGGCCCCTACGTTTCCTCGCCCCCTTCTGGTAAAATATATTCATTGATAATTCTCGCGTAGGGATGAACGTGCGAATCCAAGTTAGCTGTGTAGAATGTGAAAGCCAATTTTTTTTGGAAGAATCCCTGAGAGGAAAATCTGTTAAATGCCCCGTTTGTGCGGAAATTTTTACCGTTCCTGTCGTCCAGACACTCGGGGAACAACCTGAGCCAACTCCAGAGAACTCCCCCCAATCTGCCGCCAATTTTTCCTCTCCATCCGTTGCTGAGGAAGGGCCTGCCCAGATGATGGATTGGTCCGAAACGCTCTCCGAGGTTCCAACATCACCACCCAAGACTCGTCCCAAAACAACCTTTACGGAAGAGCCAGCCATCGAAACCGAATGGCGACCCGATATCGAATCCCCCCCACCTGCCAAATCGTTGACGTCGTTATCCGAAGAGCCAATTTCGATTACCGAATACACGGCAGAAGACACCCCACCTGCGATCGATTCCCCCTTCGCTCCGCCCTCCTCAAAAAAAGGAAAAACATACTCAAAACTCATTCTGATGTTTTTATTGGTGATCCTGATGGGGATCACCGCTACCGGAGGTTATTTATTCTGGAAGTATCAGCAGGGGGCACCCAATCGTTTGTGGGCCGATGCCCAAGAGGCCTACAGCAAAGGTCAATTTGAGCAATCGAGAAAACTCTACAACGATTTTGTTGTCAACTACCCAAACGATCCTCGGGCTGAGGAAGGACGATTCTTTGTCGAACTATCGGCCCTGCGAGGGGTCATCGGTTCCGTTTTGGCAAAAAACGATCCCAACCCCGGCTTGATTAGATGGCGTGAGTTTCTCAAAATCGTTCAAACTCCGGAGATGGCCCCTTTTGTGAATCCCTCTCGCTTTGGAGTGGATGTGTGGCAGACCGGAGAAAAACTCCTCGAAGACCTCATTCAAAAGGGTGAAGAGGTTTTCCATCCAGATCAACCCCAAGATTCAGAAAAATGGTCCAAAGAAATCGAAACGGTCCTACGCGAACAAGAACCGTTCCGTCCGAAAGAGGTTCCCCCCTCCGACTTGTTCAAAGATCGATTAACACAATTGAAAGGGAAGATAACGGGGGCCTATGCTCGTTTGCAAAATCTGAATCAACTTCAAGAATTGCTGAAAGAGGTGGATGAAAATACCCTTTCTCAGGCACGGGATTTTGTGGCCCTTAGACAACTCAACAACGACCCCTCAGCCCAACAGCTCATCGAAACGGCCGAGAAACAATTGCAAGGGAAAGTGACCATTGAAGTGTTGGAACAGCCCATCGCTGCCGTGCCTTTTGTTCCGTTGAATTCCGGTGGGATTTATTTTGCTCCGCGAATCGAAGGGGGACAACGTGCGGGAGAAGGACCCGGCCAAGTTTGGTTCGCCTGTGCCAAGGGCATCCTGTACGCTTTCGAGGAAAATGGAGGACGTTCCTTATGGGCTTGCCGCGTGGGGGCCGATCATGAATTTATCCCACCCGTTTCGGGCAATCTCGCTTTGGTTGTGGAACCCTCACGGACGGGATTAGGCCTTTCGGGACGCGATTTACGAACAGGAAGCATCGTTTGGCATGTCCCCTTGAAGGGAGAGGTTGTAGCGGCCCCTCCGGTTTTCTTCGGAACGTATGCTTATGTTTTGATGCGAGATGCTAAAGGAACCATTTACGAAATCGATACCGAAGTCGGTGAGATTCTGGCCCAGTTTGAACTCGGTCGCCGATCGGGACCAAGTTTAGCGATCAGCCCCGACGGGCGTTTGTACATTCCCGCAGAAAGTCAGGGCATTGCCGTGATTGATGTGAACGCACGCAAACCCGATGGGAACCGTGCTAAACCCAATTATTTGGGAACCATGCGCACCCAGCACTTGCCCAGTAGTCTGCTGTTTGCTCCTCAGTTTGTCCCCTCTCCTCTCGGGGCATCTTCCCTCCTTTTGGTGATCGAGAAAATCAATGCCCGCCGCTCGAAACTGAAACTGTATCGTTTAGGTGAGGAACCAAGCCAAGCCCAACTCCTTTCGGAATATGTGGTGACCGGTTGGCTCACCTCTCCGCCAAAATCCGATGGCGAAACTTTGGCCTTTGCTACCGATCAAGGTGAGTTGCATGTCTTAGGTCTCAATCTCGTGGGAAATGCCGATCGACCGTTGTTCAAAATAGGCACTTACCGAGTCGGACCACCCGATACAGGCAGAGCATTTATCGCCCAGATGGATGAGGCCGGCTTATGGGTTTGTGCGGGGGGAAACCTTCAGTATTTCCGTCAGGGGTTAAATCTGGAAGAAGGCTTTCAAATTCAACCCCGCCCCAATCCTCTACCCATTGGAGAACCCCTACAGGAAGCGCAATTGGGGCTTCGCAAAAATCGCTTTCTAATGGTTTCGCACTCGGATGAACTCACAACCCTTGCCTTCGCTGTGGATTCAGTAACTGGAAATATCCTTTGGCGAAAAATGCTTGGAACGTCCTTAATTGGTGAACCTCTGGTCCAAGGGGATCAGATCACGGTACAGGATCAAAACGGGGGGCTTTATCGTTTGAATGCCAGTCAACCCTTAGAATCTCAGGAACTAGTCACAGGGGAAGCGTTGATGCTCGCCCCCCCCTCACCGAAATTTCGAGCATTTGATGAATTATTACAAATAGATTCTAATTCGTTCTTGGCCCTCGCTTATAGTGCTGATGAAAAAAATAAACGACTATTGATTCATCATTTCAAAGAAAATCAAATTCACCAACGAACCGTTCCATTGACCAGTGAACCGCTTGGTTCATCAAGCCTTTCTGGGCCTATGCTTTATCTGCCTTTGAAAGATGGCACGGTTGCAAGGATTAACTGGAGTGAGGGAAATCAACTCGAGATAGGCCCCATTTGGCGAAATGAGAAAGCAAAACAATTAGGTCAAATGATTCATTTGAATGAGAACGAGTTTTTCGTATTCGATGGGTTCAAAACAATCACTCGTTATCATTGGAAAAATGAACTCAATGTGGTAGGGAAATTAGAGTTACCAGTTATTCCAACTGGTTTAATCAGACTAATACAAGGTACACCCAATCAGTTATTAGTTCCCACAGGAAGTACCCTCACTTTATGGAATGCCGATACCTTAGTGAAAACAGCCCTTCGCACATGGACCCTACCCGCGACTATTCGTTACAGCCAAATTCATGTGAATTCGCGAAACAAACCCCGAATTTTAACGATGAGTGATCGACTCAGTTATTTGAATCCGGAGCAGAACGAAAAACTTTGGGAAATCCCTGTTCCAAAGGGCGATACTCCCGAAAACCCAAAATTCCAAGACGATGATATTATTTGGCCGTTCCGCAGCGGGGAACTACGGGTGATAGATTCTGAAACCGGTGAGGCTTCTATTATCAAATTCAAGAACGAGAAAGATATTTCATCAATTCGTTCGGTTATCACCAAGAATAAAATCAGAATGAACATATATGATGATGGAACGATCTATTTTCATCATCTCGATAGCAAAGAAAAAAACGAGATAGAACCAAAGAAATAAAGCAAGTCCTATCAAAAAAATGATGGGATAATTTATCGATAGTAACTTAGAGAGAAGTAATAGCGGCCACTGCATCAACTAAAATATCAATATGTTCTCGGGTATTAAAAGGGCCTGGACTTACGCGAATCGTACCCTCAGGAAAAGTATGCTGTGCCCGATGAGCATAGGGGGCACAATGCAAGCCCGGCCGAGTCGCCACCTGAACACTTTGATCTAGACTCACTCCAAGTTCCGGTGCTGGCACATTTTCAGACCAGAAAGATAAGGTCGCAACATGTCGGGTGAAATCCCGATGACCTAATATATGAATCCCTGAAATCGCCTCTAATCGATTCCAAAGGTATTCCATCAATTCCATCTCGTGTTGATAAATTTGCTGAATTCCTTTTTCTTCAAGCCACTTAATTCCGGCCACCATCCCAGCAATACCAAGCACATTCGGGGTACCACCTTCCATATAGTAGGGCCACGATTTCGGTTGCGTTTCGGTAGTGGAATCGCCGCCTGTTCCTCCCTCCCGCCAAGGTTTAATTTTCACATCGGGATGTACATACAAAACGCCCGTTCCCGTCGGGCCGAACAAACCTTTGTGACCGGGTAGCGCTAACAAATCGATATTCATAGATTGAACATCGATTGGTAAAACTCCCGCCGTTTGAGCCGCATCAACAAGAAATAACACATTCTTATTCCGACAAATCCGCCCAACTTCCGTGATCGGTTGCACCGTTCCTAATACATTACTCGCATGCGTCAACGCAACCATTCGCGTGTGAGGGGTGATCGCCTTGACTATATCATCGGGATCGATTGTTCCGCCAGAATCAGATTTCACTTGTGTGACCGAAATGATTCCAGCCAATTCCAAGGCTCGCAATGGACGATTGACCGAATTATGTTCTAAATCGGATGTGATAACATGATCACCTTTTTCTAATATCCCTTTGAACGCCATATTGAGCGAATCGGTACAGTTGAGCGTATAAATAAACCGATCCGGATTGGGGCCGCGAAATAATTGATTCAATCGATGACGGCCATCTTGAAGAAGGTCCGCAGCGGCCAAGGCCATCGTATGCCCCGCCCGACCGGGATTCGCCATTTTCGTTCGAGCAAATTCATCCATCGCCCGATAGACCGATTCCGGCTTAGGGAACGAGGTTGCAGCATTATCTAAATAAATTGTCATAATCCTGATATGATATAAACCGAGCAACAAACGAGACAGACCTCATTCACTCGCCCGAAGTGATCGATTTTAGCCATTTATCCTGCAAGTCTTTCGTGTCTCGGAAACCATATTGGTTTTTTAATGCAGAATCAAAACCTCTTCGCGGAGCCTCTCGAAGGAATGCCATAAAAGTTTTAGCGCCTTTGAGCTTAACGAGATAATGCACCAACGACACACTCTCCGCGTAGTAGACCGTCAGCGGTTCACCGGTGGGGATTTCCTTCGACTTCATTAGATAATCAACGGTATAGAGTTGATTCCCTTTCGTCGCCATTTGGCTCACCGCCCGAAGTGACCGAGCAATCTCGCTCGTTGGTTCCGACAAAGCAGCTATCCCAATATCGGCCCATCGTGGAAGAGGGGTATCCGAAAATAATTCGGCTAAAATCAAATGGGTCACTTCGCGAGGAAGGGTTGTATCAAGGTATGTCGTTTCCTCGATATGCAGTGAAATCGATCGGGCTTCGACATTGCCCCCCTTAATGATCGCTTGACAATGACCACTGGACGAAACGGGTCGCCCCGTCGCTTGAGAGTACAACTTCGCAGAGGGATAAAGCTGAATTTCGCATGGGGACGACCACGATTTTAGCGGTGCCCCCGACCAGCGATCATACATAAATTTTCGACATTCCTCTGCTACGAGAAGAACCTCTTGAGCATGGGACTTAGAGCCGGTATATCGAATCCGAAAATTTTCCCCTTCTAGTGTATTCCAAACAAGCTGATCTTCAGGTTTGCCAGAAAAATTCGCTGACTTTCGTTTTTGAATCTCTGCTTTAAGATTTTCAGAAAGTTTAGCAATCCGATCTCCACCAAGTTCGATAGCTTGATCCAGTTCGAGTGCGAGCGAATCAAGGCTTGCCCCCCCCGCACCCTCATTGAGTTTGTGCATGATGGCATTCAATTTACAATATGCCCAAGCCTCGTTTTCAATGCGACTCAAAGAGATACCTTGAGAGTGTGCTTGACGATACAATCGTTCGGCAGTTTCGTAATCTTTCTGATTGAAAGCTCGCCCTGCATCAACTAGGAAATTCTGAGAAATATCAGGGGTTAGTGTACTCTTCTTAGGGGTTGGCTCCGATGGAAGCGATGGCGCTGGGGGGGGGGTAATCTCAGGGACTTTAAGAGTTGCGGGCGATTTGATAGCTTGTAATTTTCGTTCTAGTTGTTGAATTGAAAGTGCATCCGCATTCGTTCTCTTCAAGTGATCAATCTGGGATTGATAGGCTTCTTGAAGTAAGTCATTAAAACCATGGGTTGATTGTGCAATGCTAGAAACAGCCTCTAAAACACGAATCGCCTCCGAGGGTTTATTGTTGATAAGGGACACTTGTGCTTGGCTCATCGCACGATGAATCTTCAGAGAAGTTTCGGATTCTGAATCGGCAAGGAGTTTGGTAAGACATGCACAGAAAAAAGTTATGGCTTGGAGTAATCTCATGGTATGCAATCCTTGCAGACGAGTCGAATCATCCTAATTTCGACCCAATTATGAAGGAAGTTGCCACGAAGAGCAAGATCAAAAAATGGAGTCAAGTAGACCGTTTAAGATCAGAAACCTCTTGGATATGTCGAAGCATTTCCTCGAAATGTGCTTCCCATGTGTATTGTTGGGCTATTTCGGAACATAACTGGGACACCTTTCTTCGATGGGGCTCATCACACAAACGAACAATAGCGGAGCTAAGTTCCTCAGAATTATGCGGGTTATTGACAACCAGTTGATAATTCTGAGGAAGTAATTCACTAGCACCATTATACTGAGTTGTTATGACCGGCAGACCGCAACCAATTGCTTCCAAAGCGACAAGTGAACAGGGATCATAAAATGTGGGATGTATTAAAAAATCAGAACCAAAATAACAATCTCGCGGATTATCACGAAACCCCAGAAAGATGATTCGATCCGAAATTCCAAGACGATTCGCTAGCTGCAAATAAGTTTGATATTTGGCATTACCCACGACAACAAGTTTGAAATCGATTTCAGAAGGAATTTTTTGAACAGCCTTTAATAAGGGAGATAAACCTTTAAGTCGATAATTCATAGCTATGAAAAGACCGACTGAGGTTGAAGAAGTCACATTCCAAGCACGGCGTTCATTGAGACGAATTTCCTGACGATTTGCTGCTTGAAATCGAGAGGGATCAATTGAACTATATAAAACATGAATACGATCAGATAAACCGAGAAATTCTTGAAAATGACGTTTGACCATCTGACTATTCACTAAAATTCGATAAGGTGGGATATATAAATACTGCTGTCGTTCGAGTTTTGAAAAGGAAAACGATGTGGGATCAAACAATCGCCCAATCTTGGCCAAGAAACGACTCAATTTCGAGGGATATTTAAGTAGGTTATGATACCGCGAAGCAGAATGTAATCCCCCTTGAGGGTAAAGAATATCTTGCCCAAATGTTTTATCGAAACCAATGGAAACATCATGGGGTATTGACTGTAGTAATTTCAAACAATAAATGGCAAATCGCCAAGGTCGAACAAAGCGGGGACCAGAAATAGGAGGGATAGTATGAAAAATAATACCCTCACACAAGGCAGAAGCATCCCATCGGCATGCAAACAGGTGAACTTCATGACCCGCGTTGACCAAAGCCCTCGCTAAATCACTAATATAATGTTCTGCTCCACCTTTGGCAGGTATCACACTCTCATAACATAAAATAATTCGCATAATTATCCATTAGGTCGATCATGACGCAAATAAAGTTTCCATTTCCGAATAATAAACCACTTTGTCAATTGTGGTTTAGGCAGCGAACGACGATAAAGAATCCAAAATAAAAATCGGTCCCGATTCGTTATGCCGAGGCAATCGGACGAGTAAAGCAATTGTGCTAAATCTTTAGATCGATACAACAACGATTTAATCCTTTGATAGGTCATTCTATGAAGATCGATCACGGTAACTTTACCTTCCCAGTTGGTCGGTAACTGTGTTGTATGCTGCTCATGGATATAAAAATGACACAAATACCAATCGCGATGAAAATAGTGATTGGAATGAAAAAGATGTGACAATCGAACTAATTCATGAATTAATCCTGTTTTCCATTGCCGAAATTGAATAGGCGTAAGGGTTTGGTAGGCCTTAGGAATCGCTTCATGAAGCGGAAGTTGATTCGTGAGTTCTTTGATTGCAATAAAGGAACTTAATTGAAGTTTCGGCTTTAGCCATTCGCCCGCTGCCACGGCCTGAGGAGTCGGGATCGACAATCGCTGTGCCGTCTGGAGATTATGCCATTCTTGTAATCCGGGGCTAGCTGGTTTTGTGGGAAAGATTAAGGCACGAAGTCGATCTCGAAAAGGAAGGCGATAATGCCGTTTCAGATACACAACAAAATCAGAAGAAATCGTCCATCGGGCAATGCTACGACCTTGCTTCTCATGTAATCGATCTTGAATTGTTAATGTCATGATAGTCGAAGGCCAATCCTGAGGAAGGCGGGTATCCCATTCAGGAGTTGAGTACAATCGTTCGTACCTAGAAAAAAAACGTGAGATAATCCCCATTAGTTAACCTTGAATGGATTCCAAAAATTGCTAGCAAAACTTGTCCGATGATGTTCAATCATGGATTTAAGCCATTCTTGATCTCGCCGGATATGTCGATTTGTGAGCTTTCGATACAAAGTCAAAGCTCGATAATCATATGCAATTTTTCCATGACTCAAATAAAATGGGAATGACTGACGATTGAGGATGATCCCGATTTCATGCAATCGGGCTAGTGCGGCATTAAGTTTAGGAACAATCTGCGGATCGGAGAATTCAATAGGCTGTACAGGAGAAACAGGTTTTGATAAAACAAATGACCTACCTCCTAAACAAGTTAATTGTTGTCCGTAAGCAATCAGTTTATTAGTGAGACAGCCATATCGTTCTAAATGTAATAGTAATCGTGCCGTTTTGAGATGAGGGGATCTCCAAACTTTTCTTTGTATTCGATTAAAGAACCGACTCATGGAAAAGGGATATGTCGAAGATTCGAGTGTGAATTGCTGTCCTTGAATCGGTAGGGTTTCAGGACTCGTTCTTGGTTGGTATAGATGATCTAGAATTGATAATAATTCCGAATAATAGTCAGGAATAGCACAAAGTGATTCTCCCTCGAAACGCATCAATTCTTGATCGACACTCGGCATGACTGCATATCGTAATTGAGTTCTGGGTGTAGAATTCATCTTTAGTTCATTGAGAAACGATTCGATATCAAATTTCAATCCTAATCGATCCCGATAACATTTAACAAAAAGATTCCATTCATCAGGTAAGATTAAATTTGTAGGGATCGATTGATACAATTTTTGAAAACATAGTTTTCTCATGGAGAATGAGATTGAATTGGATAGCCGTGCTCTTTGCCAATCCAAAAATTGAATGGATCGATCTGGTAAAATAAAAATATGCTTTGCAAAAAGATCACTTTGATAAATTCCTAAAGAATGAATCTGAGCTAATCCTTGAGCGATTTGAGATAGCACATAGGATCGGGAAGTATGATTTTTATCATTCGTGAAAAAGTCAAAAAAAGATTCACAAGGACCAATTGAATCTAAAACCAGCCAAGATCGGCCATGACGTTCGCCCCACGCCAGCCAAGTTGGACTTAGGTTTTTTAATTGGTTCAAGATATTTACCTCTCGAGCGGCAAGTGAAGTGAATCCTTGCCCGTCAATGAATGATTTCAAACGATCGGAAAAGCGAATTTCATGTTCTCGCTTGATGAATATCTCATGACCACAGACATAAGCGCGACTAACGTTTCGTCGAATATGACCGCTCACTACAACCGATCGAAGCTGTTCAACAAATTCAGGGCTAGTTAACCCCATATTTTGAACACGATTGGATTCATCAGAATTGATAATCCAAAAATCACGAGGCATATTCGTATTCCTCCTGATTCAGTAACAAATCTAAATTGTGAATCACACTATTTGGCAGGAGTTCCGTCATGCATCGATGATGCCCCAAAGGACATACCCTCTGTTGACAGGGGCCACAAGGCACAGGAACTTGTAGGGACTTTTCTTTACTATAATAAATTCGGGTCCAATCAATAAATGTCGGGCCAAACAGACTCACAACAGGTCGCCCAAATGCGGCGGCAATATGTCGAGGGCCGCTATCTGTGGTCACAAGAGCATCTAGTTTCTTAATAATTCCTTTTGTTAGCCCCAAGGATAACGATTGCCCAGCAAGGGAAACAACTTGTGGGGACTGAAATTCTGCAACAAGTTCTGATGCCCGTTTTTTTTCACTTGGTCCACAGACAATTACTACTGCCCAGCCTCGGTCGATAATCGATTTGATGAAAGATTTACTATGATCCTGTGGCCATAATTTCGCAGCACCAAACGCTCCACCGTTATTAAATCCGATCACTTTTGGATAACGATATAATTGAAACTGGCACCAAAAATTCTCTGCTTGCTGATCCTCGAATTCAGTTGTGAATAATTCCATTCGATGACCGGGGTTTGGTAAACCCCTTGCCATAACAATCCTGTTATAATCATCAATAATTGGTTGGGGAATATATTTTCCAAGCCAATGGCTTTTTTTATGGGTGAGTTTATGTGTTAATAAAAAGCCTCGAAAATATCGATCGAAACCTGTTCGGTATCGAATACGTGCCATCATAGCAATATAGGCCACGCGAAATGAATTAGGAAATAGAAAGGCTTCGGTAATCTTCTCTTGTCTCAGTGTTGAAATTACCTGCTGTATTCGATGGTCCGATTTTCCCGATTTATCATACATGATGATTTGATCGAACCAAGGATTTCCAGATAAAATTCCATTGACATAAGGTTTAATGACTGCAATGATTTTTGAGTCTGGCCAGTATTGACGAATTGTGCGAAAAGCAGGCGTAGCCATCACAACATCACCAATCCAATTGGGCAAGAAAACAGCAACCTTATGCTTCATTTAGGAATTCCCTTTCAGTTGCTCAATCACATTCGTGGTGGAGAATCCATGGAGGATTTCGGCTAAATGGACACGCCCGCCGTAACTCTCCACATAATCAGCGCCGACTACATTTTCTTTCTTATAATCGGCCCCCTTGACTAACACGTCGGGTCGAATAGTTTCAATTAATACTTTCGGCGTATCTTCGTCAAAAATTGTTACATAATCCACACATTGTAACCCTGCTAATACAGTTGCTCGGGCTTCTTGTGGATTGATAGGGCGATTTTCGCCTTTCAATCTTTTTACACTCTTATCCGAGTTTAATCCAACAATCAAAATATCGCCCTGTCTTTTGGCATCATTCAAATATCTTACATGGCCGGCATGCAATATATCAAAACATCCATTTGTGAAAACAATCTTTTTATCAGTCAATTTATATCGATTGACAATCGATTGAATTTGATCTCGATTGAGGATTTTCATGCTTGGGCTTGTGGTATCTGCTTCGTGCATCGTTTGTAGAATATCATGCATCATCTCTTCACGGGTGACCGTTGCCACACCGAGTTTCTCGACTTCAATTCCTCCAGCGATATTCGCTAATCGGATTGCATCGGAATAATCGATTCCTGCTGCCAATGATAAACCGAGAACACTCATCACCATATCCCCTGCACCGGTAATGTCATAAACAGCACGGGGACGTGTTGGAAAAATTCCTTCAAATCCATTCCGGTGTTTGAGTGCCATACCGTCTTTATCGAGTGTGATGATTGCCGCTTCGAGTTCAAGGCGGTTTAATAATCGATTGGCTGCCTCTAGGGCATCGAAATTATTTTTAATATCAATTCCCGAGGCAAGCGATGCCTCGAGTCGGTTGGGTGTTATTGTGGAGCATCCCTTGTATTGTGAATAATCACTTCCTCTTATGGGATCGGCAATCACTTTGATCCCTTTTTTATGTGCAATCGAAACACAATGTTGAATCACTTTTGGAGTACATACTCCTTTATCGTAATCACTAATCAATATAACATCTGCTGAACGACTTGCCTTTTCAATTGAATCACAAAGTTGTTCTTGCGTTCTCAAATTTGCGGCATCTTTGACTTCATAATCTACCCGTAAAATTTGTTGGGGGTGTTTTTGTTGCGCCCGACCTACATATCTTTCCTTCACGGTTGTGGGTCGGGTTGGATCACGAAGAATACCTAGTGAATCAATCCCTAAATCTTGAATAATTTTGAGAACGGTTTCGCCATCTCGGTCATCACCCACTAATCCAATCAACGATACGTTGGCGTCGAGCGCTCGGAGCATGGTTGCTACGGAAGAGGCTCCGCCGAGTCGTTCTTCCTTTTTATCAGCCCGTAATAGAATCACAGGAGCTTCTTGTGAGATACGCTCTGCATTCCCCCAGATGTAGCGATCTAACATGAGATCACCTACCACGAGGACATTCGGTTTCCCTATGCCAGACAATACATCTAGTAAGTTTCTTCCCATCCTAGGTAAATCACACTCCCAATTATTAAACCGTTTCTGGAATTATACGTAATATCTTATTTTCAATCTCTTCTTTATTATCAACTATCTCGAATCCTACCCTTAAAGCGAATAGCGGCACCAATCCTATATCGTCAATTCTCAGTTTTACCCAATCTTTTTGAGTTGTCACGATTAGTTCACAACCAGTCGATTTAGCCCAATCACTCAATTCATCCACATCCTTTTTGGTGTAATTATGATGATCGGGGTAATTTTTCCATGCAACAATGTTTGCTCCTAAATCCCGTAGGGTTTTCTCGAAGGCGTTTGGGTTTCCAATTCCACAAAACCCAGCAACCGACTTTCCCTTGATTTCATTGAAATTTTTTTGATCCACTTTATTGAAAAACTGGATCGGTTGATGACGGGCATATGCAATGGTACAATTTTTATTGTAACGTCGAATTTCTGATTCGATTTTTTCTTTATCAATAAAATTTAAGCCTTCCGATCGTGTGATTATCACAATATCGGCACGACGAATTTCCTTTTTGGGTTCGCGTAAAAACCCGTTTGGAAAGAGACGATTTTTCCCCCAAGGATCAAAACTATCTAACAGCACTATATCGAGATCGCGGTGTAATCGACGATGTTGAAACCCGTCATCGAGAATCAAGACCTCGCATTCTAATTCTTCGATGGCTGTCTTGGCTAAAGCGACACGATCTTTTCCTTGAAGATGCGGTACCTCGGGCAAATTATCTTCTAGAACTATTGCCTCATCGTTTCGACCCGATTCGTTCCCGTATCCTCGGCTGAGGATCACACAACGGTATCCTTGCTCAAGCAAAAATCTTCCCAACCACTCGACGCAGGGGGTTTTTCCAGTCCCGCCCAAGGTCAAATTCCCGACACAAATAATCGGAATTTCAACCTTTTCTATCTTCTTCCAACCCCAGTCGAATAGAGAGTTTCGCAACCGGACCCCAATTCCATAGGGGATGCGAATTGCCCAAAAGATCGCACGCCACACATAAGCTAGTGCGTCCTTTGCCGTTCCGCTGCTAATCGCTCGCCATCGATCCGGATTCAATGTTCTATTGCCTCCCTCAAGGGAATGTTTCTCATATTTTGCCCACTTTCCCTGATTTGGTCAACACCGGATTTTTGTGCAATCGGCACAGGTTACGAAGGTTGGGCAACTTGTAAAACTGGGTTTTGAAATACTTGTTGGAGCGTTTCTTGCTTCTTTTGGATGAGTTGCTCTACCCACGTTTTCCACTTTGCAGGCAAGGAGTGAACAATCGTATTCAAATAACTTAATCCCTGATTATGATCCTCTATGATGAGGGGGATGAGCGATTTAATTTCGACAAAATGATAATTGGTATACGATAGGGGAAAATCACCTAATTTTGGTAACGATATCTTTTGGAGATAAGCCTGTTTGATAAGCTCTTCAAAAATCAGTGATTCTTCGTTGGCACACGCTTCTAATTTCTGCCAGAATTCACGATATTTTTTAGGAATAATTGGTTGCGCATGTTTTAGATATTTTAGAAAAGATTTTCCCTCGAGATATATCACTTTCTGAATGATTTCAATCTGATCTGCTGTCATTTCCAAATCACCTCAAGGGAGTTTGCAGCAAGACGAGTCAGTTTGGTCACCGGATCGATCATAATTCCTAAGCCAACAACGGTACCGACCAAAATTGCAAAAAATATCTGATAGCCGAGATGCAACGGGATTTTGGGAGCCTCGGGAGGAGATTCGTGCAGATACATATATTTAATCAATTTGAGATAATAACCGGCACCTATGGCCGTGTTCAAACCTGCAATCACTAAAACACTGATTGAGATAATTTTGAGGAGGTCCAAGCCCCCTGTGAGTGCCCCCATTTCATAAATGCTAACGAAAATTTGAAATTTTGTGATAAATCCGACTAGCGGAGGTAATCCCAATAGGCTTAGCAAAAAGAAGGTAAGTGCGGCTGCTATTGCAGGGGAACGAGTTCCTAATCCTGCTAGGGTCGAAATAGCCTCGGAATTCATGTGATTCCGAATCAAGGCAATGGCGGCAAATATCCCTAGGTTTGCCGGTAAATAACCTATGAGATAATACAAAATTGGGGCCATGGCTCGATTTTGCAACGGAATCATGGCCAAAAGCATAATCCCTGCATGGGCAATGGTTGAATAGGCCAATAACCTTTTTAGGTTCGTTTGTTTCAATGCCATTAGGTTCCCGAAGGTTGCGGTCAAGGTACCGGTAAACCCAAGGACAATACCCGTCACAATCATGTTGATGTAGGCATTTTCAAAACTGTATGGCCCAACCAAGGCTAATAGAAATCGGGCGGTGATTGCTAAGGCGGCTCCTTTTGATGCCACAGATAAAAAGCCTGCTACCTCAGCGGGTGCCCCCTCAAAAGCATCGGGTCCCCAAAAATGAAACGGTACGATCGCTAATTTGAACCCTAGTCCCACGAAAATCAGCACGGCACCGATCAATCCATTCAGGTTCAAATTATCTCGATCAATATAAATCACCCGTTGCAGCTCGCTAAAACTGGCACTCGCTGTGACGGCACAAACCAAACTGATGCCATAAAGCATCACACCCGAAGCCGCCGACCCATACACCACATACTTCAAAGCCGCCTCGGACCCTTTCCTTTTGCCCTTAAAGAAACCCGTTAGGGCATAGGCCGGTAAACTTGCCATTTCGGCAGAAAGAAAGAGCATCAGCAAATGATGCGACGAAGCCAAAAACATCAAGCCGACGGTGGAACCTAACAACAGGGTAACATAATCGGCCGAATCTTCTCGATCGGGAATCCCCGTCATCAGCCCCGTGAGTAAGGTTACCATGGTAGCGAGCAGCAGGAAAATTCGAGTGAACAGCCCAAACCCATCAAAGCGGAGTAGCCCCCCAAAGGCGAGTTGGGATCGCGAGGCAATTTCCGACCAAGAATCGATCGAAATCCCCAAGGCAATCGCTACGCCAATCACGGCCGGTACAACGATTTGCAATCGTCGAACCGTCGAGAAAAGCCGAGCCAACAGGAATAAGATAATCGCCCCAGAAAGGATGAGTTCAGGTAATGCCAACTGACAATCTCGCAGGAGATTGGAGAACATACCCGTTAATGGTGATGGAGAAGGTGGCATGATAAAAATACTTTACGAACCTCCAAGGCAGTGCCAAGCCGTAGTTCTTGTCCTCAAGGTTCATTTTTGAATTTGTGAGATGACTCGCTCTTTTGCCCTGAAAAGGCTCCTTTCCGAATTCTGATGATGATTCTACCTTCTGCCCTGAAATCGCTACAATATCAAAAAGAAGGGAGTTTTTAGTAATGAAGATAGTTCACTATCCTCACCCAAGTTTGCGACAGAAGGCCGAACCAGTTACCCAATTAAGCAAAGACATTCAGATTCTGGCAGAGAAAATGCTCGAACTGATGTACGAACATAACGGAGTTGGGTTAGCGGCTCCCCAAGTGGCCCAACCCCTGCGGATGATTGCGATTAATTTTGTGGGCGACCCCGAGCAGAAAGATCAAGAGTTAATTGCCATCAACCCCGTAATTATTGAGGCATCCAAAACGATTATCGACGATCGGGAAGGTTGTTTGAGTTTCCCCAATTTATTCTCGCGGGTGCGACGCCCGAAACGGGTGAAAGTCCAGTTTTACAACCTGAAAGGGGAACTCATGGAAGGGGTGTTTGAAGACCTTGCTGCCCGAATTTGGCAACACGAGATCGATCATCTCGATGGGGTTTTGTTCATCGATAAAATGGGAACCGTTGGGCGGGACGCGAGCAAGCGAGCATTGAAAGAATTTGAAGAGGCCTACTACGAGGCCCAAAAGAATGGAGAAATTCCCAAGGACTTGACCCCTCGATTTTGATCTTTTGGTAAGAGTTCGGTTCCCCGATTTTGATCCTCTGGTGTGGATATTTTTTTGATGAATCCCTTTCGTATCGTTTACATGGGCACGGGTACTTTTGCGGAACCGGCCCTTTTAGCGTTGTTAGCCTCATCGGAATCGGTCGTGGGGGTGTTCACTCAACCGGAACGAGAAGGGGTCAACAAACGGGGGACCACACGCCAAACGGGTCTAGGGATTGGTACAATTGCCACGCAAGCACAGATTCCCGTTTTCCGGCCTGAGAACATCAACCTCCCCGAAAACATCGCGATTCTCCAATCCTTACAGCCCGACCTTTTTGTAGTCGCAGCTTATGGGCAAATTCTGTCCAAGGAAGTCTTAGCAATCCCTCGCATTGCTGCCATTAATATCCATGCCTCGTTACTCCCGAAATATCGAGGGGCTGCCCCTGTAGCTTGGGCGATTCTCAACGGTGAAACCGAAACGGGGGTGACCATTATTCGCATGTCGGCTGGACTCGATGCGGGTGAAATGTTAGCCCAAGAGAAAATCGCGATCTTGCCTCATGAAACTGCGGGGGAACTCGAATCCCGATTATCGCAACTTGGGGTGAAACTCACGTTAGAGGTCATTCAGAAATTTCACGAAGGAACCGTAAGGGGCATTCCACAGGACCCATCCCAAGTGACGAAAGCGCCTAAGCTCAAAAAAGAAATGGGGCAAATCGATTGGTCCCGATCGGCCTTGAGCATCGCTCGTTCGATTCGGGGGCTTCAACCTTGGCCGACTGCCTACACCCATCGATTGCGAACTGGCAGACCCCCTGTCCGAATCGTTCTGACGAAAAGTGAACCGACCGAAATTCCCGTGGCTGATACTCCCGCAGGCACGCTCAAAGCCGAGTCCTCCCCGAAACGCCTGCTGGTTGCTTGTGGCGATTTTTTTCTGGAGATTCTTGAGCTGCAACCTGCCGGTGGGAAACGCATGCCTGCCTCAAGTTACTTGTTGGGCTACCCCATTCAACCCGAAGATCGCTTCGGCAATGTGTAAAATCGAATGTGCCCACCCAAACAGATGCGGATACAGCACCGCTTGTAATCTGGAAGAAATGGGCTATCCGATCGGGAGAAATTCAAGACTCGATGCAACAAAAAAGGGGAAGGAACTCATCTAGGGCTGACACCCCAAAAAGTTCCCCCCCCCCAAAAAAAATTGACTTTGCCAATTCGTTTACATCAACAGCGTCTCGCTCAATATCGCCGTTTGGTTTAGGTCAACAGCGTCTCGCTCAATATCGCCGGCAGGCAATTAGCTGACGGTCGGCATATCGTCCATCGTTTGGGAACCCGTGAAAGAGGAATCGCTGAGTGGCTCCACGCTGGCATTGATGCGGACTTCGGCTTCTTGGTGGTCTCGGAAACCGGTACCTGCGGGAACCAAGTGCCCCAGAAAGACGTTTTCCTTCAAACCTACCAGATAGTCGGACTTACCAGCCAAAGCCGCTTCGGTGAGAACCTTCGTCGTTTCTTGGAACGAAGCCGCAGAGATAAAGCTCTCGCTCGAAACAGCGGCTTTGGTGATCCCGAGAAGAACCACATCGCAGGTGGCGGGTCGGGGCGTTTCCCAAGTTGGTTTTTTACCCCCTTCGGTCTCGATTCGGACGCACTCTTCTTCGTAGGCTTCCTTGTTCACAATTTGGCCCTCGGCAAAGACCGATGCCCCTTTGTTCTTGATTTTCACGCATTCTTGGATCAGTCGTTCGTTCACTTTGTCGAACTCAAAACGATCCATTTGCGAGCCGGGCAGCAGGTGAGTATCGCCGTGATCTTTGACCCGTACCTTGCGGAGCATTTGGGCCACAATGATCTCAATGTGTTTATCGTCGATTTCGACCCGTTGAGAACGATAAACCCCTTGGACCTCACGGACAAGATATTCTTGCAAAGCCTCGGGGCCTGAAACTTCGAGAATATCATGCGGTTTGAGTGGTCCTTGGGTCAAAGGATCCCCTTTGCGCACATAATCTCCGGTATGGACCAACTGCCGTTTCGATTGAGGCACTTCATGGGCAACGCGGTCGCCGATTTCGCGGCCTTTTTCATCTTCGGGTTGAATGTAAACGGTGATTTTCCCTCGTTTTCGCTCACCGAAAGTGACCTTTCCAGAAACACGGGCCATCACTGCGGCATCGCGAGGGGTTCGAGCTTCAAAAATTTCCGTGACGCGAGGTAAGCCCCCGACGATATCCATGTTCAGGGCCGATTCTTTGGGTGTCTTAGCCAGCACGGTCCCTGCGGTGATGACTTGCTTATCCATCACTTCAAGGTAAGCGCGTTCGGGAATGGCGTAGCCGCTCAACCGATTACCTTTGGAATCTTCGATCACAATCGTCGGATGCAAGTCCCCTTTGTGTTCCTTGATGACGAGTCTTTCGTTTCCTTCTTCTTTCACACGGCGGACCGTTTCTCCTTCCCGAATATCCTCGAATCGGACCTTACCACCTTCTTCGGCAATAATCGGGCTGGAAAGCGGATCCCATTGACACAGGCGAGTTCCTGCGGGAATTTCTTGGCCATCTTTCACTAACAGGGTCGCACCATAAGGAACAGTGTGACGTTCCACGGGAGACTCGTTCCGATCCTTGTAGATCAGAATTTCTGCGGTTCGACCCAAGTTGAGGACGTCGGTTTTGTTATGTTCTTCGTCGGTATGTTCAACGGCTTTGACGCGCTCGAAAACCACAATCCCGCCTTTTTTGGTTTTTCGTTCGCTTTCGGCATCAGCAGTTTTCGAGACGGTTCCCCCTTGGTGGAAGGTCCGCATGGTCAACTGAGTTCCGGGTTCACCGATCGACTGAGCCGCAATAATCCCGACGGCCATCCCCTCTTCCACAAGCGAACCGGTTGCGAGGTCCATCCCGTAGCACATGCGACAGATTCCCAGCGGTGCTTTGCAAGTCATGGGGCTACGGACCGCCACCTTGTCTAGTCCTAAACGCTCAATACGGCGAGCGGCTTCCACCGAGATAATTTCGTTTTCTTCAACGATTACTTCGTTGGTTTTGGGATCCGTGATAGTTAATCGGGCAGTTCGACCTCGAATAGCATCCGAAAGGGGTCGATCGATTTCATCCCCTTTGTACATGATCCCTTTGCTAATCCCGTGAGGGGTACCGCAATCGTGCATCGTCACCACGACGTTTTGAGCCACATCGGCTAGTTTCCGAGTCAGGTATCCCGAGTCAGCGGTTTTCAGTGCGGTATCGGCCAGCCCCTTACGGGCACCGTGTGTACTCGAAAAGTATTCCAACACGGTCAAACCTTCGCGGAAATTAGAACGAATGGGTACTTCGATAATTTCCCCTGAGGGTTTGGCCATCAAGCCCCGAAGACCCGCCAACTGACGAATTTGCTCGGTTCCCCCGCGAGCCCCCGATTTCGCCATCAAGTGAATCGGGTTCAGATAGGGGACTTCTCGTCCCAAACGAGGGTCTTTTCGTCGGTCATTTTCGAGGGCTTTTTCCAGTGCTTTGGTAATTTCTTCCCGTGCTTTCCCCCAGACGTCTAGCACCTTGTTGTAGCGTTCCTTGGAAGTAATCAAGCCGCGGTCGAATTGCTTACGGAGTTTATCTACTTCCTTATCGCTATTCCGGAGAATATCATCTTTCGAGGCCGGTGTTTTCAAATCGCTGGCAGCAAACGACAAGCCCGAGCGAGTCGATTCACGGAAGCCGGTTTCTTTCATCCGGTCGAGAAGCTGAATCGTCTCTAGGCGGCCCAATTGTTGGTAGCAGTCGGCAATGATTCGGGAAAGCATCTTGCTCGAAAGGGCCAAATCGTAGAAGGCCATTTGTGGATGTAGAATATCGTTAAACAAGACTCGACCGACTGTAGTATTGACTAAACCGTTACTCTTACGGGGAAGTTCCTCAACGCTGGTGCCCCGCTCGGTTTTGACTTCGCTAATGAATCGTTTGTTCATGGGCAGGCGAACCCGAATCCGAGCATGCACGCCGAGTTTACCTTGTTGAAACGCTGCGAACACTTCACTGGGGCTACTGAAGATCATCCCATCACCAGGTTCGATCTTTTCGCCTTCTTCCCCACGCGAGGCCGTCAGGTAATAGCAACCCATCACAATATCTTGGGAAGGAGTGATGATGGGGTTCCCGTTCGCGGGGCTGAAGATGTTGTTGGTGGACATCATCAATACCGTGGCTTCGACCTGCGCTTCGATCGAAAGGGGTAAGTGAACCGCCATTTGGTCGCCGTCGAAGTCGGCGTTAAAGCCTTTACAAACCAAGGGGTGGATTCGGATCGCGTTCCCTTCGATCAGAACGGGTTCAAACGCCTGAATCCCCATGCGGTGCAAAGTAGGTGCCCGATTCAACAAGACTGGGTGCGATTTGGTCACTTCTTCCAGAATATCCCAAACCACATCTTCCTTCCGTTCGAGCATTTTCTTGGCCGACTTAATCGTATCGGCATCGCCCCGTTCTTTGAGCTTGCGGATGATAAACGGCTGGAATAATTCGAGGGCGATCTTTTTCGGTAGCCCACACTGGTGCAATTTGAGTTCCGGCCCCACGACAATCACGGAACGAGCGGAGTAATCGACCCGTTTCCCGAGCAGGTTTTCGCGGAAGCGGCCCTGTTTCCCCTTGATCATATCGGTCAAAGATTTCAACGGGCGGTTGCTCGAACCTAGAACGGGTCGTTTGCACCGGTTATTGTCGAATAAGGCATCGACCGATTGTTGAAGCATTCGCTTTTCGTTACGAACGATCACCTCGGGAGCATTGAGATCGACTAATTTCTTGAGGCGATTGTTTCGGTTAATGATGCGGCGATAAAGATCGTTCAGGTCCGAAGTAGCAAAGTTGCCGGAATCCAATAGCACCAAGGGGCGCAGGTCGGGGGGAATCACCGGAATGCAATCCAACACCATCCATTCCGGACGATTGCTCGAATCACGCAGGCTTTCGATAATCTTCAGACGTTTGACGTAATCTTTGATCTTGGCCTTCGAGTGTTTTTCGTTTTGAGTCTCTTTCCGAGATTCTTCTGCGAGTAATTTGCGTAATTCGATCGATTCTTTGACGAGATCGAGTTTGTCCAAAAGTTTCTTAATGGCTTCGGCTCCCATCTCCGCT
>JAOAAA010000280.1 GCA_026419115.1 Gemmataceae bacterium
CTTTATTTGGGCTAAATCATCCCAACGATAGAAGTCATAAAGGAGTTTCCCCAATGTCATCACGAGAAGGTTGGGCTTTTTTGTGCTTAATGGGTTGCTGCGTTACAATAACCATTTCCCTGAGTCTTCTGAGTGGAATTTGGCAAGCGGTCGGTTGTGTGCTAGCCGCCTTGCTCGGCATCGTCTCCGGGGGATTGTACGCTGCTTCGGTCACCCCGCCGACCCATCAGAACCAAGATTTATCGACATGACCGAACGTTCTTAAGCAGGTTTCCCCGTCTCTCACGCCGATCTCTGATCGCTGGCTTGAACATCGACATCAACAGGATGGAATCGCATTTTCAAGTCCATTCGTAATATATCCTTGATTGTTGATTGATTCCACTTTGATTCGCCTGATGAATTCCCTCCTCTTTATCTCAATTCGAAAAAACCGCGTGCATCTCACTCCAGATGCCAAAGGTTAGCCATCCATTTTGATGGGAAAGATTCTCCCTTTCAGGAAATGGTTTGGTTTAGTTTTTGGTTTAGAGTCGGGGCGATTATTAATGTAATGAGAATCCCCGAGTTGAGTATGAATAAGGGATTCAGAAAATCTATCTCAAGATTTAGCTTCACAACGGATTAGGTTTTCTATGACACCCCATCAAGCCGCTTCGCCTAGTCCTGTAGCTCCCAAGCCCTCACGGTGGCGGGTCGCCGGTGGGATCACTGCATTCATGCTTACGGTGATTATT
>JAOAAA010000281.1 GCA_026419115.1 Gemmataceae bacterium
TATTCGGAATCATCCGACGGCACGATTCTTAGAGCCATTGTTACAAAATCACAATCGAAATCAATTCGAGATTTCTTTGTATGCAGAAGTGAGCCAACCCGATGAAGTGACTCATCGACTCATTTCGTATGTTGATAAAATCCGATATACTGTTGGCCAATCGGATAGTCAGGTCGCTCAACAAATTTATCAGGACGAGATTGATATCTTAATTGATTGTGCTGGTCATACCTCAGGCAACCGCCTGTTAGTTTTTGCACATCGACCGGCTCCTGTTCAGGCATCGTGGTTGGGTTATTCCAATACGACAGGGGTACCGCAGATTGATTATTTTTTGAGTGATGCCGTTTTGGACCCTGTTGAGAGCGAAGCCTACTACACCGAGAAAATTGTCCGTCTACCACGAGGGGTGGCCACCTTCATGCCACCTAAGGAAGCGCCGTCCGTGGGAACTTTACCTTTTTATCAGAACGGTCACATTACTTTTGGATCGCTTCACCGACCCGATAAACTCAACGATGGGGTTTTTCAGTTGTGGGGTTCCGTTTTACAATCTGTGCCTCACAGTAAGCTCCTTGTTTTTTGGCCAACGCTTCATGGTCAATTGGCGACCCATATTTGGGAACGCTTACTCCGATTTGGTGTCCAACCTCAACAAATCATGATCGAACATCAAGCCCCGCAAAGTGGTTATCTCGATGTGTATAACAAAATCGATATCGGGTTAGATG
>JAOAAA010000282.1 GCA_026419115.1 Gemmataceae bacterium
GCATGGCCGAATTGAAGCTACTTTGGAACCGATGTTAGCTATATGCTTATTACCTGGATTTCCATGCTTGAATGAGCATGGCCGAATTGAAGCCCTTGTTCTGGCTGTCCCAATGGGACTCATACTCGACATTTCCATGCTTGAATGAGCATGGCCGAATTGAAGCTTATATCAATATTCTTTTATATGTCAGAGTGTCACATATTTCCATGCTTGAATGAGCATGGCCGAATTGAAGCGCGTCCAGCCTTTTTGGGCGAGGATTTTCGCGGAATCATTTCCATGCTTGAATGAGCATGGCCGAATTGCATTTTGGCTTCCCTATAAATCCACAGGGAAAAGAAATCGCGAATCGTGAGTAGAAAAAATTTGGGGTTGGTTCCAAAAGAAATTGAATCCCTACAAACAAAACACTAAACTCGCAAAACCAAGTCATCAGTCACACTATTCATCTTTCTTTGTCTGAACGCACGCACCTTCTTAAAATTTATCACTCGAATTGCGTTTTATCCCAACACGCTCACGTTTTGCTTTTACTCAATCAGCAACATTTCTTGGCGAGTTTGGTTTTTATTTGTTTGGTTGTGGACGTCTGTATAGTCCTGTAAATTTGTTTGAAAACCATTTCCGTCATACGTTATTCTTATCTGAGTTTGTATTTTCAAGAATGGGAGCGTCATTATGCTTCACCTCTGTTCGGCAACCATCCTGGTCG
>JAOAAA010000283.1 GCA_026419115.1 Gemmataceae bacterium
CTCATGAGCGTTATTTCCATGCTTGAATAAGCATGGCCGAATTGAAGCCACAAGAGGAACGTAAGCAACTCTTGCTTGCGTCCAATTTCCATGCTTGAATAAGCATGGCCGAATTGAAGCTTTTTAGCCCCACCATAAAACGCGGGAAATCCGCGGGATTTCCATGCTTGAATAAGCATGGCCGAATTGAAGCGATCTTGGACACGATGTTGAAGATCGTCGCCCTGCTCATTTCCATGCTTGAATAAGCATGGCCGAATTGAAGCCTTTTTTCCCTCGCGCTTTCGGCGAGGGTGCCGATTATTTCCATGCTTGAATAAGCATGGCCGAATTGAAGCCCTTGAGAACGTTATTGGCAACAGGAGTGTAATATGCCGGATTTCCATGCTTGAATGAGCATGGCCGAATTGAAGGGCTTCCGCTGAGCGGGTTGCCTACCTTGTGGCCAACAGATTTCCATGCTTGAATGAGCATGGCCGAATTGAAGGGGGTGGCGATATTTTCATGAAGACAAACCAAGACAAGATTTCCATGCTTGAATGAGCATGGCCGAATTGAAGGAGGATACAGCTCAGGGCAGTATTGCGTCCACCCTAGGGGATTTCCATGCTTGAATGAGCATGGCCGAATTGAAGGAAGTTCGGCGAAAACAGAATCGTCAAGCTAGCTGCCAGATTTCCATGCTTGAATGAGCATGGCAGAATTGAAGCAG
>JAOAAA010000284.1 GCA_026419115.1 Gemmataceae bacterium
GCTTGAATGAGCATGGCCGAATTGAAGCGTCCCACCAGTTACTTAATCCGGTCATGCGTTCTCCTGATTTCCATGCTTGAATGAGCATGGCCGAATTGAAGCTCGACGGTCATCACGCGAGACAAGCCCTCATCCAAATTTCCATGCTTGAATGAGCATGGCCGAATTGAAGCACATGACGGCAGCCGAACGGGCTGCTCTGATTCTCGCATTTCCATGCTTGAATGAGCATGGCCGAATTGAAGCGATCGATAGAATGTCAGAATGAACGCATAAGCGATATTTCCATGCTTGAATGAGCATGGCCGAATTGAAGCGTTAGCGTTTTTATACGCATCGGTTTTGGTGTTGTGCATTTCCATGCTTGAATGAGCATGGCCGAATTGAAGCTTATATATGAATGCCGAGCTGGCCGAGCTCGGCCTCATTTCCATGCTTGAATGAGCATGGCCGAATTGAAGCCTTCGGCCGTGCTCTGGCCGTGCTCTGGCCTAGTCGTATTTCCATGCTTGAATGAGCATGGCCGAATTGAAGCAGCTTAGCGGTGTTTGCCTTGCCGACGGTCTCAATGAGATTTCCATGCTTGAATGAGCATGGCCGAATTGAAGCGTTTCCATGACACCAGCGAGCAAAGCAGCAGTCTCTGCACATTTCCATGCTTGAATGAGCATGGCCGAATTGAAGCCGAGAATGTCCTGTTTCGCT
>JAOAAA010000285.1 GCA_026419115.1 Gemmataceae bacterium
GGGTTACTATCAGGTTCGTCCCGATTTAACCACCTTGGCAAAAATCCTTGCTGGGGGACTTCCCGGAGGGGCGGTCGTTGGTCGGCGAGAAATTCTCTCGGCTATTGAGTCGCGGCCCGGCAAGATGAAGGTTCGTCATCCCGGCACTTATAATGGCAATCCCCTCTCTGCCGCGGCGGGCATCGCCACGTTAAAGCAAGTTGCCACAGGCAGCCCCTGCGAGTGGGCCAACCGCGCGGGCAAAAATTTACGCAATCGTCTTAATGATATGTTCCATCGTGAAAATCTTCCTTGGATTGCTTATGGAGATTTTTCGATGTTTCGATTATTGCCTGACTATCATGGACCTCGTCCCGAAATGGCAACAGATGATGCCAACGGCTTTATCCCTTATGATGGGAATCTAGAAAAGCTCGACGGTCCTAGTGACCCTCGATTCAAATTTGCCTTTCGTCAGGCTCTGCTTCTTAATGGTGTCGATATGCCTGGTTTCGGAGGTTGGCTCACCGCGTGCCATACCGATACTGAAATTGAGATAACCGTTCAGGCCGTCAGAAACGCGATCCAATTACTCGCTGCGGAACAAATTCTCCCATGATTTCTTAGAAACTCGAAGGTTTCAGTGATTCGAGCTGCGCTGGGAAGAAAAATCTCAACAAACCCTTTTAGACTACCAGGCCAG
>JAOAAA010000286.1 GCA_026419115.1 Gemmataceae bacterium
GGCCAGAACACATCGCAAGGCGAAGTAATTCCTTTAACTTCGATTTGCTATTGAATGATTGAAATCGTAACATCGAACGTCCCTGCCGATGGTATCTCAAATCTCCACAGTCTCTTTTCAATTATCGACTCAATTTTGGATAAAATATATTCGATTTTGACGAGCCGAGCGAATGTATTAGGTTTGTGAAAAAAATATGTAAGGGTAAGAAATTAGAATAATTAGATTGGGATGGAAATTGGTCGGCTGACGATCAGTTAGGTTCCCAATTGAACATCAACTCAGTCCGGCAAAAATACTGATTCTCTCATCCGCTGTAGGTAAACATGACCACGTCGATCATATCTTCGCTAAATTAACTATTCACCTTGCACAATCCCAGAGGTGAGACTTGTGAACGATTTATAAAGTTGATTATTTCACCCGATTGAAATTTCACTAAATTGCCACATCACCCGATTGAAATTTCACCCGATGAAAAATTTCACCAAATTCACATTTCACATCTTTGCGAGATTAAGAATGTTCATTATCTTCGGTCACGGGAAGGGCCATTGGTATTTCCGAATTTTCTTCTGAGGAAGAAGGTAAAGATTGATACTCGAAAATCTCACTTAATGGGCCTGTGGATTCATCTGCCAGCAAAGAACGACCATCAACAAGCCAAGCCATGATGAAGTAG
>JAOAAA010000287.1 GCA_026419115.1 Gemmataceae bacterium
TCAGATGTGTATAAGAGACAGACCCTATTGGCTCTCATCTCTCTTTGGTTGAGATGCACAATTCCTTTTCCAGCATCGTCTTGATGATTCAAATAAATGTTCTAGTGATAGAATTCCTATTCAACTCAGCGAACACACTCACATCAAATCACATCAAATCAAATTACATCCTTCAAGTAACCGGTGTGTTTTGTTTCGAGTCAAGTGCGGGTTAATTCCGTTGTAACCAAATGGCACTGCCCGGTTCCGCTACTCCCTGCGGGAATAATTCGATTGTCTTTTCACGATGAGAATTCAGAAGATAACTCATCCACAGAAAAATGGAAAATTCTCGATTGAACTGTAAAAAAGCTCTCACAAAGTAAGGTTCATTCCATGCGATGCCTCGTTCGTACCAACTTTGGTCGAACTCGAAAGGCCAATGAATATCGTGAATATGAACGAAACACCCCGAACCGATCCGAGGAATCGCCTCGAAGAAAAGATAGTTGACATCGGCTCCTAATTTCCCCACATGCGAGGAATCGATAAACAAAATATCTTGGGCACCTAACTCTGTGAATAGTGAAGGATCAATTTCCTGAACCTTTTGGGGGCGCACCTCACAGCGTTTCCGATCTACTTCGGTCAAAAGTGAAAGCAATCGCTCGGGGTAAGGA
>JAOAAA010000288.1 GCA_026419115.1 Gemmataceae bacterium
GATGTGTATAAGAGACAGGGCATAAGGGGACCGCTTATAGCATCGGTTACGGTTGTGGAAAGGAACGTCTGCTTCGCCTTTACGTCAGCAAGGATGGCAAAAAGTTTGAAACGCTGGTGGATCGACTCCTCGAAGGGGGCTATCCAAATGAAACCTCGATTGTTTTTGAAGGGGATACTGCCTATTGCCTGCTCCGCCGCGATGGAGCCGGACCGAAACTCAATACCGCGTTGCTAGGCATCGCGCAGGCCCCTTACACCAAGTGGGAATGGAAAGACCTCGGCGTACAAATCGGTGGACCACACATGATTCAGTTGCCCGATGGCCGTTGGCTGGCAGCCGTGCGCTTGCTCGATAAGAAAGTACGCACTTCCCTTTGTTGGCTCGATCCGAAAGAAGGCAAGCTGACGGAATTTCTCACACTCCCCTCAGGAGGCGATACCAGCTATCCCGGCTTGGTGCTGTATCAAGATCAACTTTGGATGAGCTATTATTCCTCACACGAAGGAAAGACCTCGATTTATTTGGCCAAGATGCCTTTGGATCGGCCAGTGCGCGACATTGGTTCTCGGCGAGAATTGTTTGTCGATCGGTATCTGATCGAACGAATGGATAATGTCTGTCTCTTATACACATCTCCGAGCCCACGAGA
>JAOAAA010000289.1 GCA_026419115.1 Gemmataceae bacterium
TTTCCATGCTTGAATGAGCATGGCCGAATTGAAGCCTGCCCGACAACGGGGTGTAAACAAATTCCTTTCTCATATTTCCATGCTTGAATGAGCATGGCCGAATTGAAGCAGCTTTCGCGTCGGTTTTGATTCCAGTGAACGAAAACATTTCCATGCTTGAATGAGCATGGCCGAATTGAAGCTCTGGTGTGCCTGCGGATTGGGTTTTTATTGGTGAGGATTTCCATGCTTGAATGAGCATGGCCGAATTGAAGCGCCCTAGTTTTTCTAGTTTGCTGGCCCGAGAATAACCGTATTTCCATGCTTGAATGAGCATGGCCGAATTGAAGCGATCGGACTTCTGCTAAGACCCAGCAGTTTTTAGAGTTATTTCCATGCTTGAATGAGCATGGCCGAATTGAAGCAAGGCCATGATTTCCATGGCGGTCTCCTTGTGCCAGTATTTCCATGCTTGAATGAGCATGGCCGAATTGAAGCTTCCCCCTCACTGTTGCCCGGGGGTTGGTTGGGGTTATTTCCATGCTTGAATGAGCATGGCCGAATTGAAGCCTCAGCTGGCTTCAGCTTTGTCCAGCTTGTAACCCAGATTTCCATGCTTGAATGAGCATGGCCGAATTGAAGCTCTTGCGGGCTGGTCTCCCTCTGGAC
>JAOAAA010000028.1 GCA_026419115.1 Gemmataceae bacterium
ATGTACTACCGATTTGGTAAATGCTCGTGCCATACTTCAAGGATCACAGAAAAGCCTTGAATTGCTTGCCACCACGGCCGAGGATCGTCCCCTTTCTGTGCAACTTTATGGAAGTGAGCCGGAATATCTTGTCCCTGCTGCACAATATGTAGAATCGTTGGGGGTCAACCTTATCGATATTAATATGGGATGTCCCGTGCGCAAGGTCGTGAAAACGGGGGGAGGGTCCGCCATGATGTGCGATACCACCGGCGCCACCGTAGAGCTAGTTCGTAAGGTGGTGGAAGCCGTCAAAATTCCGGTCACGGTGAAAATGCGTCTCGGCTGGGATGAGCGACAACTCACGGCCCCCTACTTTGCCCGAGAGTTTGAACAAATCGGTGTGAAAGCCATTACGATTCACGGTCGCACCCGAGCACAGGGATTTTCGGGAACGGTGAATCTGGATGGTATCCGTCAAGTGGTCGAGGCAGTCGAAAAAATCCCCGTGATTGGAAACGGAGATGTCCGAACCATTCGAGATGCCCATCGAATGATCTCGCACACTGGTTGCGATGCCGTGGCCATCGGTCGAGGGGCTTTATCGAACCCTTGGTTTTTCCGGCAATTAACACGATGGGCACAACAAGGAGACCCCGGACCCCGAGGGACTTATCAAGAACGCTTGAACTTGATGAAACGCCATTTTGTGCGCGTTACAGAATGGCGTGGCGAACGTGCCGCATGCTTACAATTTCGCAAAATGGCTGTGTGGTATTGCAAAGCTCTCAAAACCGGTAAGCAAATTCAACATCAACTGGTGATGATTGATACCCCGAAGTTATTGGATGATATTATCGCCCAACTCTCCGAAAAAGGTCCCCCACCCGGTTGGAACGAAGCCGATGCCATGGATGCCAACATCCATGTTCCCAAAGGGCCTATTTCGCATTGGTGAATAAATGTGACCATAACGACGTTTCCGGAGAGTTGCCAATCCAAGCTTGTCGCGGTCGCATTCATCAATTCTGACCTTAGGCAGGGCGATGACCGAACAGGTTGCGAGCTTTGATGAGTTTCACCACATTCGGTGGCACCATTGTTTCCCAAGATTCATCTCCATTGGCGATTCTTCTTAGAACATCTCGGGAATCTATCTTCAAACATTCCAAAGAATGAGAATCGACATCAACAATCCGCCCGTTCTTCACTGCATATTCGTACAAAGGTTGAATAGACTCCGAGAAACGCAGATTCTGGACAGTAAGTAATTCTCCGGTTTGGCGATCGATGTAAGGATAAACGATCACCGTCAGATCGTTGCGGAGGAGTCTCCCAAGCGCTTCGAGAATGCCCCCATCGAGATGCGTGTAGTATTTCGGGTCAAACAATTCGGGGATCGTCACCGCACCTAATCCCACTGCCACCCGTTTGGATGTGAGTTGTCGGAAGTAGGCAGCCAACTTATAGAATTCCGAAAAATCGGTCACCAATACCGTGAGACCGGCAGCAGAAAGAGAATCGGCCCGACTGAGAAAATCTCGGGTATCGGGCGCCGAACGATCGGCCTTGAGATTTCGCATCGTGATCTCGGCAATACTCACCAAACGGGATTGATCCTCTTCGGGCAACATTTTGAGGAACCGTTCCCGCGCTGCTCGGAAAATATCCAAGTTCACATGCGTGACGGGGCGGAACGATCCCCTTTGGACCAATACGGGCCGTTTGTAAAAATACTCCGAAGGCAACATCACCTTGCCATCCGGTCCAAACATAGCGGCTTTGCTGAGACCTTTTTGAACGAGGTTCAAACTCATGAGACGATTATCAACCGCACGGAAGCCGATCCCCGAAAACTCGATCATGTCGATTTCAACACGATCGGAATTGAGGCCATCCATTAAGGATTCAATCAGTTGATCGGGTTCATGATGGAGGAAGAAAGCGGCATAAAGGAGATTCACGCCAATGATACCAATCGCTTCTTGCTGAAGCACGTTTGAAGGGTCCAGCAAGCGAACATGAATGAGAATTTGGCTGGCTTGATCACGGGGATAGACCTGAAAGCGTACCCCCATCCAACCATGGCAATAATTCGTTCCTTGGTAATTTCGAGCCGAGACGGTATCGGCAAAGGCAAAGAAGGCCGAGGTATCCCCGCGAGTGTCGGATAATCGTTGGATATTGAGCTGATACTCATGATCTAACATCGATTCGAGGCGCGCTCGAGAAACATAACGATCGGCATGTCCGTAAATGGCATCGGAAACCGTCATATCGTAGGCCGACATCGATTTGGCAACGGTCCCTGCCGCTCCACCAACTCGAAAAAACCAACGAACCACTTCTTGGCCCGCCCCGATCTCGGCGAAGGTTCCGTAACGTCGATGATCCATATTGATCCGAAAGGCTTTTCCATGCACATCGGGGCGTTGTTCGAGCGGTACGGTTATCGTGTTCATTGAAAATTTCTCCAAGGAAGTTACTCCTAGAATCGAATCTTTTTGGGGACAATTGCGAGCAGCGATAAGATTAGTCTACCGAATCCGTAAATCAGAAACAGAACGGGATTGCGAAACACCACAGACTTTCAAAATCCTTTCAAATTAGACATTCAAAATCGCTTCAATAGGGATCAAATTATCCCACTATTCCCGTTTTTCGGAGAGTCAAGCTCATCTTGATAAAGGTGCCGATCCTCCGAGTATTCCCGAGAATCCCCCATAGGTGTGATCTTCTGCTTAGTATTCGGGAATCAATAATTCTCCTTGGGCGTTGTACCAACCTTCCCCATCGATTTGGAAAATACCATCGGCGTTTTGGGCGAACATTTGTACCAATTCCGAAATGACTTGGTCCAATATCACTTCATTGGAATGGTCTAATGGTTTTCTAAAGATGATTAATTCAACCGTTTGAATAACCCGTTCCATCAAAGAGATGGAATGCGGGGAATAATCCAAGGTTTCCAAGTAGGCAGCCCAAGTGTTCAATTCAGGACGAAGATCATCCTCTTGGGTGAGATAGCGTTCGAGAGAGAGGGGAGAGCCGCTCGGCCAGCGAATCTCGGCGCTCTTCCAACCAAGATCGTCGCCGGTGAAATGGATTTGGCATTGGTTTTCAAGTTGAGATAATTTCTCGGCAATTTGACTTGGTCTAAGGGTAGAAGCAACACCACAAAACAGGCGAACCCACATGCCAATGATTTCCTTCTGGGTAATTAATTCGAGCTAAATCGAATTTTACGATTTTCTCGACCAAGAGGATCGGCCAAAAATCGACTTTGGCAGTGAGGGCATAAATCTAATTCAAGGGTATGGGCTTTCGGAAGTTCAATTTCCAAAGGGGTCTCGTCATCAGCCAGCATGTCTGCAAAGGCCCCGATCGAATCCTCTGCCAAGTCTTCACTTTCCATCGGAGGGGCAGTGAGATTGGGTTGAATGTGAATCGTTACTGTGTAACGGAGAGAATCGGTTTTCGAGAGGTCTTTTCCACAATTATCACAAGTATAATATCGCATGGTTGCACTCACTCGAAGGATATCCCTACTAGTCAGATTCGCAGATTTACCCAACCACGTCAAGCGAATTATCGCTACATTTGTTGAAAAAGTACGAATTGGTAAAAGGAATAAAAATTGCCTGAGTTCTCAATTTCGCCCTTTGATATTTTTGCAATAACCGGACCTTAAGAAGTTGGGATTGTCATTTTTTCTCTAGCAAGTTGGTGAACTTACAACGCTCGATTGTAAAGGTGACGCAATGCCCCCTAATCAATCGATACGATCGTTGGGACTAGGCGATTTCGAGATAAATTTTCGTTTGGCATCGCATTCGCGTTACCTGACGCATCCAAACATCAGAGGAAAAATGACCATGAATAACCGACACAAAAATCTCATCTGGCTGCGTGACCTGATTATTGATCTCTCGGTCACTCGTGATCGACTGGAATCCGCAGATGATGAATTTTCCGCACGGATTGCGACCGAAGAACTTCACCGATTACTTGAATGTGCCGAGACGGCAGTACGTCGTTTGGAACCAACCCCTACCTATCAAACGCACTATTCCACCAGAAGTTAAGTTCTCCCCGCTTCCTCCAACGAAAATCATCTTCGTATCAAAAACATAAACTATCGGTTTCGAAATCCATATCTGGTACCCTCACGCGAAAGACTCCCCAATCAATCTCACCTTCGCATCGCAAAAAAATCCCCCGTCTCCTTCTCTTTTCGCCTGAATTCGTTGTGCTTTGTTCAAAACTTTTTTTATCCTTCACGATGTCTGAACCGAGAGCCGACGACTTTCAGGCAGAGAACTTTCGTTGCTCCCCAAATGATTCGTGGGACATCTTCGATAATGCATGCAAGACAATGTGAATTTTGATCCCTAAACTTTTACTATCACCACAGACCTGCATTCCAAACAAATTCCCGATGCCAAAAGTTCAGACTGGGATTCGACGATTCTTATTGGTGTGTGCTGGTCTTGTGTTTGTTGGCTTCGCTTGGATCGGTGCGATTGCTCCCGGAATACCGGTGACTCCTTTTTTGATTTGTGCGAGTTACTGCTTTGTTCGCTCTTCCCCTCGGCTTCACCGGTGGTTGCTTCGTTCTCCTTTTTTTGGGAAATTTCTGCACGATTGGGAAACTTATCGGGGGATTCGCAAACCCATCAAGATTCTCTCCATCTCTACGGTGGTCGTTGTGGTAACCTGCTCGATCCTTTTTTCGAGTCTGCCGATCTGGGTGAAAATTGTCATTGGTCTTTTAGCCTGTGTCGGTATCACGACGATATTGATGCTCCCTACCATTCCCAATCGACCCTCCGATTTTAAAAACCATCAGCCTGAATCCACAACACAACTCAGCTCGGTAAGCTCTCAACCAGAATCTACAACCCAGCACAAGGAATAAATTCTCAAATTCCGAGCGAGAAAATCCCTTCTGTTTTGTCCCTTAAGGATAGATAATATCCACATTCTCATATCGATGCGAGAATAGCCATGATTATCGTTTGTCCACATTGTCAAGCTCGTCTCAAGACCGATAAACCTTCCTCAACGGGGGTCTATATCTGCAAGAGCTGCCAAGGAAAATTTGAACTCCCCATGGAGGGACGCCCCCTCCCTCCCAATCCTCCTGAGCCTGCGAATATCCAGCGTTTTCCTCCCCCGATCGTGATCCCGATGCCGATGCCCGATCCGAACTCATTTAATCCCTTCGCATTTGTCGATGAGGATGAAATTCAAGATGTAAAAAAAGAACGCCGCGAAATTCGACAAGAGCGCCGCGAGGAACGAGAATTTCGCGGGTTGGATCGTCGATCGAACCCCACGGGAACCCTCTCATTAGCCTTTTCTGTGGCAGCGCTTTTCTTAATGTGCTCGGGATTGAGTGTTCGGAAAGACCTTCCCGCTTACACCGGTACAACCAGTTGTTTGGCACTACCGGGAGCTCTCATTGGGTTGATCCTAGGGATTGTCGGCGCGTGCAAACCAGGAAGACCCAAACTCTTGGCAATAATCGGAGCTAGCATCGCAGGCCTAATTCTCTTGCTGATTCCCATGACCTATATCGATCTCATCGAGCCTAAGCATCGTCGCTAAATTTCCTCTGAGTTTTTCCAGAGCCTCAAAATCACTCGGAGTGATCTAGTGACGACCGAGCTGATGTCCCAAGGGCGGAGTTTATGTTTGCACACCCAATCTCTGAGGATATATCAAAACATCTCTTAACTTGGTCTCGGAAATTTCTCGAATCTCTCTGTTTCTCATATCGGTTGGGTCTAAGGAATTTTCGGAGAGATTTAGATGATGCGAGGATGAATTTGCTGTTTCTGTTACCATTTTCGGGCTTTCGAGAGTTCACAACTCGACAATTCTTTTGTACCTCATCTTTAATAAAATAAAGGTTTTGATTGTTCAATCTAGGGAAAAGAAACGATGCCATTGTTTGCCAAAGTTGAGACGAAAGACCTCGATTTTTCAAAACTCGAAGAGGATATTTTGCGCTTTTGGGAGGCCAGCCAAATTTTCGAGAAGTGCAAAGCCAAAAATGCTCACTCCGACAAACAATGGTCGTTTCTCGATGGTCCCATTACTGCCAATAATCCCATGGGGGTTCACCATGCTTGGGGACGAACCTATAAGGATTTGTACAACCGTTATTTTGCCATGACGGGGCATCAACTTCGGTATCAACAAGGTTTCGATTGCCAAGGGTTATGGGTCGAAGTCGAGGTGGAAAAAGAACTGGGTCTGAAATCCAAACGAGACATCGAAAACCTCGTCGAGGGAGATACCGAAGCCTCGATCGCAAAATTCGTTCAATTATGCAAAGATCGAGTGAACAAGTTTGCTCGAGTTCAAACTGAACAATCGATTCGCCTTGGCTATTGGATGGATTGGGACCGGACCGATGAAGATTGGGCCAAACCGGTGGATGAACGAAAATCGTACTTCACCATGTCGGAGACGAATAACGTCACCATTTGGTCGTTTTTGAAAAAGTGCCATCAAAAGGGTCTGGTTTATAAAGGCTTCGATGTTATGCCTTGGTGCGGTCGCTGTGGTGTGGGTATTTCTGAGCAGGAGATGAAAGAGGGCTATAAAACGATTGAGCATCGCTCGGCCTTCGTTAAACTCCCGCTCAAGAATCGCCCCAAGGAAAATCTCCTTGTTTGGACCACAACCCCTTGGACCTTGACCAGCAACGTCGGGGCTGCCGTGAACCCGAAGCTCACTTATTTGCAAGTCAAGCTGAAGGATGAAATCTACTACGTTTCCAAAGGGGCTTTCAAGCTCAACCGTATGGAATCGAGTGATTCTGATGAGGACGATTCCCCCAAGGCAGGTGGCAAAAAATCGAAACGAGAGTGGATCGAGGGCGTGCCGCATCTCAAGAGTATTGAACAAATCTTCAAGGAAAAAGCAGGCAAAGAAGGCTTTTCGATCATCGGCGAAATACTCGGCCAAGAGATGCTCGGCTGGGAGTACATTGGGCCGTTTGACGATCTACCGGCACAAAATTTCCCCTATGGTTATCCCGAGGAAGTCGCGCGTGTTGTCAAGCAACAAAATTGGGCCTCGGCCATTACCGGTGCCAATGCTCATAAGGTCGTAAGCGGAGGGGATCATGTTACGGAATCCGAGGGGACGGGGATTGTTCATACTGCGCCGGGCTGCGGGCAAATCGACTTTGTTTGGGGGAAAGAGAATCAGCTTCCTCCCATTGCCCCGATCGGTGAAGATGGTCGATTTCTCGATGGATTCGGCCCGTTGACTGGGCTGCATGCCTCGGATAAATCCACAGCTGAGACCGTATTTGAACTTCTTAAACGGAACGACCGACTCTTTGCCACAGAACGATACGTCCACCGTTATCCCCATTGTTGGCGTTGTAAAACGGAGCTACTTTATCGCTTGGTCGATGAGTGGTTTATCAATATGGGGCCACGAAATACCGAAGAAGGGTTTCGAGGCGAAGTGATGAAAGTGGTGAACCAAGTCAATTTCCTTCCTGAATCTTTGAATGGTCGGGCACGAGAACGCGATTGGCTCTGGAATATGGGCGATTGGATGATCTCGAAAAAACGATTTTGGGGCTTGGCATTACCTATCTGGGTTGATGAGCAGACCGGTGATTTCGAGGTGATCGGCAGCCGAGAAGAGTTGATGGAACGGGCCGTCGAAGGAATCGAAGCCATCGAGGGGCGCAGTCTGCATCGCCCCTATCTGGATCGGGTGAAAATTCGCAATCCTAAAACCGGAAATCTGATGAGCCGTATTTCCGACGTTGGGAACCCGTGGTTGGATGCAGGGATCGTTGCCTTCTCCACGATGAAATACAATACCGACCGCGAGTATTGGCAAAAATGGTATCCCGCAGATTTCATCGTCGAGAGTTTTCCCGGACAGTTCCGAAATTGGTTCTATGCCCTGCTCACCATGTCCACGATGATGAGTGACGGCAAACCTCCTTTCAGAACTCTGTTAGGTCATGGTCTTGTCCGAGATGAAAACGGAAAGGAGATGCACAAAAGTGCTGGGAACTCGATCCCGTTTGAGGTGGCCGCTAACGAAATGGGTGCCGATGTCTGCCGATGGTTATATGCCCGAACGAATCCCGCATCCAACTTGAATTTCGGCCCCAAGCCTGCCAACGAAATCCGTGCGAAATTCCACATCAAGTTCTGGAACTGCTACGCCTTTTTTACCAACAATGCTCGGGCGGATGGCTTCGATCCTCTCATGCCCTCGATTCCTTTGAAAGACCGACCCGATATTGATCGTTGGATTATCTCGGAATTGCAAAAGTTGATTGAAGTCGCCAATCACTCTTTCCGAAGTTATGATGTCGCTCAATTCTGCCTTGCTTGCGAAAAGTTCTTGGATGATTATTTGAGCAATTGGTACGTTCGTCGGTCTCGCCGAAGGTTCGCGAAAGCCGGTTTCGATCGCGATTGTGCCTATCAAACCCTGTATTCGGTTTTGGTGAAATTATGCCAGCTCTGTGCCCCAATCATCCCATTCTTCACCGAAGCGATCTATCAAAATATCCGTACCGAAAAGGACCCAGAATCGATTCACCTGACTGAATATCCCGTTGCCGATCCAAGCCAGATTGACCCCGAATTAGGTCACGCTGTAGAAGTGACCATGCGAGTCGTCACTGCGGGGGGGGCCGCTCGGAACATCGCCAAGGTGAAAAATCGGCAACCGCTTGGGGAGATAATCATCAAACCGAGTAGCCCCGAGGTGCAAAAGGCCATCGAGAAATTTCAATCCGAGATTCAGGATGAGTTGAATATCAAAAAAATCACCTTCACGACCGAGAACTTACTGAAGGCCGAATTCCGACTTCAGATGAAAACGGCAGGGAGTAAAATCGGTGCCAAAGGGAAAGAGGTTCAGGCAGAATTGGCCAAACGAGACCCTCTCGAACTCAAAGCCGAGCTTCGCAAAGGCGAGGTTTCGATCGCAGGGGTCACCCTCAACGAAGAGGATTTTCAGTTCACCATGACTGCTCCCGAAGGCTTCGCCGGTGCGGAGGATTCCGGTACTCAAGTGATGATCGATACAAAAATCACTCCCCTGCTTGCCCAAGAGGGGATGGCCCGCGAGGTCATTCGAGCGGTCAACGATCTCCGGAAGAAAGCAGAGTTGAATATCGAGGATCGAATTGCCTTAACCTTGTTAACCACCTCTCCCAGCCTTAGCGAGGCCCTGTGGAACTTCAAGGATTACATTGCAGAGGAAACTTTGACCAAGGTCTGGGGACATACTTCCGAAACCCATTCGGTGGATTTAGAAATCGAAGGTCAACCCCTGCGGATCGAGTTGCATAAAATAGATTAAGTTCGCCTACCTTCTCTGGCTCTCACCCGATTCTCTGAAATTCCTATGACACTTCGTCAATCATTTTTGGGATTTGTTCTCCTGTCCTTGTGTATGGGAACTCATCCTTGTTGGTCTCAAACCTTCACCGATTTACCGTCAAAAACCATTATCCTTTCAGAGAAAGAAATTTCTCTCAAAAATTTGGCGGACTCGTTTCGTGAACAGACAGGCCTCACCTTAGATTTAGGGAAACAAAATCCCGATCGTCGAATCACTTTGGATTGGCAGAAAAAACCCTTTTGGGAAGCCCTAGATTCGATTGCGAAACAGACTCGCTGTCGGGTCGAGCTGACGGGTTCGGGTGTCGCTCTGGTTGAGTCCGATTCAGAGAATATATCTGTGATCCGTGGACCTTTTCGCTTAAGTCCGAGTACTATCAACATTCGTCGCAACCTAGCCACGCAGCAAAGCACCGGTAACCTGACGATGGAACTGGCTTGGGAACCGAGTCTGCTTGTGTTTCGTTCCGATTCGATTTTTCGTGCATCAGAGGCCAAAACCGACTCGGGAACACCCGTGCGGACCGATTCCTCGGCCACACGTTATCTGGTCGAAGGTCGAACTGCTCAATTGAATTTGAACTTTTCTCAAGTCGCGCGGGCGGCCCAATCGATTTCGTTCAAGGGGGAAGTTCATTTGACCATCAGTCGAAATTGGATTGTTCACCAACTGAATCCGAGCAATGGGAAACTCCTGACCCCGCAGGATGCCAACGTCATGCTCACTATCAAAAAATGGTCCAAAACCGGAAACGATCTTACGGTCGATATTGCCTATGAGTATCCTAAGGATGTTGTTTGGGAATCGTTTGAAAACCCCTTTGAGCGAAACACACTGGAGCTGATCTCTCCCTCGGGCAAGGTAATTACACCCTCTCGAAGCGAAAGTCAGCAGAATGAAACACGATATATTTTCAAGGGGACCGTCGGTGAATTGGGGGCAGATTGGAAGGTGCAATATCGGCTCCCTAGAGCCTTTGAAGAAATCAAAATTCCGTTTGAATTTCGGAATATCCCGCTTCCTTGAAGTCGTTAAAGCCTTTTTTCTCGAAGATATGCCAGCCAAATTAACCTTCACCTAGTAACTGAGGCACTTTCTCTCGAAGATGCTCAATCTCTTGCAGAGTTTCACCCAAGTAGGCGAGCAAGCGGAGATCGTCTCGGGTCACGGTTCCGCCAGAAAAAATCCACGAGCGGACACGAAAGAGCTTATAAAGTTTCACGAGCTTCCGATCGGAAATGAAGATGCGATCTTCTCGCACTAAAGTTTTTACCAAACGCTTGAATTCTGCAAAAACATCATCGGGGAAAAACAGTTTGCGATCGTTCTGTTCCTCGCCTCGACTGTCCCCTAGCTTTCGCCCGAACAACAAGGTTAAATAGCGATTCGCTTTGAGCAAATCGTCCAAGGTGCAATGCCCTTCGACCCAAGGCTTTTGATTGAGATTTTTATAGGCTTCGTTCTGAAGCCCTGCATCGATCAGTTCTGCAAAATAATCATCCTGCACCGAGCGCGATTGAACTTTGAGAACAAATCGATCCTTCAGAGCAGCCAATTCACCCTGTTCGGGAATTTCGTTGGTCGCTGCGAACAGAACTCGAAGCGGCACCGGTTCGGGAACCCCGTCCTGATAGAATTTCTTTTCGTTGATGATCGTCAAAAGAATGTTCAGAATCGCACTATTGGATTTGAAGATTTCGTCTAAGAAGGCAATTCTGGCCGTCGGGAGTTTCCCTTGTTTCCTGCGGATGTAGGAACCATCTCGGAGTTTGGCGATATCGATGGCACCGATGATTTCGCTTGGCTCGGTGAATCGGGTGAGCATATATTCAAAGTAATCTTCTTCCGAGACACCGAGGGCATCTTTGAATTTCAACACGAGATCGGATTTAGCCGTTCCGGGCGGACCTACTAACAGCAGGGGTTCTTGAGCCACCGCGGCCACCACCATTAAATCAATGATTTCTTGCTTTTGGACAAAGAACCGCCCTAGGGATGTCCGAAAACGATTGATTTTTTTTCGAATCTCGCCGGCTTCGGCTTGGAGGTCAACAAGCGATAGTTCTTCAACTCGCGTGGCTTTGGCCATGTGGCAAATATCTCCCAAATCCATTTCGGTTATTCTAAGAGAGGTACACAAGAAGGGAATGTTCACAAGGTTGGGATTTTCGGATTCGCCCTGACCCGACTAACTACCTAAAGAGAGCAACCCCTCGTGTAAGGAATCGGAATGACTTGATTGAATGAGTGAACTTGGATGGCAATTTGTCGCTCTTGATTAAAATGAGTTTTCCTATGCGAAATCAAGAATTGATCGAAATCGATGGCTCGGAAGGGGAAGGTGGCGGGCAAATTCTGCGCACGAGTTTGTCTTTGGCTATTCTTCTGAATCGGCCTTTTCACATGTATAACATCCGGAAAAATCGGCTTCCGAAACCTGGTTTACGTCCCCAACATCTAACCTGTGTGCAGGCAGCCGCTCAAATCTGTCATGGCAAAACCCAAGGGGCAGAACTCGGTTCGAGTGAGTTGTTTTTTTATCCCAATGAGGTGGTTTCTGGTCGTTATCATTTTTCGATTGGAACCGCCGGCGCAACGAGCCTTGTCTTACAGACGGTTTATTTACCCCTGATGTGGAATGCTCGCTGTGCTTCCGAAATCATCATCGAAGGAGGAACGCACAACGACAAGGCCCCCTCATTCCACTTTCTCCAAACCACTTGGCGTGCTTGGTTAGCTTCAATGGGTTTAGATGTTCGATTGGAACTAAAGCGGATCGGCTTTTATCCCAAAGGGGGGGGGCTGATTATCGCTCATCTGCAACCGTGTTCTTCGATTGCCCCCTTACAGGCTCTAGAACCTGTCCGTGATCGGTTCGAGATACTCAGTGCGGTTGCCAATTTACCGGAACACATCGGCCAAAGGCAACTCAACCAAGCGGAAAGCCAAATTCGGAAGGTCACACGGAACTTTTCTTCACGCATAGAACGATGGCACCATTCCACGGGGAGCTATGTTGCCGTCACGGTCGAGGGGCGTGTTCCTGCTCTGTTTGATAGCGTGGGGGCCAAAGGTAAGACGGCAGAAAAAGTCGCCCATGAAGCCTGTGAGCAAGCGATTCGACATTATCAACAAGGGGCTTGTGTGGATGAACATTCCAGCGATCAGTTATTACTTCCATTGGTTTTTGCGAAAGGAGTATCGCGCTTGCGGGTCGGTCAATTTTCTTCTCATTTGAGAACGAATGTCAAGACCATTGGTCTTTTCTTGAATAGAAAAATCGACCTCATTCCGGAAGAGAATTTGGTCGTCGTTCAAGAATCGTGAATCTTGAACGGCAAATTCCTATAATTCTTTCTAACGAGTGTTAGGAGGAATGGAACATGCCATTGTATGAATACGAGTGTACAAATTGTCATCATCGAGAAGAGAAATTGGTACGACAATCGGTGAGTTCTGAAAATTTGCAATGTCCGAAATGTCAACAATTCACATTGAGCCGTCTCATTAGTGTACCGGCTCAGGTCTCAAGCCATTCTGCAGCCCCCCTTCCCTTGGGCGGAGGGTGTGGTGTCGGTCCGCCTTGTGGTGCCCCTTGGTGTCAACGTAAAGGTTAATCTGGGAAAAGGATAATCAGGTTAACTGCATCTGGTTCAGTGCATCCGGTTGAATTCATCTTGACTTGGGTTTTGTCCCCAAAGTCATCATGCTCTTCACACGGGGTGCAACTTCTTATCAATCAATCTGCCGACGAGCGACACTGAGGAATTGCTATGAATATCGATCCCACAAAAGAAGAGTTTTTAGCGGTGGTGACGGGTTGGACCAGCACCGGCCCGCGCGGGGGCTATGTTGGAAGTGCGATTCCGCTTTATTGTACCACACAACAAGTGATGCTCCGCGATGCCCGAGAGCTTTTCCCCGATCCGGGCTACGTCTTTTTGGTGAATCGTGGTGTCCTGCGAGAATGGGATTGGGTGCTTCTCCATCCCCAAAAAAACGAAAAATATACGCCTGGTAAATCTCAGTATTTAGCCTTTGAAACTCCCACGCTGGTGAAGGACGCTACCAGCGATGCGGTCGTTCCCTACGATACTCGAATTGCTTCAGTGTTGGATGTGAATAGTTTCGATCCGCATGAACCCAAAGGTGTGATCCGCAATCCTCATCAAAATGTGTTGCCAATTTTCTTCACACGGGTCGGGAAAAAAATCTATGGTCCCCTGCGACGAGTTGCCTTACATCGAAAAATTGATGTGTTAGGCGTGATTGAATCGATTGAATGGGAACCCTATGGTAACTCGAATGAGCTTTCGGAATTTGCGGAGGATCAACTGGGGCAATACAAATTGGAATTACGCACTTACATCCACGAAAATCCGGATGATGAATTTGTTGCCCGTAATCCGATTCATGTGCTGCTTGGCCCTGTATTGACAGCCAAATCGGACAAAATGCACGATCGGCTTCCTCAACAAAAGCTCATCGATTGGTTTGTTGAGTGGAGCAAAATGACCCCAATTCCCAACGATGTTCTCAAAACTTTGCGGAACGCCCCCGAATATCTCAAGGACACGACTCCCGAGGTCATTCGTCAGCGCTGTCGTCGTGTTTCCCAATTGATGAACCAAATCGATTCGCTCCAGTCGGAACGTCTGAATGCAGGGAATCGTTATCTTGAGACCGAAGCAGGTCAAAAACTCCTCCAAGAGCTGGTTGCCAAGCGAATGGAAGAACGAGCCAAAATAATCGATGAGGAGATCAAGGCCGCTAAAAAAGAGCTTCTTCGTGAAAATTACGACCTGCAAAAAAAAGGGGAGAACCTCAAGCAAGAAATCGCTCAAAAGATCAAAGCAGGTCAAATCGAAATCGAACAACTTCAGGGGCAAAAATCGACACTTCAACAACAGATTGACTTACTCCAACAACAACTCAACGAAGGGGTAAAAAATCTCGTTGAAAAATTGCAAAGTGAATGGCCCCTCGCTGCGGTGGTCTCTTCTGCGATTCGCCCCGTTGTTACCACAACATCTCCGAATCCCCCCCCCGCCCCGACTAGTAAACCGTTTGCGCCATTCTCCTTACCCGAGGTGGTTGCTGTGTGCCCCACAAAGGAACTCGATGTACCAAATGATGAACATCCTTTGATTGGTTCGATCGTGCAAGAATATCGTTCCTTGGGTTGGACCGTCTCGAACGAATTTGCCGCGAACCTGTATATTTCTGTAAAAACAAGCCCGTTCACGTTCATAGCGGGTCCGGCTGGTTATCCGCATGCGTTGGCCAATCGCGTATTGGCCTCGGCCCTAGGTCATTTGAACGCAAGCCTAGAAATTCAAGTGGCACCCACTTGGAAGGACGATACGGAATTGTTGGGGAAATACGATCCCGCGAAAGCTCGTTACCTGATGGGCAGCACAGGACTGCTCAACCGGCTTCGGCAAGCCGAAATGGATTGGAAATCTGGCAAAAAGGGGATTTATTTCATCCACTTTGTGGAAGCCAATCTCGCGCGAATGGAACGCTATCTTTCCCGATTACTGCCTGCGTTTTTACATGCAGGAAAATATGCCCTGAATTTATGTCAACGTCCCGATCTTCAGTTCGAGACCCTAAACATTTATCCCAATGTCCGATTTATTGGCTCGATTACCACCGACGGCATGGGTGGCAAACTCCCCTTACGGTTAGCGGACTTAGCTGGGATTATCACTATGAACCCCAGTGATATTTCACTGAGCCAGACGGCGATAGCCCCCTCGAATAAAGGCATATCGGCCAACACCTTTGTGGAGAAATGGAATAAACCTCCTCAGGAATGTCCGCAAGATTGCTGGTTGCAAATCGAGCAACTTTTGGGATTTCTTCGAGTGACGACTCCCGAATACGGCTCGGGGATCCATCTTTCTCCGGTGGCTATTCAGAATGTGCAGCGTTACCTTGCCAATGCCGTCGCTTTGCTCCCCTCGGATTATGCTGTCGATCTAGTCTTTTCTCAAAGGGTTCTTTCGGCGGTTCGGGGTCGGGGAACCCGTTACTTAAACCGGATGAAAAATCTGGCCGATCGACTTCGCGAAAGAAACATGTTCCGAAGTGCCGAGCGTATCCGCCATGCAATCGAGCAAACCGAATTGACCTTCGGAGACCTCGACTTTCTCAGCCTTTAGCGGAACCAATGCGATCTTCTCTTTGATATAGGTTCCAGATTATCTAATCATCGAGATCATGACGATTCAAGAGAATGCATCCATTGGGGCCAATACTCGGGAGGTGACGCTTGCAAGGTGATGTCCACTTTGCGGAACGGATGAAACCAATTCAGCTCCCGAGCATGTAAAGCAATCACACGATCGCGGTATGATTCCGCATGCGGTCCAAAAGGGAGGGGGCCCCCATACATATCATCTCCAAGGATTGGTAACCCTCGTGTGGATGCCTGTAATCGGAGCTGGTGCATGCGCCCCGTCTTGGGTCTGAGTTCGAGAAGACTGTGCTGTTCGTTGGAGGCAAGTAAACGATAATGTGTGATCGCCTCTTTTGCTTTTTCCGTTTGAGCCTCCACCACGACCGCTCGTGATTCTTCGGGTAATTTCAAAAGCCAATCCTGCCACACTCCTTCGGGAAGAACGGGTTTCCCCTGCACAATCGCCCAATAAACTTTTTGAATCGTGTGATTCTGAAACTGCACCGCTAATTTCGAGGCCGCTTTGGTATTTCGGGCAAAGATTGTCACGCCACTCACAGGCCGATCCAAGCGATGAGGAATCCCCAGATAAACCCCTGCCGGCTTTTGATATTTGATCTTGATATATTGCTTGACCGATCCTTCGAGTGAAGGAATCCCCTCGGGGGCCTGTGTCAACAACGGGGCTGGTTTATTCACTGCGATATAGTGAAAATCCTCAAATAGAATATCGAGGTTCGGAATTATCGTTTCCACAAGATGCTCTTCGTTCCTTCTTTGGCAATGATCCATTGGCCGTTTTGACTGCTGATGACACGGGTGACCTTACTATTTCCCCCACTGGCGATAGGCCTTCCTTTTTGGAGATCATGCACAAAAATCCCGTAGTTCGACCTTGCTTCGATTAAGGTATCCCCTCCGAGACTCATCGCGTGGGAGCCTTTCTCAGTTTGATTGATCTTGCTGATTGGCTCAAGGATTCGATTTGTTACATCATAAATCTGGATGGCATTTTCCCGACTTGCCATAAATACCCTTTTGCTATCCTTGTCAAAGGCGATGCCCGTTACATCTTGCGGAACTTGTGAAAAGCTACCGACCTTTTTCGCCAAAGGGAGTTCCCAAAGCTGATATTCTTGATTTTGTAAAACGACGAACCAATTCCCATTCGGAGAAAGACTTGCCTGCTTCGCTTGATCGAGTTCCGCCAATTTTTTTCCAGTGGAATCCAAAATGATAAAGCCCGTCTTAGACCGAACTAAAATACTTCTTCCATCCCAAGTTGGCTGAATGTCTCCGGTAAGTTCTGTTTGCTCATATTGCCAAGCAGGTTTGAATCCCCCTATCCCATCGATAGGAAACGAATAAACTCCCGTGGAATCGACAATAAAAAGTTCTTTCTCGCTGAGGGCATGTCCCCGTATTGGTTTCGGGAACTTCAGGGTTTTCACCCGTGTGAATTGCTCGATAGGATACACTTGCATTTCTACGGTCCGACCTGTCCCCACAACGATCAAATTCTGATTATCATTGGAAAGAGTGACGCCTGCCGGTTTGTGTCGAGTCGTGGAGAAAGTGCACAAAATGTCGTTGGTTTCGACGTGAATCACACTGAACGCCGATGTCGTATAGCTTGCCAGTGAAGTTGAGGGAACGACACGCGGAGGATCATCCATTGTGAGAGAATAATTCCGTGTCACATAACGGGGCCATCCCCCCGCCCCGAGGGAAACGTCCGGCGAGTAATAGCCCGTTGCTACGAAAAGGAATTTCCCATCCGCAGACAAGGCCATCTCTCCCGAAGGTCCCGTCAACGAAAGTTCTTTCTGTTTCTTGCTGACGATTTCATAGATCACCAACCCGCCGGAGGATTGTCGCGTTGTGAGCACCACCTTTTTGCCATCGGGCAAGGGGATTGCTCGGTGAAGCCCCCCCCCTAGCGAGAGGGGGTATTCTGCTTCACAATCGCCGGACAAATTTTTCCACAGCTTTAAGGAGTTTGTGGCAGCAGTCCACAATCTTTTTAGATCGGCATCCCACCATAAGCCGCGAATCTCCATCCCTTGATGGGCGGGGAAGGATTGAGTCATTACACCAGTTTGGAGATTCCAAACACGGACCAACCCATCCACGCTACCGGTCAAAAATTCGGTTTCGTTTTTGTGAAATAAGATGACCGAGGATTGACGGGCATTATCGAAGTTCCGAATCACGGTCCTTTTTTCAACATCCCAAAGTTTGAGTTCGGCGACCCTTTCCGTCGGTTCGATTTCATCAAGCGGATTGACCTTTGGCGACTTGGCACAGGAAATGAGCTTTTTCCCTTTCGCATCGAAGGCCAAACATTCAATCGCATGGGAATGACTTTCGAGACGGGCGATTTCTTTTCCCGTAGAGACATCCCAAAGCACGATCAAACCATCTTCATGCCCCGTAGCTATCGTGTTACCGTGATTGCTCTTCGTTTGATAGGTCACTCTTTTTAATTTGCCGTCGCCCCAATAACGGGAAAAATTTGTTCCGGTATCTGTAGGGATCAGATGAAGATTCTCACCGAGAGCAACCGAAAGCGTTTTTCCATCGGGAGAAATTTGTGCGTTCGCACCATACTCGGCCACGGCCGTCAGGGTCGAATCTTGCAGGGTGGGCCACACCTTAACGACTCCTTCGACCCCGCCTGTAAAAATCATTTGTCCATCCGGAGAAATCGCAACCGAAGTCAGCGGGCCATCCTCTGCTCGAAAATGTCGTATCCGATTCTTAGTAGGCAAATCAAACACACTCACATAACCATCCCGACCGACCGTAACAAGATATTCTCCTTTTCTTGAGAGCGCGATACTCACCACATCATCTACTTGAGGAAGGGTTTGGATAGTAAGATTTTCACCGTCCCCCATCGTGTAATGGATGGTGGACTTTAAGCCTTTTTGAACAAACGCAACCTGATCGGATTGATGAGCCACGGCTAGGGAAATAATGCGGATTTCTTGCTCCTTGACAAAATCCCCTAAGGAGCGGCTATCTCGTTTCCCATTGCCAATATCCCACGAAACGAACAGGCAATCTGTCGCGGCATACAACTCCGAACCATCTAGGCTAAAACCCATCGACAGGGCGGGCACAGTGGTCTTGGCTCGAAATTTCTCCTTCTGATCGAAATCGAGAAAGAGAATCTCCTTATCTTCCCCTGCAATTGCAATCGTTTTGCCTTGTGAGGTGATCGCCAAACTTGTGACCGCCGAGGGATGCGAATAGTCCCATTTTTTGACACCGGAATCGCTCCAAGCTCGAACGAGGTGATCGGCCCCTGCGGTGAGAAGAATTTTGCCTTCGGTATCCCACGCCAAGGCGACGATTTCTTTCTCATGAGCTTGCCATTGATGCAGGAGCTTCCGAGTGCTGGCTTCGTAGATTCGGATCAAACCCTCACGACCAGTGGAAGCGAGTCGATCTCCTTGCGGAGAAAGGGCCAAGTTCGAGATAGCCCCCTTATGTTCATCGAGTCTCGCTAAGGGAGGTAAGGCAGGTTCACCGCCTTTCCATTGTTTAAGAGTGCCCTCCGCACCTGCAGAGAAAATCGTCTGGCCATCTTGCGAGATCATCACCGCATTCACGGAACCTTGATGTTGTGCAAATTCGTGTTTGACTAATCCACTGCGTAAATCCACGATGATTAGCCCACCGGTCTTCGTTCCGAAAACGGCATAGGTTCCCTCTGGAGAAATAGCAGCAGACTGCAAATTCCGATCGGTTGCTTTGTAAGTATAAACAATTTCATTCTCTTTGGGGTTCCAAACCCGAGCTTGGGAATCGCTCCCCAGTGAGAGCAACAAGGTATCTTGATTCGACCAAGCGAGGGATTTGATTGTTCCGGCGTGACCTCGGAGTTCGATCGGGTCTTTTTGAAGATCCTCGCTATTCCAAATACGAATCACGCGATCCAGCCCACCAATCGCAATCCGTTTGCCATCCGAAGAAACAGCCAATGCAGTCAGGGTCGCTAAACCTGCCTGCCAGGATTGAACCTCTTTCCCTTCTTTAGTCCAAATTTTGGCACGACGTTGGGAACCCACTGTGATGATTTCTTTCCCCGAAGGAGTGAACACCAGCGAATAAATCAGTTCCTCCGGTGTGGGGATCGAGTGAACAGAGGCCTTTTTGGAAATATCCCAAACTTGAATGGTCCGATCCACCGCAGAACTCACCAAACATTGATTCTGAGAATCGAATGCTAATGAGAGTATTTCACCTTTATGACCTTTTAGAGTACCCAGAAACTCCCCTGTCCTCAAATCCAGTAATCGGATTTCACCGCTCAAAGAGCCAAGTGCCATGAGGGAACGATCGCGTGTTAGGGCGAGTACGGGAATGGGATCAAGGTTGCTCTCTTCTTCTGCGGTCAGGAAGATCGTCGATTGCAATAATTTCGTAGTCACGTTCCATTGTTTAATAAACCGATCACGACCCAAAGTGAAGACGCTGCCATCGCCCCGAGTGGCAACAGCTCGAATCGCATCATCGTGGTTGCCTAAAACCCCTGCCGTCAGCCCCGAGGCATTCCAAATGCGAATTTCGCCAAGAGTTTGGGTTGATTCATCCCCGCTCACGGTGATGATTTTTTTTCCGGCATCGGCATAGGTCAGTGCGGTAATGCCCCGAGTATGCCCCATGCCGAATCGATCTCGCCGACCCGTCTCGGCATCCCAAAGATGCAACCTTCGATCCCCCCCCCCGCTGGCAACTTTTGTCCCTTCATTGTTAAAGGCCACGGCCGCTACGGGGGATTCATGACCGGTGTAGCGAATCTTGGGAATGATTTTGTTATTCTCAATCAACCAAGTGCGAGCGGTTCCATCGATACTTCCGGTGACGAGTTTATCCCCCTTGGTGCTGAGAGCGATCGATAAAATGGCATCGCTATGCCCTTCGACCAAACCCAATAGTTTCATCTCGCGAGATAGATCTTCGGGTAAAACCCAGACCTTGCCAAGTTGATCTTCCCCTGCTGTAGCGAGTTTTTCCCCTTTGGCATCCAAAGAGAGTGCATTCACACCCGATTCATGGGCTTTGAATTCTTGAACCAATTTGAGTTGAGGGACTGTATAGATTCGTACAAACGAATCGGTATTGGCCGTGATGAGATATTTCCCGTTCGGGTGAAAGAGAACGCTGCGAGTGACCCCTTGTGGTTCCATCACCGAAAAAATGGGTTGTTTCTTCTGAACATCCCAAAGGCGAACCATCCCCTTTTTTGCGATTTGTTGCGCGGTGGCCAGATATTGGCCATCGGGTGAAACATGAAGGTTCCACCCTTGCACTTTTGTTCCAATCAGGTTGTGAGGATTCGGATCGAAGGTAAAAGGTTCGGCAGCAGAAAGGGTCGATATACCGAAGCCGATCAATACCAGCCAAGTCGCACGAGTCATGATATTCACCCTCGCAATGAAAGGTTAATTTATTCGACTGATAAACGCTTGGATAGAAAAAATGAGTCCAAGCCGATCTTTCTCACTGTTTAGAACGACCCCTTTGCAATTACGACAATAGGATAGGCAGTAGTGCCATGCGAAAAATGATTACGTGAAAATTAGACAAGATTGAGAGGGGGCATTTCACGAATGGCTTGTTTCAGTTTTTGCTCCCAAAGCGAGCGGATCGTCATCAACTGAGGATCGTTGGCTTCAAACCGCGTGCGATGGAGAATGTCGAACTCATCATTCTTATAGATCAATAAATCAATTGGCGGACCGACCGATTTATTCGATTTCATGGTAGAATCGAGAGAGATCAATGCACACAGAGCGGCTTCTTCTAAACTGGTGGCCTCGTATCGTATTCCCCGATCCAGAATCGGTTTGCCATACTTAATTTCCCCAATTTGGAGATAGGGACAATCGGGCGTGGCTTGCAACGGATTTCCTTGGGCATAAATCAGGTACAGTTGAGGCGATTCGCCCTTGATTTGCCCACCTAAAATGAAATTCACCGAAAAAGCAATGTGATCTTTCTCTAGGTATTGCCGATCCATTTTATCGATCGTTCGGATATGCTCGCCGATACATCGGGCTGCCTGATAAAAATTCGGTACCACGGCTAAGCCCTCGCCTCGTTCAAACTCTTGCTGCGCGAGGGTCAGAACCGATTGTGTTAAAGACAAACTACCGCTCGAAAGAAGCACAAAAGTTCGTTCTCCTGGAATGTTAATGGTGTGCATCTTGCGAGAGGTATTGATCTGATCGATCCCAGCGTTGGTACGCGAATCCGAAGCAAAGACAATCCCTTGTCGGGTGAGAATTCCCAAACAGTATGACATAAATCTTAATAATACTAAAAATACTAAAAGGTTTTAGATTGGGCTTTGTGAACTAGGATATAAGAAAAGAGGTGTCAAAGGAATGTCATGATTTGGCACTGAACTTGTTGAATTTCCTGACGTAGAACGGTATAACGTGGAAAATTGCCTGAAAAGCCTATGATTTTTGAAGGGTATTCAGGGAAAATCTCCCCCTATCTGCACAGGCTTTACGCTAAATAAGCCACAAGGTTACGCATACTGCAGGAAAACCGGCGAATGGAACCCAGTACCTCTCCGACCTCCTCCTCTTCCTCCGACCTGCTATCGCAATATAGCATTGGTGAAGCATTCGACGAAATGTTGGATGCCAACCTGCAGCCCCGCGAACATTACAAACCCCTTTATCATCGATTACAACAAACGACGGCCAATGAATTTCGACGCCGCAAAGCGATGACCGATTTAAGCATGCGACAAGATGGCGTCGGTTTTACGGTTTATCAGGCCGAAGAGGGGATCGAACGGGTTTGGCCGATGGACCCCGTGCCTCGAATTATTCCTGCTCAGGAATGGAAACTCATCGCTCGCGGGCTGGAGCAACGCCTGATTGCTCTGAACGAATTTCTCTGGGATATTTATCACGAACAAAGGATTATTCGGGAGAAACGAATCCCCCCCCATTTGATTATCCAAGGGAAAAATTTCCGTCGAGAATTCGTCGGCGTGAATGTTCCTAAACGGATTTATATTCACATTTGCGGGACGGACCTGATTCGTGCTGCCAATGGCGAGTATCTCGTCCTCGAAGATAATGGCCGAACCCCATCTGGGGTAAGTTATATGCTCACGAATCGCCAAGTCTTGAAACGGGTGTACCCTGCCCTTTTCAATGATTACGAAGTGCTTCCTAATGATGATTATCCCGCGGCTCTCCTTGAGGTTCTCCAATACATCTCCCCCCCCACTTCGGATAAGCCGACCGTTGTGCTACTCAGTCCGGGGATGTATAACTCGGCCTATTTTGAACATAGTTTTTTGGCTCAACGCATGGGGATCGAATTGGTGGAAGGTCGAGACCTTTTAGTGGATCAAAACCGAGTTTACATGCGCACCACTCGGGGACGCAAACGAGTCGATGTCATCTATCGCCGTATCGATGATGATTTTCTGGACCCGTTGACATTTCGTTCGGATAGTGTTCTGGGCGTTCCGGGATTAGTTAACTCTTATCGGGCAGGGAAGGTCGCTTTGGCTAACAGTATCGGGACAGGTATCGCCGATGATAAAGGGATTTATCCTTTCGTTCCTGACATTATTCGCTTTTATCTCGGTCAAGAACCTATTCTGAATAATGTCGAAACGTTCCGCCCCGAAGTCCCCTCTCATCTCAGTCATATTCTGGAGAACATTCATAAATTAGTGGTGAAACGAGTGAATGAATCGGGAGGCTATGGCATGCTGGTAGGACCAGCTTCTACGAAACAACAGCAAGAAGATTTTAAAGCAGCCATTAAGGCGAACCCACGAGATTTTATCGCTCAACCGACCATTCAACTTTCGGTTCACCCCACCTTTGTAGAAAATCGGTTAGAAGGAAGACATGTGGACCTGCGACCTTTCGTCCTTTACGGAGAGAAGATTGTCATCGTACCTGGAGGGCTAACCCGAGTGGCCTTGCCCAAGGGGAGTCTTGTAGTCAATAGCTCTCAAGGGGGGGGGAGCAAGGATACTTGGGTTCTGGCTGAGCGTTCCCTCGCTCAAACTCAATCGCAAATGTCTCAATCACAATCGCAATCGCAAATGTCTCAATCACAAGGTTCCTCCCAAGCACAAATACAACGAGGCTAATCCATGCTCAGTCGTGTTGCCGATGCCCTGTTTTGGATGAGTCGCTATCTCGAACGAGCCGAGCAAGTGGCCCGTTCTTTGGATGTGACTTTCCATCTCGAACTCGATTTACACGGGGTTACAGGCAGTGAAGAAGGTGAGGAATGGAATTATCTGTTTCGCTCTTTAAATCAAACTCCACCTCCTGCTAAACTCGGTGAGTCCTATTCGTACACCGTTCTCCGTTGGTTGACCCTTGACATGAGCAATCAAGGTAGTGTTATGAATTGCTTGAATCGGTCAAGGAATAATGCTCGCAGTATTCGCGATTCGATTTCTTCGGAAATGTGGCGGAGTTTAAATAAATTGTACTGGCGTTTGAACGATCGAGATTTTCAAACCCAAGTGACCGAAAGCCTGAGTGAATTTTGCGAAACGGTCCAAAATGGGACCCAATTATTTCATGGGGTTTGCGATACCACCTTGACGCATGATGAGGGCTGGCATTTTATTCAATTAGGTCGCTACCTCGAAAGAGCACAGCATTTATTGTTGGTCTTAAAATCACAACTCGATCTCTCACCGGTTGAAGACACGGGTGATACGGTATTTTCCAACTTGCATTGGGCAGCGGTCCTGAAAACCTGTGCAGCATACGATGCGTATCGGCGTCTTTATATCAGTCGCGTCGATGGGGAAAGGGTTCTGGAATTTTTACTGTTGAATCTCGATTTTCCCCACTCGGTCCGCTTTTGTGCCACCACGATGATGAACTCCCTGACCGCCATTAGCGGAGAACTATCTTATCGCAGTGATAATGAGGCTCTCCGGCATGTGGGGCGATTAGTCAATGAACTGACCTATCTTGATAATCTGGAGATGAGTAACGCCGAACTAAAAAGTTTACTCAGTGATTGCCTCAATCGTTGTACGTTGATTAGTCGATCGATGCAAAAACAATATGCGCTTCACTAAGGCCCTAGGGTAACTGAGGATTGAATAAGAATGATCCTTGAAGTTCAACACGAAACCATAATCGATTACTCGCATCCCGTTCGAGAATGGTTAACCGAACTGCGAATGGAACCATTAAGCGATGCTTTCCAGCGTTGCCATTCCTTTCAAATCGATGTGAGCGAACCAGCTACATTATTCCGTTATGTGGATGGTTTCGGGAATCGGGTTCATCACTTTAATCTTCTCGCACCAAAGCAACAAATTCGTATCTTAGCTGCCAGTGTGGTGGTCACCGAACGTTCGGACAACGATCCGATGCGGAGTCAAGCAACGTTTCCGCTCCACTCGGATTTACTCGATACCGAAACCTTGGACTATCTACCGTTTCATGGCCCCGTTCGGGAAACTCCCCTTTTGGCCCCGCACTTAGAAGCTCTCAAGCCTAACCCTGGATGGCGGATCGGCATGTGGGTTTGTCAGGTGGCCGAGTATATTCGTGGGAAATTCCAATATGCTCGACATGTCACCGATGCTTCCTCACCGATCGATGATGTTCTCTCTCGCGGTCGGGGTGTTTGCCAAGACTTCACTCATTTGATGATTGCGATTGTGCGTTCCTTTGGGTTACCTGCTCGCTATGTCAGTGGATATATCCACCGACCGAACAAGGATTCTCAAAGCCATGCATGGTGCGAGGTCTGGTTTCCCGATATTGGTTGGTCGGGTTTTGATCCAACGAACGGATGCCCGATACACGACAATTTTGTTAAAGTTGCCATCGGTCGAGATTTTACCGACGTCCCCCCCAACAAGGGAATTTATCGGGGTGAGGGTACTGAAACGATTCGTGTGAAAGTGGCCACTCGCACCTTGGATCGGCTCCCGTCACTGATGTGGCACGATCAACTTTCACCGTTAGATGTTCCCACTTTGGTGGTGCATCGGAATTCCATTGCAGCCGATGATTACAACACAGAGGAGCAACTTCTCCAGCAACAGCAGCAACAGCAGCAGCAATAATAGCTAAAGGGATTACTGGATCATTCCAAAGTGTGTGGAGCCAAATCATCCACATCAATCAGACTTCTCATCCACATCAAATAGAGAGGGGCTATTTTTTCTTTTTAATCGCTTCGACAACTTGTTTGGCATCGGTCTCATTCACGACCTTGTAGGCAAAAACAGCCGTTGCTTTTCCCTCGTGAGCAACGACAACGGTGAGATGAGCATCGGTATTGATCCCCCAACCTTTTGGCCCTGCGGCATCACCATAGGCACCGCAACTGATTTTGCCAAAGTTCAGGGATTTGGCCGCACGAGTCAAATAATCCTTGGCGTCCTGCTTGTTGTCATTCAGCCAAATGGCGACCCCTGCAGTATTTTCGGGCAGTTCGGCATCGAGAGATTTCATGAACCGGTAAATGGGGCGGCCAAAATTAGCTTGGGAAACGAAAAGAAAAACGGTCGATTCTCCTTTTCGTTCCGCGAGATAATCGACCTCCTTTCCTTCAACGCTGCCGACAACCCCATCGGCTTTGAAGCCTTCGAGTTTGTCGCCCACTTTCGGGCCGCTTGTGACCTCATCCCCCCACACGGTCAGGCAACATAGGCAACCCATTAGCAAACCGCTCAACAACCCTCGCATATTCATCCCTCGATTTGTTCCTCTTCTGGTCGAACTGGGGTGATCGAAAAGGGATACTCCGCAATCGAAATCCCCAAAGTAGGGATAGCTTGCAGGCGTCGAAATGCAAGGGTCACACGCCGTTCTTCTTTTGTAACATACTCTTTCGGAAAATTTCGTTTGTCAAAAGGTCCTGTGCATTCTGGCGGGGAAAATCGCGGATCATCGATGTATTGCGCCAAGGCCGGATTACAGTGAAGATGCCGTTCTTTTTGGAGATGGAGGACTTCGAGGGGAACTTCACCCAGAATGTACCTGAGATATAAATCGGATTCGGTGATGTTCTCCACACCTTGCCCACAAACCTCACATCGATAGCCTTCGTCACACCTTGCCATTATTCACTCCGATTGATTCTCGCGTCGATTTAATAGGCTAGGCTTGTTGATACCCCTGATCAAGAGGCCAAGCCCCAGAAGAAAACTACCGACCACAACACCTGCGGTATCGAGATAAAAATCGGCCCAACGGGAACCTCGCCCTGTATAGGCCTGAAGTATCTCGGTTACCCCGCCATGAAGAGGCAAACCCAAGAGCAACCAGCGAAATTGCGACCAACGACAAAAGCGTGTGCCCCCCAACAGAGTCAAAAAAGCATAGGCGGTCACATGCAAACCTTTCCCAAAGAAAAACACCCGTTCTTTGCTGCCAAAAGCCTTTTCCGCCTCGTCCTGAGGTATCGGTATCAGAAGAGCGATGGTCCAGAGAATCAGGAAGCCCCCGAATACCAACAGGTGAATTTGCCGAAAAGAGATCATGGAATTATGCTACGGATAGGGGGCAAACCTGCCGATTTTGCATAGGGATTTTCAGACGAATAAGGCAGTGGATGAACGATTTTTTTCTTCTTGGGAGATGGGTCCAGAAAAACCTTGCCCAAGAACAGAGTTTAGGCTATCCTTACAGTACCTGCCAAAATGTGAGATTTTCACCAAAATCCCTCCTACCAAAAAGGGGTCTACCATGTTTCGTATCAACCTCCAACAACCCAAGGCACGTTATTGCGACGGCCAAACCCGCCGATCGTTCCTTCAAATTGGTGTTGCGGGAATGGCCTCTCTCGGATTACCAACAATCCTCAAGGCCAAAAGTGATAGTGCCAAAAGTCTCGGCAACCAAAAAAACACCTCGGTGATTTTGATTTGGTTGGATGGGGGACCGGGCCACATGGATATGTACGACATGAAACCCGAGGCACCGGCAGAATATCGGGGGATTTGGAAACCCATTAAAACGAATGTTCCAGGAATTGAGATCACGGAACTTTATCCGAAACAAGCCAAGATTGCCGACAAGTTCAGCATCGTCCGATCGCTGTATCACAATACGGGCGATCACTTTGCCGGCGCCCACCGGATGCTCACCACAAAAGATATGGGTGTTTCGGGCGCCAACACGGCTCAAAAATTCCCTGGAATTGGTTCGATTGTCAATCGAGAATTAGGCTCTCGGGTTCCGGGGTTACCCGGTTATGTAGCCATCCCCTATGGTATGAGCGTGGGCCTTCGACCTGGGTATTTTGGGGGCCATATTTTGGGGGCCGAACACAACCCCTTTGAAACGATTGCTGATGCTGCTTCTACGAACTTTAACGTTCCCAACTTGAGTCTCAGCCAAGGTCTGAACATCGAAAAGCTAGATGATCGACGCGCCTTAGCCCGTGAGTTCGATACCCGCAGGAAACTCTTCGACAATAACCCAACCGTTGAGGCCATGGATCGCTTCTCGCAAGAAGCCTATGATTTTGTCTCGGGTCCGACCGCCCGTCGCGCTTTCGATATGTCGAAAGAAGACCCCAAACTGCGTGACATGTACGGGAAACACTCTTGGTGCCAAAGCATGCTCTTGGCTCGACGTCTGGTCGAGAACGGGTGCACCTTCGTGACGGTACACTTAGGTGGTTGGGACCATCACTGGGATTTACAAAAGAGCTACGAAAACCTCTTACCAATCGTTGATTCTGGTGTCTCGGCCCTGTTTACTGATCTCGACGATCGAGGCCTTTTGGATCAAACCTTGGTTGTTCTGTGTGGTGAGTTCGGTCGAACCCCCAAGATGAACGATGGTGGGAATGGTGGCCCCCCCCGCAGTATGGGAACTCCCGGTCGAGACCACTGGGGCAATGCGATGTTCTGCCTCATGGGTGGTGGGGGAGTCAAAGGTGGGCGAATCATTGGCTCGACCGATGCCAAAGGTGAACGACCCAAAGATAATCCTGTGACGCCATGTAATATCCATGCAACGATCTATGAAGTGCTGGGGATTGATCCTAAATTGCAAATTCTTGACCCCTCGGGGCGTCCGGTGAATGTCATTGAAGAACCGACGCCAATCAAAGAGCTGTTCTAACCTCCCCCTACCTTTTTTCTTTAAGATTGAATCCCCCCTTCCCCGTTTAGTTCCCGCTTAATTTTGCTTTTAGATTATCTCGGGGTCTGGCTCCTTGGCTCTTTTCGTTTTCGATTATCCTCAAAGTGAATTTTTTTCGTTTTCGATTATCCTGAGACGGGGCATCTTTCCGATTGGAGATTATCCGGCTCGGGTCGATCGAAAGTCTCCCATCAAACGACGAGTCGATGAAACCCTTGAAATTGACATCGATTACCCCTGAAGAAGCAATTTCTTCGAGGGATTCTGAGATCGGGACGTTGCCAATTCTTGCAAACAAACTTCAATGAAAATATCTCGAGTGTGTGGAGTGGTTTGACGATGAGCGACGCCTATTGGATTGGTGTTGACCTAGGTGGGACAAAAATTTTGGCGGGTCTATTTGATGACCAATTGAACCTAATCGCCCGATCGAAACTTTCAACCAATTCCGAACAAGGCGGGCCTGCTGTTTTGCAACGGGTCATTCAAGCCATCAACCAAGCTGCTCAGAACGCCAAAATCCCTTTACAAAAAGTTTCGGGTTTGGGCTTGGCGGTGCCCGGTCAGATTGTCCCCAGAAGTTCGATCGTTCGCTTTGCCCCGAATCTTGATTGGCGGGACTTTGACCTGAAACCCAATTTTCCGACCGAGTGGAACTTCCCCGTGATTGTAGAAAATGACGTTCGCATGGGAACCTATGGCGAATGGACGCGCGGTGCCGCTCAAGGCTCGGCGAATGTGTTTGGCATCTTTGCCGGCACAGGTGTGGGGGGGGGGCTGATTCTGAATGGTCAATTGTTTCATGGCTTTAACGGACATGCCGGCGAAATTGGTCATATCGTGATCGATTGGCGGAAGGAACATTCTCTGGAAGATATTGCCGGTCGTCGCAACCTCATGAAACGTCTGAAGAAAACGATCGATAAAGCCCCCCGACGGGTCAAACGCGATTACAAAGGTTTAGACCCCATCAATTTCAAAAGCTCACAGATTGCCGAATTGTTCCAGAAAGGTGATCCGCCCATGGTCCAAGCCGTCGATCGGGCGGCCTGTGCGATTGGCTCGGCAATCGCCAGTGTGGTCAATTTCCTCAGTCCCGAAGTGATCGTAATCGGGGGGGGGATGGCTCAATCCTTGGGAGAACAATGGACCGAACGCATTTGGGAAGTTGCCAACCGCTTTATTCTCCCCGGCGCCGCCGAAAACGTTCGCTGCACCACTGCCGCTTTAGGAGATGATGCGGGCATTACCGGTGCGGCCGCCTATGCACGCAACACCTTTGGAGCCAACCGATGAACGAGGAGTGGTGGAATCGCTACGAAATCGCTCAAGAGGCGGTGCAAAATGCCGGTCAGGCGGCCTTGCGTTATTTCGATCAAGATGTTTCTGTGGAATGGAAGCAGGACAATACTCCTGTAACGATCGCGGATCGCACGGCCGAACAGGTCTTTCGTGAAACGGTGAGGGAGGCCTTTCCGGAAGATGGCTTCCTTGGGGAAGAATTTGGCAACGAACCCAGTCAATCGGGCTATCGTTGGATTATCGATCCCATTGATGGCACCCGCTCGTTTATCCGCAACATCCCTTTGTGGGGGACTCTCGTGGGCTTGGAATATCACGGAGAAATGATTGCAGGTTTCGCTTTCGCACCCGCGTTAGGCCAGACTTGGCATGCTCTCAAAGGGATGGGAACTTATCGGAATGATCGCAAAATTCAGGTCTCCTCCGTGTCCGAGTTGAAAGGATCGATCCTCTCGTATACCGACATTGGCCTCTTCGAGCCGATTGGTAAAACCCCTGCTTTTGAAGAAGTCCGAAAAGCCGTGGACCGCTCGCGGGGATATTCGGACTTTTATGGGATGGTTTTAGTTGCACAAGGTTCGTGTGAAGTTATGTTGGACTATGGCACGAAAATTTGGGACGTGGCAGGACTGATTGTCATCGTGGAAGAAGCCGGCGGCAAATTCTCCAATTGGGACGGTCAACGCGATCCCCATCGCCCCGATGTTCTGTTTACGAACAACCGAGTGCATTCCGAAGTTCTGGCATTGTTGAACGGCTAAGTCGAGGTTATCGCGAACGAAGTTTCAGCAAGAAATATCCCAATCCGCTCACTGCAGCGATGATCCCCCAGCCCAAACCAACACGCAACCAAGTCGGTAAATTCAATAGATCGAGATTTTTACTTGGCGGTGAAATCCCCTCCTCTCCGATCGGTGAGATCGGCAAAGACGGTGATGATTCCGAGCCAGAATCTGGGTTTATTGAGGAAGGGATTGACGCTGACGGGATTGCGATAAAGGTCGTTTTTGCTGCATGACCGATTGATTCTACTTTGACAAGTATTTCACCCGATTCATTGACATCCAGAGTGCAAACCCCGCGTTCATCGGTCAGACCGCTCTTAATCACCAGATTATTTTTGAGAAGGGTCACCTTGGCTTTTTGAGCTGGGGTATCATCCTCGAAATAATAGGCTTCGATCTTCACTGAACCTGGTGCTGGTTTGGCCTCTACAATCAAACGATGGGCATAACTGTATGGGACGAGCCAAACGAAAACAAAAAGGGTCAATCGAAAACGCATGACTTACTCATTTGGTATTGAGTCTCTTTCTAGCGAGACGGCATCTATCCATCTATTCATCCGATAGTGAATCGAAAACGGATTACTTATTCTTCAAGGATAATAGGTAGGCGATCAACGGATAAAACTCTTCTTCTTTAAGGGTATCTGCAAAATTGGCCGGCATGGGGGATAAAAGGGACTCTCGTTTTTCACCCACATCTTCTTGCGAAATCCGAATTTCTTTCCCTTGCGCATCGGCCAAAACGTAAATTTTTCCTTCCGTTCTCAGTAGCAATCCCGAGAGGGTCTTGCCATCCAAAGTCGAAATCACGGTTGTACGCAGGGCTTGGTCGACATTGCGTGACGGGTCCAAAATATCCTCTAATAGTCGTTCAATACCCCGAGCACCCACGCCATCAAGTTGAGGGGCAATTTTGGCTCCCTCCCCTGCCACTTGATGACAAATCGCACAGGCATTTTTGAAAATTTTGGCTCCCGTGAGCAAGGTTTCTTTTTTCTTGGATTCATCGTTGTTCATGGCAGCGGCAAACTTTTCGTAGTTGAGTTTTCGTTTGCTCAGCAATTCGTTCATCTGCTCGTTGACCGTGGGAAGCCCTTTTGTTAAATGAGAGATTCGCTCATTTAGGTTGGGAACCTTGGTTTGTACTAGGCGATCGCGAACACTCTTTTCCAGAAGAATCCGAGGCGAGGCCTTACCTTTGTCAATCAGGTCCAAAAGCAGTTCTGCCGTCTTGGGGTTGCCTGCCATGCTTAAAGCGATCGAGTTTTGCAACCGACCGGCCGAATTTTGTAGAATCAGGGTCAACGCTTCCAACGCTTCCGGTCGATTGCTCGAGACCAAAACGCCCGCTATCTTCTCTCGAAGAGAAATCGCTTCACTCGCCTGATTGATCAACGTGACCGCCACGGTGATGGCACGGGTTCCATCCAGTTGCATGAGTGCATTGAGGGCAGCAATACGAGTCGGCTCGGAGAGAGTCTTTTTCTGGACGATCGATTCGATCGGCTCCAATAAATTCTTTTGTTTGGTCGCGACGGCAAGCTCTAATCCTCGTTGGATAGTCCCCTCATTCGCAGCGGTTATCGATTGCTGTACCTCTTTGGAAAATTCGTTGCTAAAAGTTTCTGACAATGAAATTCCACGCCGTTGCAAGGCCCGATAGTAACCGTGCAAGTAGCTGATTTCTCGATCTAAATTGTTATCGCGGTTTTCTTTCAGCCATTGGAAAACGGCCATCGGGTTACCATATTGGGTAGCTTGCTCCAGATAGGTTCGCCGTTGCTCGATGTCGGCAGGCAATTTGGTCAAATTTTTCAGAAGGAAATCCGCCGCTTCCGGAGAGCGTAACCCCAAACAGACGTCAGCAACATAAGGCAGTTCAGACGCTTTTAATTCGGAGAAGTCCTTCCAATGTTGATTAGTGGCCAATATATCTCGCAGGGCAATGCGAGCGGTATGTTGCAGAAATCGATCCTCTGCAGGAATTTGGGGCATTAAATTGAGTAGTGCCTGCCAATCTTCTTTCTGCGCTAAACGGGCTTGATACTCGACGAGCGCACGCGCCGCAAAAGGTTCTCGCTTGGGGTCAAGTGATGTGAATCGTTCAGCAGTAGGTTTGAGACCTTTGGAGGTTTGATATTCATACAGGGTCTTTTGAATGTTGATTTCATGAGCCAACCCGAAAGAATCGATGTGCTGATGTTCTTCAACCTTAGGTTTGCGCCCGTGCCATGAAGGGGCTTGCGTGATCCAGTCCCAATGGGCTTGCGCTTCAGGGGAAAATTCATCCGAAGGATCAGGCAGGTTCTGATTATCCAAAGTTCTGCGAATGAGTTCATGAGTGGCTAGCATTCGGACCGTCAGGTTTTTCGAGTTGAGTTGTTTGATGACCTCTGGAGTTTTCATCTCAGTAAGATCACCGAGGAATCGCGCGGGGGTAACCCCTTTCCCTGTGTAGACGATCCGCCAAATACGTCCGCGGGTGCGATCCCGTCCCGGATGTTTCAGGTCAACCTCATAATGACCGATGATTTTGTTATAAAAATCGGCGATATACAAAGCACCGTCAGGCCCTAATTTTGTGTCAACGGGTCGGAACCATTCATCTTTGCTAACGAGAAAATCAGGCTTTTCGATCGCTTTGGGTGAAGAACCCTTGAACTCGATTTTGTTCAGATTGATCCGATTGGTCACAACATTGCACAAAAAAATATGGCCGCGATATTCGTTGGGGAAATGATCGGCCTCATACCAAGTCGGGCCACAAAGCCCCGTCGAATTGTGAATGTGGTTCATCATATTGGGGCCGAACCCCAACCCATCGTGAGGTTTGCCAAAACTTTCGTAGTAGGCACCACGAATCACTTGCGTTAAAGGTTTGCTATGACAATCGGAGGTATAAATGTTGAAGTAAGGATCGATCGTCATGCCAAAAGGATTGACCTGCCCGCGAGAGAAAACCTCGATGCGCGAGCCATCAAGCCGAAAACGAAAAATGTGTCCGCTTGCCATTTGCACTTCGTGGCCATCGGTCCCTTTGACCTTCGATTCGTTGGCAAAGCCGTGACAGGCATAAACCCAATTATCGGGCATCAATGTGAAGGAATTGACCATGCCATGAGTATCGCGCACACCGAAAGGGCCATACAATTTTTCGTACCGATCTGCTTTGCCATCCTTATTGGTATCGGTGAGTTTCCAGATGTAACAGCCAGCAGGTTTGCCCGGTTGGGCCGGTTCAATACTCGACACGAGGCAACTGTGACCATCATTCAGCGGAAGAATACCGATCGGGATATTCAAATTATCGGCAAAACGAACAACCTTCTTGGCTTTGCCATTTTCATCAAAATCAGAAAGAATCACAACGGTATCTTTCCCAGCTCTTCCTTCCGCAGCAAAAGGATACTCTGTCGAAGTGGTCACCCAAAGACGGCC
>JAOAAA010000290.1 GCA_026419115.1 Gemmataceae bacterium
GAATGATCCCATGAGGTTTCACCAAATAAGAAGTGACATAATGTTTCTGAGAATGAGAAAAACCATTTTCCTGAAAAAGGGTTCCTGAGGATGGACGGCCATACGCTAGAGTTATTGGAATTTCCCAAGGTTCGCGAAATTCTTGCCGGATATGCCGCCACCTCGCTTGGAGCCGATTTAGCCCGTTCGATTGAACCGATGGGCGATCTGGAAAAAATTCGCCACAGCATCCAATTGGTAACCGAAATGTGCGATGCCCTCGGGGCGGGATTGTCCCCTCCCTTCGGAGGGATCCACGATATTCGTTTGAATGTCAAACGGGCCGCGATTGGAACGATGCTCAACGCCGAGGAATTGCTCCAAATTGCCGATACCCTTATCGCCACCGGAGCCTTCTTTCGCTACCGCATGCGACTCGACGGCCGATTAGTTAACCTTATAGAAATCCTAGCCCCCATCGAAGACCTTGGGCCCATTGCCAAAACCATAACCGGCATGATCGATGGTCGAGGCCACGTCGTTGATAGTGCCAGTCCGGAACTCACGGAAATTCGTCGGAAATTGGTCGATCTGGATGATAAAGTTCAAAACGAAATCAAGCGATTATTACGCGACCCCCAACTTCGAGCCGTGTTGCGG
>JAOAAA010000291.1 GCA_026419115.1 Gemmataceae bacterium
GCCGCAGGCCATGCCCTTGATTGCGAAGGTCCAGCTCATCATCTCCGAATTAGCCGCAGGGGTTCGTTTGGATGTGGATGAAACGCTGGGGACCAATTATCTCCGTTTGTACGAATTCTTTGTCTATAAACTCTCGAAGGTCACCATCCCCGACTTACAAGAGGTCGTCAAATTGATGGGTATTCTCCGAGAGGGCTTTAGTTCGATTCGAGAAGAAGCCATTGCGATGGAACGTCGCGGGGAATTGGCTCCCGCTGACTCCTTGCAATTGCTCTGCGAAACGGCCTGAGTTCACGCGACGATACTTTCTGAGACCAAGAACGTCGATGAAAACTTCATCGATTTTCGTGGCACTTTTGTGCACAAAAACCTTGATGAAAACCTCCTCGATTCGAGGAACCCGAGAACCGCACAAGGAGCATTAGGGCTTCCACTCGACGATAAAAATTTGGTTATGATAACCTGCCTGATCCTCAATGGGCTGAACATAAGCAATGTATCTACCGTTGGGGGAAAACACACAGGCTTCCGGTCGTGGGGAAATGCTCGATTTTTCGGTAAGTCGTTGCGTCACTCCGGTGCCGATTTGGGTGACGCATACCGAACCATCCATAATGAAGGCAACGTGTTGGCTATAAC
>JAOAAA010000292.1 GCA_026419115.1 Gemmataceae bacterium
CCGGATTTCCATGCTTGAATAAGCATGGCCGAATTGAAGCAGCGGGTCCTTTCGCTTCGGTTCTTCATCTTTCCGCCAATTTCCATGCTTGAATAAGCATGGCCGAATTGAAGCTGCTGAGCGAGAAATTTCTCAGTTTATCTTAGACGTCATTTCCATGCTTGAATAAGCATGGCCGAATTGAAGCTTTCTGGTCTAGGTTAGACTCTGTGAGCCGGCCAGAAATTTCCATGCTTGAATAAGCATGGCCGAATTGAAGCCCAACAAGACAGGCACAGCATCAGTGCCACCACGAATATTTCCATGCTTGAATAAGCATGGCCGAATTGAAGCGAGCTTTCCGAGAGGACCCCGATTTGGGGCTTGTTGGCATTTCCATGCTTGAATAAGCATGGCCGAATTGAAGCCGTATGCCAGCAGGATCGTTAAGACCCTGCCGTTAGAATTTCCATGCTTGAATAAGCATGGCCGAATTGAAGCAAGATCGACGGATCGCGGGGGTCATGCTTGGCTTCGATGATTTCCATGCTTGAATAAGCATGGCCGAATTGAAGCGGAGTGGCCACAAAAAAAAAGTTTTTTTTGGCTTAGAATTTCCATGCTTGAATAAGCATGGCCGAATTGAAGCAGCGGAGAATT
>JAOAAA010000293.1 GCA_026419115.1 Gemmataceae bacterium
TCTAACATGGCCTTCTCATATTACCCCTTTAGTTTTGCCCAGAAATATAAATTGAGAGGATGGGCCTCAACCGCAAATCCCAAACTCAGCCGCCGAAAAGACGTTAGGTTGAACTTGAAATCACCATGTTTCAGGCGGTCAGGTGCGACGACTGGTTTGCTGGTCAGGTGCAGCGACAAGTTCGGCCTCTCTTGGCTCGGGAATGCGACTCCTACTCCCCAGACTCGGCCAGTGTGACGATCTCCTTCCTGTGTACCGCTGAAGCGGTTCTGGTGCTGGTGTCGTGATGATAATCCCCTAAGAGGTTCCTTTCTTGACAATCCGGCATCTTTCATGCACCACCAACTACGATAGGGCTTAAGTAGGAATTCAGAAATCGTTCTTGGGTTTTGAGAAAGGTTAAGTGAAATACCATTTTGAATAACCCCTTTTGAAGAGCGGCGACCCTTTTGAAGAGCCGCGACCCCTTTTGAAGAGCCGCGACCGCTAGGGAGCGGCCCAAAGCTCTTTTGAATACCCGCTGCTCCCTAGCGGTCGCGGCTCCCCCATGTCCCCATCGTTCATGACCGGCATCGTAGCATAATGGCCGCTCCCTAGCGGTCGCGGCTCATCAAAAGGGGGCCCAAAGCTCTT
>JAOAAA010000294.1 GCA_026419115.1 Gemmataceae bacterium
GTTATGTCCCAAGTCGAACGTGTTTCGCCTCACCCTCGAAATGTCGGGGTGAGTATTCTCGGCCATGTGGTGAACGTCCCCAAAACGCATCCTCGCAATCAGGATGGTACGGCCTTTTCGGTGTTGGTCACTCAGACGGTGTCGCATCCGAAACCTGGCTCGGATGAAATTTCTCGGGCCTGTGAGGAGAGCTGGATCGGAGAAGGGGGCTACCTAAAACCCGACGGGACTCGTCAGAAATACGCCTTGGCGTTTCAGGGAACGGTGGTCTCGAAATCGAACCAAACACATGCCGAAGTTTTTGTTGTCGATCTTTCCGAGAATCTCAGGCAACGGGGGCCGAGCGGTCCTCTATGTGGAGATGATGGGCAATTACCGCAACCTCCCTTAGGAGTCACAACAAGGCGGCTCACTTTTACCGACGACCAAAAATATCCCGGAATTCAGGGGCCTCGCCATTGGCTCAAAAGTTCTCCGGATGGTCGGCACATCGGCTTTCTGAGGAAGGATGATAACGGGGTGGTGCAACTGTTCACGATTAGCCCCAACGGGGGGGAACCTGTGCAACGCACCTTTCACCAAAGCGATGTTGCCTCGGCGTTTTCTTGGCATTGTTATAGCCAACACG
>JAOAAA010000295.1 GCA_026419115.1 Gemmataceae bacterium
CTCATTCAAGCATGGAAATGTAGAAATTTAATATTCGGGCACGTTGCCCTATTCACGCTTCAATTCGGCCATGCTCATTCAAGCATGGAAATGCGAAAGAGACTTGAAGCGAATCCAGGTTATCGGGACAAGCTTCAATTCGGCCATGCTCATTCAAGCATGGAAATACGAATGGGAGCTTTCCGCAGGCCTTGGCTATTTGAAGCTTCAATTCGGCCATGCTCATTCAAGCATGGAAATAGTGTCCCATTTGGGACACAGAAAAGAAAAATAAAAGCTTCAATTCGGCCATGCTCATTCAAGCATGGAAATTGTTTGTATGCACGGTCGGAATAGGCCGGCCGTTATTATAGCTTCAATTCGGCCATGCTCATTCAAGCATGGAAATCTCGGCAGAGAGGTCGGCGTAGGCGGCGTTATAATGGGCTTCAATTCGGCCATGCTCATTCAAGCATGGAAATTTCCCCGTGGCAGACGTTGGCCGATCGCCCATCGGGTGCTTCAATTCGGCCATGCTCATTCAAGCATGGAAATAAAAGAATGGTGATAGATTTATTCTTGAAATTTCTTGGCTTCAATTCGGCCATGCTCATTCGAGCATGGAAATGGTAATGTTATCACTGGAAT
>JAOAAA010000296.1 GCA_026419115.1 Gemmataceae bacterium
CTGTTGAATCCTTGAACTTTTCAATTTCGAGATCAATATTCTTGGCCTTCTTTAAAGCTTCAGTAATATTGAGCTTCTTATATGTAGCATCCTGCTCATTTGAGAACATTGCCAGCTTCAGCTTCTTGGCTTCAACTTTTTTGGGTTCTTCTTTCTTAGGCTCTTCTTTCTTTGGCTCTTCTGCCTTTGCAGCGGTTTCCTGCTTTGGTTGTTCCGCCGTCTTGCTTCCACAGCCTGTAAGGAATAAACTCATTGTGAATATCAACGCAAGCGCAACACAGATGACTCTTGCCATTCTCTTATTCATACTTCAATTCCTCCTGTTTTTAATTTTAAAAACCCGCGAGTCTTTAACACGTGTACCACTGTTTACATTTTCAATTATAGTTACTTGAATATATAAGATGAATGACTAATCTTTCGATTTCTTGACTTATTATTCGGAGTTATCCTATACTCCCTTGAAGCTATTGGGGCTTTGGCCCGTTACCTTCTTAAACATCCTGCTGAAATGTTCAACACTTGAATAACCTATCTCCGAAGCAATCTCATATATCTTTTTGTTGGAGGTTGACATAAGTTTCTTGGCGGTTTCAATTCGTACGGCAGTCAGGTAATCTGTAA
>JAOAAA010000297.1 GCA_026419115.1 Gemmataceae bacterium
ATTTTGTCGTCAGATAGATTTCCATGCTTGAATGAGCATGGCCGAATTGAAGATCGATTGAAACCGTCGTACAAATCATCGCACAACGAGATTTCCATGCTTGAATGAGCATGGCCGAATTGAAGTGATTCGTGAGTATCCCGACTTAGCTTCAGCGGAACGGGATTTCCATGCTTGAATGAGCATGGCCGAATTGAAGTGCGAGTGTCCCTTTCATGATTAACTTCACGGCCACTGATTTCCATGCTTGAATGAGCATGGCCGAATTGAAGTCCGTTTTTCACCATCGGGAGCAACTTCCCATTGCGCGATTTCCATGCTTGAATGAGCATGGCCGAATTGAAGTGGAAGGCTTTGTTGTTTAAAATTGCTTTGACGGCGCGATTTCCATGCTTGAATGAGCATGGCCGAATTGAAGTATCAACGTATAAGTATCGCCTTATGCGTTCCCACAGGATTTCCATGCTTGAATGAGCATGGCCGAATTGAAGTAAGTTCGGCGAAAATCGGAAAGTCAAACTCGCCGCAGATTTCCATGCTTGAATGAGCATGGCCGAATTGAAGCCAACCGCGAGACGATATTGAATATCGTCGCTCGGGATGATTTCCATGCTTGAACG
>JAOAAA010000298.1 GCA_026419115.1 Gemmataceae bacterium
AGGTCACTCGTGCTGAGAGGTTGCCGGCATCATTATTCAGGGTTCGTCGGAGCGCTTCGATTTGCCCTGCTCGATCGCCCAAGCGTTCCTTACACAGGGCGATCATCTGGTTGAGTTGCTGCGTCAACTGAGGATATTGAACCGATTCGGTCCGAAGGGGTTCCAGAATGGCCAAAGCATTCGCCCATTGAGATTGTCGAACGAGAAGACGAGCATTCAGGTACCGTTGTTGTAAGGTGGCTTTCCGCTTTTCTAACTTCGAGATAATCGTTTGAACTTTGTCGAGATCGTTTTGGCCGATATAGATGTCCGCAAGAGGGGTCAGCACTTCGGGTTCTTCCGGAAGGTGTTGAATCGCTTTTTCGAGAACGGCCAAGGCTTCGGGTTGATTACCTGAAATGAGTTCTAACCAAGAAAGGGCACGAATGGCCCTTACATCTTTAGGATAAGTCGAGACGGCCGCCTGAAGAGTTTCCCTTGCCAATAGGGTGTCGCCTCGTCGTTGTAATAGCTCTGCCGACCAAACCAGCGCATCGCTATTTTCGGGGTCAAAGAGCAGGGTTTGCGAATAATCCTTCAAAGCGGGTTCATATTTTTTCTGGTCATGGAGGAAG
>JAOAAA010000299.1:0-292 GCA_026419115.1 Gemmataceae bacterium
GAGTTCGAGGTGGTGCTTCAATTCGGCCATGCTTATTCAAGCATGGAAAGTCTTAACGATCCTGCTGGCATACGTACAGCAAGAAAGCTTCAATTCGGCCATGCTTATTCAAGCATGGAAAAACGAAGTGGCATCGCGAGACGTGTAGCCTTTAACGGCTTCAATTCGGCCATACTTATTCAAGCATGGAAATCCCTAAGAGAGCGGGCGAAATATGGGGTCGATGGTGCTTCAATTCGGCCATGCTTATTCAAGCATGGAAAACGATGAAGTGCCGCAGCAGTTGCAAGAA
>JAOAAA010000299.1:302-613 GCA_026419115.1 Gemmataceae bacterium
ATTCAAGCATGGAAATTCGAGCCACGTTGAGATACGAGCCATTTGGCCAAAGGGCTTCAATTCGGCCATGCTTATTCAAGCATGGAAATGCGGACGGGAATCGAATTAATTACATCAAAGAAAACAGCTTCAATTCGGCCATGCTTATTCAAGCATGGAAATTCGCCATAGAGAAGCGTTACACCCGTTGGAGCAGCAGGCTTCAATTCGGCCATGCTTATTCAAGCATGGAAATCCGGTGCTCTTCTTTCGGCGTGTTCTGGTACTCACTCCGCTTCAATTCGGCCATGCTCATTCAAGCATGGAAATCC
>JAOAAA010000029.1 GCA_026419115.1 Gemmataceae bacterium
GAAGCGAATTCCTGCTTCAGTGGCCCGAGAATGGAAGACCGTGAAATGTTTTAGCCCCTTAATTTTAGCGACTTGTTCCATCCCTTTATCGTTGAAACTCATGCCTATTTTAATGTCCTGAAGTTTCGATTCCGAGAGAGCATCGTAGCCGCTGCCGTCATATAAATCGATTTCGGGATGATTCCCCACGAAACCGTTATGATCCCAATGGATGCTTCGTAATTCTGGCAAGCCTTTGAATGTCCGAAGTGTCTCATTCCTCAGCCAAGGCCCGTTCCCACTCAAGGCGAGAATATGCCCTTTGGCATCGTAGGCGCACGCAAAGAATCCCCCACGATTGGGGCGCGGGTCTTTTTTCACTTCCATTTGCCAATTCTTAACGTCCTTGGTATCGACCCCGAGATTGGTCAGCGTTTTTTTCAGACCATTTTGAACCCAACCGTAGACCGGCACGACTTCGGGTTCATACTTCTCAACGGCCACGAGTTTTTGGATGATTTTGGCCTCTTCCGAAGCCACCGGAGGCTTGATCTCATCGGCAACTAAGGGGGGTAGACAAATCATCAGGCAGCACAAAGATAAGAAACGATTCATGATCGTCCTCAAAGAAAAATGAATGGACCTGAGTTCTATTTTCAGCCGCAGCGTTCAGAAAGTAAAGAGAGAAATAGGATGCCGACCGTGAAGGGATGTTCTGCTTTAATCTTCGCCCGTTTCTTCATCGGGTACGGGGTCGTTAAACTCCCGAAGTCGGAGTTATTCCTAAAAGGTTTAATCTTCGCCCGTTTCTTCATCGGGTACGGGGGAGTCGAAGGGGGCTTTTTCAAAGCGGATTAATTGTTTGCGGAAGTAAGGGTTTTTGGGTTCCATGCGAGCACATTTTTGCATGAGTGCTAAGGCCTCTTTACGATCCCCTTGACGGAAGCGTATTTCTGCGAGGGTATCCCAATACCCTGCCGAATCGGGAGAGAGTTCAACGGCTTTTTCGGAATGTTTTCGAGCTTGATCTAAATCCCGAATACAATTCACCATCACCCAAGCGAGGCTATTGCGGAGTTCGGGATTATTGGGGTAATCCTTAATTAAATCTTCGTAGCTTTTCTTCACAATGTTGTAAATTTCGTTGGCCTCTTTTTTATTCCCTTGCTTATCTAAAATCGGCACCAGCCCAATGGCCAGATCGACATTACGCGGGTGATTGTCGAGGGCATCGCGAATGAGTTTCATGGCCTCGTCGGTCTTTCCTTCCTTCAACAATGCCTGCGCCCGAAAGGTTTTGATTACCTGTGGGATGGTCAGGTAACTTCCTGCATTGACGAACGAAACGGTACTAAAAATCATTTGGGCTAAATCCTTTTCGTACAGGTCGGCCGCTCGTTGATAGTCCCCCTTTCTGGCCAAGTAGCGGGCAGTGCGAACATGAGCATTTCCTTCGGCCACGCCGTTGAACCAACTGGTTTCCATAATGATGTTGATGGCCTTTCGGGCTTCCTCATGAAAGCCTCGTTCTGCCAAATCTTCGGAAAATTTCATCCGCTTATCCGAGTCGGCCAACGGAATCAGGTGAGCCATTTCGATCAAGCGTTTGCCTTCTTTTTCTCGCCCTTCGCTGAGGAGTGTTTGCCCATAAAGAAAGGCCACGAGGGGATCGCTTGCTAAAGATCGAGAGAGTTGACTCAGCTGAGCTAAAGCAGCCTTGGTTTCTTTTAATTCGAGGAGATACTCGGCGTAAAGCAGACGGGTCCCACTGGGGAGCTGGGCAGCGGGAACCCCGCGAGTTTCGAGGATTTCGAGGTCCGTTGCGGTGGCTTTGGTGTCGATGGCTTTTTCAAAAAGCGATTTGGCCTTCTCGTGGAGTTGACCTAACTTGAGCAACTGAGCGGCAGAACGCAAACGGGTATGTTCATGAAACCATTCCGGCGAGGGGTCCTGATCCATCGGCGTGCCGCGATACCGTTCGATCGCATTGGCTGCCTGTTCGTAATCGTCTTTGGTTGCGGTCCCCTCTAAGAGTTTGAATAAGCGGGCCACGGTTTGGGCGGTGGTTTCCTTTTTATTCTGGCTGCGCAGGGATAAATACGTTAGACAAAGAAATTCCCCCCGATTGCGATCGAGGGTATTAAATCCCATCAGAAGTAGGCTTTCTAACCGTTGATTGTGCGGTTCCTTTTCACAAATTTCGCACAGAAACTCAACGGCAAAGCGGCGGAGTCCTGCTCGATCGGCCGATTCGAGAATCAGGCTTAGTATCACTTCGATTCCTTCTTGTGGGTTCCCCTCTGCCAGTTTGCGATACAACTGAATGGCACCATCTCGATCCCCTAACTGAGCGAGAATTTTGGCTCGGCTGAGATCGAGCAGAAGCGTCGATTGATTTTCCCCTTTGGCTTCTTTTTTCACTTGATCGGCAAACGCAAAGGCCTCCTTGTATTTTCCTTGGGCACAGAGAATCTCAAAAGTGAAATGAGGGCGGGCACTTCTCTTTTCGGTCAAAAGTTTAATCGCTTCGTTCCCATAACCGTTGATGAGTAAGACTCTCCCAAGATGTTCTGCCAGCAGGTCATCGCCTTCCACCCCGTCGAGCTGTTTTTTTAATTCGTCTAAGGTTTCTCGGAACTTATCGACATTCCCCATGAGCCGGTATAGCGTCGCTTTTTCACCCAGTTCGAGGCTAGGCAAATCTTTATTGAGTTCCAAAAGCCCTTTCCAGTCGTTGGCTTCCCACCGAACTTTGAATTGAAATTCCTGCTGAGGGATTTTGTCCGCAATTTTCTTGGCCTCGGCCCAATCTTTCTTCATGCGGTATAGGTGCAGCAATACAAGGTCCACGTTGTGGGCTTGGTCTTTGGGTTTCGGTTTCTTTTTCCATAATTCAATCGCTCGATCCAGTTTGCCGGTTTGGTACTGGAAAATCGCATAGTTATGGGCCGTTTGTGCGTTCAGGTCTGCGGTGAGTTCCAAGAATTTCTCGGCTGTTTGAATATCGGCTTCGATGAGTAATTCGGGAACGGCCTTGGAGACCACATTGGCCAGTTCTGCCGAGATAATGATTTTCGTTTCCTCATCGGTCACTTTCCCGACCAATTTGAAAATGGTGCTGACAGGGATAGGCCGCATTTTCGCGAGTTTACGAATGACCTGAATTTGTGTATCGACATTCCCACTCCGAAAATCGGTAATGAGTTTTGCCATTTCCTTGGGAGTATCGGGATAAAGTCCCCATTCGTACTTTGCTAATATGTCACGCGCTCGTTGCGAAACTTCCTGATCACGGCTTTTGGCAGCCTCTTCAAGAAATGGTTCTGCCCTGCGACCCAGCGATTCTAAAAACACACTGGCTTTTTCTCGCACTACGAATTTACTGGAGCCTAAATCCTCGATGGCTTTTCGGATTTGGGCATCGGTTACGGTTTCGACCGGAGTCGTTTGAGCCAAGACGGCGAAACTCGTTAAAACGATCGATAGCACTGCCAAACGCATGAACATCTCGCAAAAATAAGGGCTATCATTATCGTACCCAAATTCGAGTCGATTTGGCAACGGATTTCGATTGGAAACAAGGATTGTGGGACAACAGATGAGCCAGCTATATCTCCGGAGAGGTGGCAGTTTCCCCCTACAATTTTAATCTTTGCACGAATGAGAACCTGTTGCGGTGGGAATCGAGATGAGAGGAGGGGTATCGCTCCGAAACTGCCCAAACTAGGGTTTTCTGGCCTTTTGATAGCTGGGGGGTTCCTGAGAAAGTCGGGCTGTAAATCGGGCCGCCCCCTGAACACTGAGATGATGGCCATCATAAAAATCGTCGTTAACACACCAATGACGGGCATCGATCAGCGGGACATTCGCTTCTCGGCGGATGCGTTCAATAAAGGCTTCCCGTTTTTGAATGATTTCTGTTCCCCCCCCCTCTCGAAATTCTTGACCTTCAGGCATCACCACTAAGACAACCTCAATTCCCCGTTGACGACAAAGTTCGATGGTTTGAAGTAAGCGATAGTAAGGCCCCTGTGCCACCGCAAACGATTCCAAGTATCGGCCATATTGTCGTAAGGCCAAGGCTTTCATCTGTTCGGGGGTATGGATCAAGACGTTCCGCATCCGTGTACCGTAATCGTCATGGTGGTCGGCCCGTTCCATTTGTTTCGCATCAGACGAAGGGGTATCAGACGAAGAGGCATCAGAGAAGTAGGCACCAGACGAAGGGGCATCTAATGCAATAAAATCATGCAATTCTTTTTGATGTCGTCTCATGGGAAGTAAGCGGCTGGACAACCATTGCCCCCAAAGTGAACTCCGTGCATTTCCTGAACGGTGCGAACTCGGCACATCTGCTGAACGGTGCGAATTTCGAGAAGTCTCCCAGCTCCGTGCATTGGTCGAACCCTGCGTGTCTTCGGCAAATCCCGATTCGCAAGCAAAACGTAACTCGGAATAACTCAAGCGGGCGGCATCGATCATCTTTTGATCGAGTTGCTGTTGAGGCCCTGCATTGAGGTGGGTTAACAACACTTCCAGATAAATGATCTTGGGAACAATATCTCGATCGAGCAAACGATCGATCATGATTCGTTCTAATGTCGGGCCTGCCGTTGGGATGCCAAAGTTAAATACCAGATAATGCCCCCATTCCGGATGCTCGTTCAATCGGCGGGCATCGATCCCGTTGGTAAAACGAGAACTCCCCACGAACAACAAAAGGTCCTTGTGCGGATTTTCTGCCAGACGTTCCCGCAAGGTTCTTTCGAGTTGATGATATTCGGGATCACGCAGGGAAATTTCATTTTCAATCCCCCACCCCAAGGCGAGCTGCAACAGAATAAATGCGAATAGGCCCCAGAAAATCATCCTTTTTTGTTGAGCAATCCAACGTTGCCGTCGGTGTGAAGGGATCGCAGCGGGTAAGAGAGTATGTCCCGAATCCCAACGCCAAGAGGTGCGGAGTGAGCGGCGCCTGCGAAGAGCATTCAGAGAGTGATTTGTGGTGGTGCTCATATGCCCAGTGGCTCCTTAAAATTGGAAGTAGACAAACGCTAAACTAACCCCTGGTGCCAAAACGATTCCTAAACCCATGAGAACGGCGCAGGCCATGCCCATCACAGGAGAAGGAACCAAACGGGACAGGGTCAACCATTTCAACGAATGCGAATTGAGATAAGCACCGACAAAGTGCCCCAGAAACACAACCCACACCGTGAGGAGCAACCCCAGCCATGAAATAGGTAGCCCTTGCCCCATGTGATACACAAACATTCGCGAAAGCATTTCACCGGCAGCCGCTAGGCCATGACTGCGGAATATCGCTAACCCCAGACAAAAGAAGGTAAAGGTCACCCCCACTCGGAAGATCGTTCCAACAGCCGATTCCCAAAAGCGATCCCAACCCAAAAACTTCCAAAAGGGGACCAAGAGAAATCGATGCGAAGCGAGCAGAACTCCTTGCAGTGCCCCCCAAGTGATGTAATTCCAATTGGCTCCATGCCAAAGACCACCTAAAGTCATGACGATAATCAGATTTCGAGAGACCCGCCAAGCGGACCCACGCGAGCCACCTAATGGGAAGAAAACATAATCGCGCAACCAACTCGATAGGCTAATATGCCAACGTCGCCAAAAATCTGCGATATTCACCGCTAAAAAGGGTAGGCGAAAGTTAATCGCCAATTTATAACCCAACAGGTATCCCGAACCGAGGGCAATATCCGAATAACCCGAGAAATCGCAATACACTTGTAAGGCAAAAGCCACAGAGGCCGCCCAGCAAACTTCGGTTGCGTAAGCGCTCACATTGGCAAAGACAGGGTCCACAATAAGGACCAAGCGATCGGCAATCGCGAGTTTCTTAAACACCCCCAAGCAGATCAAGGCCAAGCCTGCAATAGCCCGAGTCCATGACCAAATTTTGTCTCTTTGAATCTGCGGAAGAAAATCGCGGGCACGAACAATCGGCCCTGCAACAAGGTGAGGGAAAAATAAAATAAACAATAGGAAATGCCCCAGATTTTTCGTCGCGGGGATTTTGCGACGATATACCTCCACTGCGTAGTTGATCGCCTCGAAGGTGTAAAACGAAATTGCCACCGGAACGATAATCTCCAAAGTTCGCAGGGAACTTTGTGCTCCAAAAGCGTGCAAAACCTCGGATAGGGACTCTAAAAAGAAATTCAGATATTTGAAGAGAATGAGAATCCCCAAATTCATCCCGATACTGCCCATCACCAACAATTTTCGGATCGACTCCCGCGAAGAATAATCCATCCCCCGTGCCAATAAATAATCAATCGTGGCTGTCCCCAGTACCAGCAAAGCAAGATACAGATTCCATGTGGCATAGAAACAAAAACTCGCCACAACCAATAGCCAAATCCGAAAAGACTTCCACGGGGTTCCCCAATAGAGGAGGAGCACCACACTTAAGAAAATCGCGTATTGAGTTGTGCAGAAAAGCATGCCCTGCCTGATACCTTCCCCTTGGTCTTGTTCAAGAAAATCTCGCAAATTTCAATAGAGTCAGACTGGTGAAAGTTTTCGGCCGTAGGGGGGGCATTAAGGTTTCACTAAATCAACTACAGTGAAAAGCCCCCCCCCGTAAAGTTTGACCGAATTGACTGATTTCTCAGGGATAATCAAGCCCTTGTTAGAATAAATTTTTGATGAAGAATTCCGGTTAGTCAAAATAGGAAGCGGATACAAAATCGAGCGGCTGCTATAATCATCTATGCCCTTGACTTCATCTCGATTTACTCGCAGGGAATGCCATGAATCGACCAATCGTGATGTTCGCTCTGGTTTTATGCTCAACCACATTTGCACAAGAAACGGCAGCACAACGGGGCAAAAAAGCCCTAGAAAGCACTGCGTTCATTCCGGGGTTGTGGACTGCCAATGCCTATGGCAATGCTTGGAAACGCTGGGGGGGGGCCGAAAAACCCAAAGATTACGACAAGGCTTTTCGCGAATACTATGGCTTGAACGAGGCCCCCTATCCAAACAAAAATCTTCCCATGGGATTGCGTGAAAGCCCCTTGCTAGTCTTCAAAGGATTAGCGATCGATTGTATGTCCTGTCACGGGGGATCCATCTTCGGGAAATCGATCATCGGACTCGGCAACACCCAGTTGGATATTCATGCCCTGTTTGATGACCTGAACTACGCTGACGGTCGGAATATCCCCTTACCGTTCACCTTCTCGAATGTTCGCGGAACGACCGAAGCCGGTGGGATGTCGGTTTACCTACTCGGGTTTCGGGAACCGGACCTGACACTTCGGCAACCCCGCAAAGACCTCGGTTTGAAAGATGATCTCTGTGAAGATACCCCCGCTTGGTGGTTGCTCAAAAAGAAACGGACCATGTATCACACAGGTGGGGCCGATGCCCGTTCGATTCGCTCGAAAATGCAATTTATGATGAGTCCGCTGACGAGTCCCAAAGAATTCCACAAACACGAAGCGGCCTTTTACGATATTCAAGAATATATGCTCGCCATGGAACCCCCAAAATATCCCGAGAAGATCGACACGGAATTAGCGGCCCAAGGCGAAAAACTCTTCCTGAAAAATTGTGCCTCTTGTCATGGGACCTACGGCGAAAAATGGACCTATCCCAATAAAATCATCCCCCTTGATGAAATTGGTACCGATCCGAATCGCTTCTACGGTATCTCTGAAAAATTTGGCGAGTATTACAACCAAACGTGGTTTGCTCAAGAAAAAACTCGTTGGTTTTTACCTGAAGGAAAACCGGTCATGGCCACCAAGGGGTACCAAGCCCCCCCCCTCGATGGGATTTGGGCCACCGCTCCTTATTTCCACAATGGTTCCGTACCAACCCTGTACGATGTGTTGAACTCGAAAACCCGACCGCAACGATACACTCGCTCCTTCAAAACGGACAAGGAGGATTACGACTTTGAAAAGGTCGGTTGGAAGGTCACCCTTGTTAAGGACAAACTGCCGAGCACGGCCCCTGCGATCGAACGAAGAAAAATTTACGACACGACACTTTCAGGACGAAGCAATGCCGGTCACACTTACGGCGACAAATTGACCGATCCCGAACGAATGGCGATTTCGAGTATCTCAAAACCCTGTAACATCCGTATTGCCGCCCATCGCCCATCGCCCATCGCCCATCGCTCCGATTGATCGATCCGGATCGCCAATCTATCTCATCTATCTCATCTATCTCATCTATGCTTCGATGGGATTTCTCAACCAATCCACCACGTCATGAACACTCAAGCGATTTGTAGAATATCCCCATGCCGTCCCCGTCTGCATAGTAGTTGGGAATTTCTCCGGCAAAAGTGTAACCGTTTTTCAGGTAAAACTGACGGGTCGCCTGATAGGTTGGCAACATAGAGGTTTCGATCACCAATGTTTTTCCCCCATGCTGGCGGATCGATTCTTCCACATGCCCGAGCAATAATTTCCCGAACCCATGACGTTGACGGGTGGCATCCACCACAATCCAATACAGATACCAAGTGGCTTCGGTCATCGGGGTCGGGGCATAATACACAAAGCCCGCCAATTCCTCCCCCACTAACAAAGATTGGCACTGGTGTTGTTCTTCGTTGGCGAGCGCCGACAGATAGTCATCCAATAATTCCGCCAAGACCTCGATCTCTAACGGGCGAAACACACCGGTGGCCTCGGCGATTTCTACCAACGGAGAAATATCCTCCGCAATCATCGGACGAATTTCAACAGAATGGGACATAGCTCAACCGGTTTGGGGCAATAAAGGAATGGTGTTTGTATATAGCAAAGTTCCCTGTTTCTGCCAAATCATCTGGAGTAAGGTTTTCCCCTTTTGCAAATTTTGATTGTGTTCGATTCGGTTGAGCAACTAACAATAAAGAGGATGTTCGATAAGAAATGAACTGGGTGTTAATGGTACTAATTTAGTGCGGTTTTATCAGATAAGGAATCTATGGCAGAGCTAAGCCATTTTGATGAACACGGGGGGAGCCGGATGGTCGATACCTCCCTAAAGCCTGAGACGATTCGGATTGCCAAAGCATCTGCCATAATCCGAATGAAGCCAGAAACCTTGGTAATGATCCAAAATCGGCAACTGGCCAAAGGGGATGTCTGCGAAGTCGCCCGATTGGCAGGGATCATGGCCGCCAAAAAAACGGCCGACCTGATCCCGTTATGCCACCCTTTGCCTTTGACTTCGATTCAAGTCCGCTTTGAATTTCTGGATGCCGAGCGTCTGCGAGTGGAACTCACCACGAAAACGATCGGTCGGACCGGCGTGGAAATGGAAGCCCTCACCGGAGCTAGTATCGCTGCCCTGACCATTTACGATATGTGCAAAGCTGTGGATCGGAGCATGACGGTGGAAACGATCCAACTGATGGAAAAATCGGGGGGGCAGGGCGGCGATTTTGTCCGAGAAATGCCCACAAACTCAGAACGAGAGAGGAGTGAATCATGATGCAGTTTATGCCCGAAAAATTTGTTGCTGCTCCTCTCCCGTATTTGTTGAGCAAAGCGGCCCTGCACGACCTCACCGCAGCGGAACTTGCCAAAGTGGAAGCGATCTTTGCCGAGACGTTGGCCCCTTTTCGGGAGCCATTCCCCGACCTGATTGATCATTTGCAGCACTACAAAGGGAAACGATTACGCCCCATGTTGGTTTTGCTCAGCGGCTTAGCCTGCGGGAAACTCACGCCCGCTCATTATACCCTAGCTGCTGTCGTCGAGATGATCCATACTGCCACTTTGGTCCACGACGACGTTTTGGACGAAGCCGAGACTCGGCGGCATGTTTCGACCATCAATTCCCGTTGGGGCAATCAGCAAAGTATCCTGCTCGGCGATGTTCTCTTTTCGAGCGCCTTTCGACTTTGTGCTACAGTCGATGCCCATGCTTGCTTGAAGATCGGTGAAACGACCAATCGGGTTTGTGCGGGGGAACTCCTTCAAGTTCGGAGTGCTCGCAATTGGGAACTCACCGAGGCCGACTATTTTCAGATCATTCTGGGAAAAACCGGCACCTTAACCGAGTGTTGCACCCATCTGGGAGCCTATTACGCGGGGTCTTCTCCCGAGATCGTCAAGCAGCTGGCCCTTTTTGGCCGTAATCTCGGCTTGGCCTTCCAAATTGCCGATGATTTGCTCGATCTCGAAGGGGATAGCGAAGTCGTCGGCAAAACCTTGGGCACCGACCTTTTGCAAGGAAAGCTCACGCTCCCTTTGATTCGTTTCTTGAATGAAGCACCCCCTCGCGAGCGAAGTGCGCTTCGTGCTTTGCTCAGCCATCCAAGCGGCCATCAAGAATTAATCGCTCGGCTACGAAAGTCCCACGCCCTAGAATCGAGCAAAAAAACCTGCCAGAAATTAGTCGAGGAAGCCCAAGAATCCTTAGAGAAATTACGCCCCTCTCAAGCAAAAGATGCTCTTACCACCTTGGCGTATTGGTCGGGCAAACGAGATCGTTAGCAATCTCTTTAACCAATCGAACCGAACGAAGGAACCTTTCTAAAACATTTCTCAACGAACCGAATGGGAAAACCTTTCTAAAACATTTCCTAATCGAACTGAGAAAGGATCAGGTTTCATGCGCGTGTTGAATTGGCGATACTTTGCCCCTCTTGTGATTTTGGGATTAGGATTGATTGCTTTATGTATCTTCATGGCGATTACTCTTTTTTCTCAGTATCGAAGCAGTAACCTGATCTTGCGGGAAAACGTCAACAGCAAACGGGTTGCCGTCGAATTAGAAGAATGTTTAACGGATTTGATTGCGTTAGAAAACGATCAAGTCGAACGGGTCACGGTTCTTCATGAACGGATTTCGCTGCTGTTGGATCATTTATCCTTAGTGGCCGACCAAGAATCGGAACAAGAAATTAAATCTCGGCTCGATGAGCAGTATCAAATTTATCTGAATCGTTGGAATCACCTCCCTCCGCTGGGGCATAGCGAGCATGAACAAAAGAGGAAAGAAGTCACGCAATTTCTGGATTCCTCGGTCCGAAAGGTATGCGATGAGTTCATTCAGTATAACGATCGGCGGATTGAAGAATCGGTCGCGAATGAGGAGAAGGTTCTTCGTCGGCTTGCTTGGGGATTAGCGTTGGTCGGTGTGCTCGGAGGGGTAGCCGGTATTGTGTTGGGGTATGCTGTGGCCCGAACGGTTGCCGTGTCGATCCGGAAACTTCAGGTGCAGATTCGGGATGTGGCTGGGAAAATGAGTGCCGACTCGCCTGCGATTGTGTTAACGGGAGAGGGGGATTTCACGAGCTTACATCGGGAAATGGATCAACTTTCTCGACAGATCACAGAGGTACTTGAAACCTTGCAACAACGAGAGCGAGAAATTTTACGTTCGGAACAACTCGCTGCCGTGGGCCAATTAGCAGCAGGGGTCGCCCACGAAATTCGGAATCCCCTGACCTCGATCAAACTCATGGTTCAAACCACGCTTGAGAATGAAAACAATACCCTCACCCGAGAAGACCTTCTGTTGTTTGAAGGGGAAATTCGTCGGATTGAAAGTTCGCTACAAATTTTCTTGGATTTTACACGCCCCCAGAAAGCGAATCGCCAACAGACCGATCTCAAATCGTTGGTGGAGGAGGTCAAAGGTCTCGTGCGGGGTCGGGCCGTCAAACAAAAAGTTCAAATTCACTCCCAACTTCCCGAGACCGAGGTTTCCGTGATTGCGGATCGAGAGCAATTTCGGCAAGTTTTGGTCAATTTGTGTTTGAATAGCCTCGATGCCATGCCGCAATCGGGGGAATTGACCCTGATACTGGAATCGATCCCCGAGAAGGGGATTCAATTACGGGTTCGTGATACGGGTCCGGGTATTGCCCCGAGCATTTTGCCCCGCCTGTTTGAACCTTTCGTCAGTGGCAAAGATACAGGGTTGGGATTGGGCTTAGCGATCTCGAAACGGATTGTGGAAGAACATGGGGGTAAAATTACCGTGACCAATCTCAAACCTAATGGCACGGAATTTGTTATTCATATCCCACAGAACTTGCAAGACGCCCCCAGCGTTGCGAGGTTGCCTAGGGAAAAATCGCTATGACACGATTACTTATTGTTGATGACGAACCAACTATTCAACTGGCCTTTGAACGAGCCTTTCGAGGAACCCCCAACCAGATCATCACTTCGGGGACCGCAGCCGATGCTTTAGAGAAAGTGAAAACTTCTGTCCCCGATGTCATCGTTCTGGATATTCATTTGCCCGATGCCTCGGGTTTAATGACCTTTCGGGAAATTCGCAAGATCGATGCTCGCGTTCCCATTATTCTCATGACCGGTCATGGAACCACAGACCTCGTAATCGAAGCGATGAAGGAGGGGGCCTTTGATTATTTATTTAAGCCCTTGGAACTCGCAGAGTTACGAGCCACCATCACCCGAGCTTTGCGGACTAGCACCCTGATGCGTGTCCCGACCCCCTTACCCGATGAGCAACCTGCACCGGTCATGGGTGATTATTTGGTAGGACGCTGTCGCGCTATGCAAGAGGTGTATAAATCAATCGGCCGCGTGGCTGGTCAAGATGTGACCGTGTTGATTCTTGGCGAATCGGGAACCGGAAAGGAATTAGTCGCCCGAGCGATTTATCAACATTCCTCAAGGAATATGCAACCGTTTGTTGCGATCAATTGTGGTGCGATTCCGGAACAACTGGTTGAAAGCGAGCTTTTCGGCCATGAACGGGGGGCGTTTACTGGGGCCGATCGCAAAAGGATCGGCCGCTTTGAACAGGCCCGAAATGGCACGATTTTCCTTGATGAAGTGGGGGAATTATCCCTTTCGGCTCAGGTGAAAATGCTCCGCGTGCTGCAAGAACAGCAATTCGAGAGGATCGGCGGACAAGAATTAATCCAGACAAACATTCGCCTGATTGCTGCGACCAATGCCGACCTCGAAAAAATGGTGGAACAAGGTAAATTCCGTAAGGATTTATACTTCCGGTTGAACGTCTTTACCATCAAATTACCCCCGCTCCGCGAGCGAGAGGATGATCTGGTCCATCTGGTCGATCATTACATCAAAAAGTATCGCCAAGAACTGGGCAGCCAAGTTCAAACGATTCATCCGCTCGCCATGGCCCAATTACAAAGTTATTCTTGGCCCGGTAACATTCGCGAATTGCAAAGCGTTCTCAAGCAAGCGGTTCTGAAATCGCGGAGTACGGTGATTCATGCCGACGATCTTCCCCCGTTAGGCGGTGAAGCCAATCCGATCCGTCTGCCGCAACCGGTTGAAACGGCCGCCAGTTTGGCCGAACAGTATTGGGATCGCTTGGTTCAGGAACGATTATCCTCCGAGACGGAAAATCTGTATGCCGAGACCCTTGAAAAAATGGAACGCGAACTGCTAACACGGGTACTTAAACATACTTCCGGTAATCAACTACGGGCGGCCAAAATTCTGGGGATCACCCGAGGAAGCCTTCGCAATAAAATTCGGTCCTTGGGTATCACCATCACGAAAGGGGTATGGCTCGAAGACGATCAAGCTGATTCAGAATCGACCATTGATCCGGTCGCTCACTGACCTTTTTTCGCAAATTTTTGGCATCTGGGTCAACAATTTTCTGGCATCGTATTTGCGACAAATTGCCCATTCTTCAAAATCCGAAAATCACAACCTTTCTTTAGGTCGGTGCCAAATCGGTGGGTTAACTAACAAACCGTTTCCCGATGCCTTAGAAAGGCTATTTTTGAGAATCTGATATGAACTACGACCCCGATATGATGTATTCCAAAGACCCTTCCCCATCGGATGTGGTGGAGATCGAAAAGGAACAGGCCGAATTACAGCACTCGGCTCAGCCCTTGTCATTCGGTTGGCTGAGTTTAGCGTTAGCCCAACGGCTTTCACGCTCGGCCTCTTTACCGAATACCCCGACAATTATTTCCCCTCCGCAACAGACAGACGAGAATCCCCCTCGGGGCAGTGGTTCTTGACTATTTCTCTACAGCTTCCTTCAAAGGATAATTTCTTCCAAAGGATGTTTCTGCCCCAGAAATGATGCTCGCTGAGTCGGAATAGTGCCCTTGGATGCCTCCGAGGAAGGGAGGCTCCCTTTTCTTCTGCACGATGGGTTGTAAAGTCAATAGTACCACTTTTTGTTTCTAATCCACCTAGATGGAGCCAACATGCGAATCCTCTCCCTATTTATCCTCGGGTTGATATGCCCCCCCCTACTTGATGCGGGTGAATTCAAGGCCGGCGTCGCCAAAAAAGTGATTACCCCAGAAGGTCCGTTATGGATGTCTGGTTACGCTTCTCGAAACAAACCTTGTGAAGCTAAACAACACGACCTTTACATTAAAGCCTTGGCCCTTGAGGATGAACGCGGCGAACGATTTCTATTCGTGACGGCCGACTTATGCGGTGTGCCCATCCAGTTCACCAATCAAGTGTGGGAATTGCTCAAAAAAGAACCGAAATTATCACGGGCCGGTTTTGTCTTTGCCTGTTCGCATACCCATTCCGGTCCGGTAATTGATGGGAACCTCACTGATATGTTTGCTTTCACCGAGGGACAACCTGAAAAGATCAAACAATATACAAAAGATTTGATTGTTAAGACGGCTGACCTGTGTCGCGAAGCTCTGAAAGATTTAGCCCCCGCCCAGCTGTCACACGGTACCGGTAAAGCCCGATTTGTGATCAACCGTCGTGAAGCCAAAGGCGGAAACATTGTGCTTGGGGTGAATCCCGAAGGTCCGACGGACCCTTCGGTTCCGGTTCTTAAGGTAGAACGAGACGGCAAATTGATTGCCATCGTGTTTGGTTACGCTTGCCATAATACCACACTTTCGGGCTATGAATGGAGCGGAGATTACGCAGGGTTTGCCCAAATCGAATTAGAGCAAAAACACAAAGGAGCCATTGCATTATTCTGGAGCGGCTGCGGGGCCGATGCGAATCCTCATCCTAGGGGCACACGAGAGTTAGCCGAGAAACACGGCAAAGAATTGGCCGAGGCCGTGACCGATACCCTGAAGGGGAAATTGGCACCCTTGCCCACTCGCATCGATGCTCAATTTGCGGAACTGACTTTACCCTTGAGCGAGATACCCAGTAAAGAGAAATGGTCGGCCGATTTGCTCACCAAGAATTTGGCACAGAAAAAACGGGCCGAAAAAATGCTCAAAATCCTCGAAGCGGGGCAAAAAATTCCTGCCGAATATATGGGTTACCCCGTTCATGTTTGGAAATTTGGCGATCAATTGCACTGGGTTTCTCTGGGGGGGGAAGTGGTCGTCGATTATGCTTTGAAGATTAAGAAGGATGCCAAAACACCCGTGTGGATTACCGCTTATGCTGACGACGTGCCCGCGTATATTCCCTCGGCTCGTATCCTGAACGAGGGGGGATATGAAGCCGATTTTTCCATGATCTATTACGGCTTACCCAGCAAATGGTCCCCCAAGATTGAGGAAATCATTCTGAATCAGGTTGCAAAGATGCTCAAGTGATCGTGTAAGTGTCTGGGGGGGCCGAAACTCAGGAATAGATTGCAAAGACGCTCAAGTGATCGTGTGAGTGTTGTGGAAGGTTCCATTCACTTCTTCCGGCCTTCCGACCTTGTATCCAGTGAAATCCCTCTCAACCATAATCCAAGGCAATATCGAGTGCTTTAGAAGAATGGGTCACGGCCCCCGTGCTGATGCGATCGACCCCCGTTTCAGCAATTTCGCGAACCGTCTCAAGATGGATTCCCCCCGAGGCTTCCAGTAACACTTGCGGTGCTAAACGATCGCGAAGGTGGACGGCCTGACGAAGTTGCTCAAGTGACATATTATCCAACAACACAAAATCGGGCTTTTCGACGAGGGCCAATTGCAATTGTTCGAGAGAATCGACCTCGATTTCTAAAGGAAGTTGAGGATAGGCCAAACGGGCCGATCGAATGGCAGCAGCAATAGGGTTACTCTCATGGGCTAGGGCCGCTAAATGATTATCTTTGATTAAGATCATGTCGTACAAACCGGTCCGATGATTGGCCCCCCCCCCACAGCGGACGGCATATTTTTCCAGCAAACGCCAACCCGGTGTTGTCTTTCGTGTGTCTAACAGTTGGCATTTCAACCCCTGAAGTTTCTCAACGAATAATCGAGTATGGGTCGCCACTCCGGAAAGCCGTTGCATGAAATTGAGTGCGGTCCGCTCCATAGTGAGAATGGAACGCATGGGGCCGGAAAAAACACCAACGGCGGTTCCCGCAGAGACAAAATCGCCATCGATTTTGAGAGGTGCAAATTCCAGTTGCGGGATCAACGAAGCCAAAATTTCTGGCACATCCAAGCCTGCAATCACCCCTGCCGATCGACAGATAAAGTGAGCTTTGCCCTGTAGATGTTCGGGAATGATCGCCAGAGAAGTCACATCGCCTGCGGTCGCGAGGTCCTCTCTCAAAGCGAGGTCAATCAATTTTTGGCAGGCTTCGGATTCGGCAGAAGAAAAGAAACGAATCGACATGGGAATAACTTGGGTTACGTAGATTACTTAGGTTACGACGTTGATAGCTTGGGTTAGAAGGTGTGGCGCGGAATGGGCCGCTTTATTTATAGAATTGTTTACCCAGTAACCCATGAACTTCGGCCGATTGTCGAACAATAATGCTCATGCTGGGCCAATGGAAGGTGATTTCGCCTTTTCCACCAAGGCCGGCATCTTTCCATGAACTGGCATCGGTCGATTTTTTAATCGTATCGATGATGGCGTTCACATTGTCCCGCAGTTGTTGTTGATCGAGCAGGGCAAATCGTGGGTCCGGAAAGGCAGGGGCCGTGCGAACCAAATCCCCAATGTAATAAACGCGGGTTTCCATCATCGTGGCTGCTCGTTCCTTCGTCACCACTTGGATGGTGTTGTTTTTGATGATGTACGCTAAACCATATTGTTCTAGGGCCGCCCTCAGGGCGGTGCGGGCAGAAACCGGTCCGCGCGTATCGATCGAGGAGGGGGTACTCGATTCCACCATAGCTTCTTGCAGTGAGGCTTTTTCTAACAAAATGGGTTGCTTGATCGAATCAGAAATCGATTTGATGATCTCCTCAAACGCAGCATCTTTCAATTTCAAAGAAACCGGAGTATCAAGCGCCACCAGAATGGCTTTGAGTTTCGGATCGAGTTGCGGTTTGCGTTTCTCAGTGATTTCCTTCCAGCGTTTTGGATCGAACTCCATTTCTTCTTTCGGGAGAACGGCCGACTTATCCAGTCCGACCATCGTTTTGCGAATGCGATCGACCTGTTCGGCTTGCATTTGCCGCACTTCATCGATGGTGATTCGTTTGTTGAGCAAATCGGGGAGAACCAAGACCGTCGGGGAGGTAGGGTATTTGGCCAACAGGGCATCGATTTCTTTTTTGGCTTGCTTATCTTCACCGGCACGGATGAGAGCGTTCATCGTGTCGATCCCGCGTTTGATCTCGGCCGCTTCGTCGGCAGCGGCTTTCACCCGTGCGAGTTCGGCGGCTTTCGGATCGTTACCAATCGCCCCTTTGGGGTCGGCCAGAGCTGGCTTTTCTCCTTTCTCTGCCAAGCGGATTCCTTCCAGTAATTGGGCACGCCAGATTTTTTTATTGGCATCGGGAAGGATCGGGTCATCGATGGCGAACAGTGTGCGCCGTAATCGCTCCGCCGCTTTGATCCCTTGGCCCGATTGTTGCAGCCGAGCCGCCTCGGCAAAGGCCGCTTTGATTTCGGCTTCCACTTTCTGAATCATGATTTGCCGACGGGCTTCCTCGGCCTTGAGAGGATCGGACTGAGCCTCGGAAAGCCCCGTGATTAATAAGAGCAAAGTGAATACGAACAACAAACGATACATGGTGTTGATCTCCTTTTGGAGAGCCGATCTTCCTGAAATTGTAGCAGATTCTCCCCCGTTCCGATACGGGAATGATCCCGTGTGAAAAACAAGGTTCGCTAATCTCATTAAACCAAAACGAAACCAAAACGGGATTTGTTAGCACAAATTGCAATCAATCGGACGAAAGTAAAATCCCCCCGATCGATTTATTGAGCGCAACCCGACGGGATTCGGTGAAAAAGCCCTTGATCCGACTCGTGAGATGAGCGAATCGATTTATTAAGCGCAACCCGACGGGATTCGGGGTACTTATTCGGGACAAATGCCAAGATATTGAAGAAGGGTTTCGCCGGCCGGACGTTGTCTTGGGGAACCCCACACTTGGAATAGACTGGTCTACCGGCGGGGATTGCTCTTGTATCCAGCTTCGTAAGTGCTTATACTCGAAGAATAACGACTTGCCGAGGTTTGATATGAGTTTAGGTGAAGGGGCGAGCGATGATTTAGCAACCGCGCGCGGACGGGATTGGCCCAGTGTGCGTCAATTCAACGTCTTTATGGCCAATCGCCTAGGGGCGTTGATGGATGTGGTCCGCCGATTTGAATCGACCGACATCCAAATTGTTTCTTTAACGGTTGTAGATTCGGCCGATTGTGCGATTATCCGGATGGTTCTCTCGGACCCCGAACGGGCCACCGAGATTTTTGAAGCAGCGGATATGATGTACACCGAGACCGATTTGATTGTCCTAAAACTTCCGAATGGCCGCCAACCTTTGGCCACCATCTGCAAGGCCCTTCTCGCGGCCGAGATTAGCATTCATTATGCCTATCCTTTGATGATCGGTGTGGGACCCGAAGGAAGTACGGCGTTGGCCATTCACGTTGACGATCACGCCACGGCGGTGACCACTCTTATGGAAAAAGGGTTCACGTTATACACCGAAAACGATTTGTTGGAGTAGCCTTCGCGAGATTGGGAATCCTCCTATCCGCGATAGTTGGAGGCAAAACGTGCACCCTTTTGAGAACGGATCGGAGGCCAATCCAAATCACCTCTCACCGCAGGAGGAACTCCGACGAGTGAAAATTCACGCCAGCGACCTATCCCATTCTTTACCATCGGAGGAGGAACTCCGTGCCGATTATGACGATCAACCACAGTATCCAACACGAAGTGTGACCCCATCGACTTGGATGGGACTCATTGCAACAGGGATTGCGACTTTGCTTGCGCTCGGCAGTGTTTTCATCGAGGGTTGGGCCATCAAGTTATTGGTTCTCGCATTTGGCCTGATGTTTGCGATTTCGGGATTCGTGATGAGCTGGGAAGGGTTAGGCTCGTTGCGGCTACGTCCATTTTGTGGTAGAAACGATTCTTCTCCTGAAATTCCTGTTTCTGGGGAAAGCCAACGGCCCGAAATTCCTGTTGTGTGGTTCGTTCGTCTCTCCTGTTTATTCTCGGCAGTAGTGGCTTTGTTTTATCTGGTGGTGTGTGGTGGGACGATGATTCTCCTTGTGGTTGCCTTTGGGGAATAAATTCGCGGACCCGCTTTGGAGTGAGAGAAAACGATTGCTTGCTTGCTTGGGAGAAAACCATTGCTTGGATGAGAGAGAATTTCTCTGCAGAAAAGATGGGATCATTCTGCGAGGAGGAAGGGGTTACTCTGCGGAAGGTACGGGAATTGCGTTGAGAAGATGGTCGGTGATTTGCCGCATTTGCACGGGTCTTTTGAGAATCAGGCCCGCTTCGTTAGTGCGGATTTCGTGAACAATATCTTCTTGATCGGGATTGATGATGACGATCCCCGTGCAATCGAGTCGGCGACCTTGTGCTTCGCGAATCACCTTCATGTAGGCATTGGCTCCTTCTTCTCCGGCGGTGCCAATATCGACAATCAGGCCATGGAAAGGTTGCTGAGAATAGCGTTGAGCGGCCCGATTGGCATCCGAGGCGATTAAAACCCGATAGCCTGCTTTTTTGAGTTTCTCGCGAAAGGCATCTTGAAGTTTGAGGTTCCCTTCGACCACATAAATCGTCGGAGGGCCTTCGGGGGTCGGTTTGCGAGGCACCCCACCTTCAAGTTCGGTTCGGGCTAGGGTAATGGCACTGAGAAGTTGATCGTAGGTTTGGTAGCGTTCTGCCGGATCAAAGGCGACCATTCGGGCCAAGATGTCGAAAACCGCAGGGGGAAGATCGGGGTCATCGCGATTGAGCAGTTCCGCCACTTTGTAGCGTTCCCTTTGCATGCGAGCGCGAGCATCCTTGGTTGGGGTCAACAACGGGCGCCCTGTGAGCATCTCGTGGAAGGTGCAACCCAAAAAGTAAATGTCGCTGCGGGGATCGCCTGCTTTGGCACCGGTTGCTTTTTCTAGACCGGCATAATCAACTGTCCGATCGATTTCCCCACCTTCTTCTTTGGCACCGCCGGCAATCTCAGCTAAGCCGAAATCGACGAGTTTGGCCGACTTGGTGGCAGAAATCAAAATGTTGGTGGGCTTCAAATCCCGATGGGTTAACCCCATGGAGAGGGCGTATTCCAAGCCCGAGGCGGTTTCCTCTAAAAGTCGCAGCGACTCGGTGGGGGACAATTTTTTGCGGATGGCCAAAAAGTCGCGGAGATTCCCCCCTTCGACGAATTCCATCACAATGTAGTATTGCCCCGTGACCACATCCTGAGAAACCAAAATAATGCTCACGATCGAGGGATGTCGCATGGCCATGCCGACCTTCCCTTCTCGTTCAAAGAGTTCGATTTTTCGCGGATCGTTCGACCACTTGCGGCGAAGCACTTTCATGGCAACGACTTCCCCTGTACGGGGATTATCGGCACGGTAAACTCGGCCGAAACTTCCAGCAGCGATGCGGTATAAAAGGCGATAGCCCCCGAGAAAATAGCCGTCGGTATCACCCTTGATGAGTTTCGAGGCTTGCCAAGGGGTCAGTTGTCCTTTGCGCTCGAGATGCCGGAGTAAATCGACGGCAGGGGCGGTCTTATCACCCAGATCGATGAGGGCATCCTGTAATTGATCTTCGCTGATTAAACCCAGTCGGACGGCTTCCTTTCCCAGCGTGGCGGCGTCTGTTGAACTCATAACAAAAATTCTTAATAAATGAGGCAATTATATTACGATAACGACCAAAACTGGTTCCTTCAACATTATCTCACAATAAGATTCCCTATAAAACCCCTCAAAGGTATAAAAAACCTACCTTGAGTTCCCAAAAATGGTTTCTTCCCTAAGTTTGAGAAAGACATGAAATTAGCTACTCTGAACACACCTCATGGTCCCTGTCCTGCGGTTTTGGCGAATGGTCATTACATCGATCTGATTGCTGCGGATGGTAATCTGCCCCGTTCGGTCCGCGAAATTATCGCTTCTCCCGCTCATATAGCTACCGTGGCCGAAATTGCCAAACGCCCGCATGCCTTGGGGGTTCCTGAATCTTCCGCTCGATTGTGTGCCCCGATTCCGGACCCGCAAAAGATTGTTTGTGTGGGACTGAATTACAAGGATCATGCCATCGAAAGTAAAATGCCCATCCCGAAGGAACCCGTTTTGTTCAACAAATTTCCTTCTGCGTTAATTGGTCACGGCGAGCCGATCGTTCTTCCAAAAGTCTCGACCAAGGTGGACTACGAGGCCGAGTTGGTGATTGTGGTAGGGAAAAAAGGGCGCCATATTTCCGAGGCCCAAGCTATGGATCATGTGGCAGGCTATTGTGTCGGCCATGATGTTTCTGCCCGAGATTGGCAACTCGAAAAAGACGGCAAACAATGGATGGTGGGGAAAACCTTTGATACTTTTGCTCCGGTCGGTCCCGTCTTGGTTACCAAGGACGAGATTCCCGATCCGCATCGTTTAGGGATTCACTTCCGCTTGAACGGGAAAACGATGCAGTCGAGCAATACCGAACAAATGATCTTCTCGGTGGCACAAATCATTTCCTATATTTCGATTGTCTTCACGTTGGAACCGGGTGATCTGATCTTTACGGGGACTCCTCCCGGAATCGGACATGCGTTGAATCCGCCCGTCTACCTCAAAGCCGGTGATGTGGCCGAGGTCGAAATCGAAAAACTTGGTATTTTGCGTAACCCCGTGGTGGCGGAATAATCGTGCCTGCGACCTTCTTTTTGTGGAATGCCCAAACCAATTCCGGGGCTTGGCTTGACCTAAAGGACCTGCCCCCTTCCCCTCGGGAGCTTCCCGAAGGGGCCATCTGTTGGATCGATTTGCAATCACCTTCGCCGAATGAATTGGAACGAGTTTTCACCCAATTTCTTCCGATCCATCCCCTTTCGATTGAGGATATTACCCGATTGCAACGCCAACCCGATGAGGCCCCCCACTTCTCCAAGGTCGAAGAATTTCCCGATTATCTCTTGGTGATTGTCAACCCTTTGGAACCGAACCAACTCGATAGCGAATCGGGCTGTGTGCATGGCCAATTCTCGGCCGTGCTGACTCATTCGGTTCTGATTACCCATCATACCGGAGACTCGATTCTCACCCAACATGTGCGAGAATCGTTGCAAAAAAATCCCCAACAGGCCAACCGTGGGCCAGATTATCTTTTGCATCTGTTGCTCGATTATATGGTCGATCAATATGCCCCGACGGTGGATACCATTCTGGAAGAGCTGGACGAAATAGAATCGATCATCTTTCAAGAACCTAATTCTGCCACATTAAACCGGCTCCTTCTTTTGAAACGTCGCATTGTTCATCTGCGTAAAACCCTGATTATGGAGCGCGAAGTTTTAGCTCGTTTAATCCGTGGCGAGTTTGAATTGGTCGATGATCGCGAAGTGGCTTACTACCGGAATGTTTATGACCATTTGGTTCGTTATGCCGAGTTGCTAGAAACTTCGCGGGAAATGGTTTCGGACCTCATGCAAACCCAATTGGCAGCCGTTTCTAACCGCCTCAACGGGGTCATGAAAGGGTTAGCTACTATCTCAACAATCATTTTGCCGATGACGCTGATTTCTGGCATTTATGGGATGAACTTCGAGTTTATGCCAGAACTCAAATGGGTGATCGGGTATCCCCTTGCTTTGAGTATGATGGTGCTAGCCGCTGCCGTTTCTCTATACTTTTTTAGGCGGCAAAAATGGATTTAGAGCAAGCCCAAGGAGAGGGGGGCGCGTTCACCATCCACGCTGGGAATTTTTGTCGCGGACAATCGGGCTTTTTCAGGCTAAGGCAACCACCTCGAAACCCCTCTCGAATCCCCCGCTTTGAGCTTGCGAAGGTCTCGGGAACGAGTTTTTTCGATATTGTTCTTAAATTATTATCTACAAAGGGTTTGTGTTAGTACAATTCTGTGGGCTTTGCCTATCATTTTCGGGTCGTTCTCCGTAAAATAACACAAGGAATTTGTGAGAAATTTTTAGCTCATTTCGCACAGGTTTTCGCCCCAATAATAATCGAGAACATTTATGGCCAGTGACCTTGTCCTTAACGAAGGTTCGGTATCGTCCGCCAGCACTTATGACGAAAGCAACATTCAGGTTTTACGCAACCGCGATCATATCCGTGCCCGCCCTGGAACTTATATCCCCGATACAGGCGTTCAGGGATTGCACCACCTTGTTTATGAATTGACCTACAACTCGGTGGATGAACATCTGGCAGGGTATTGCAAAAACATCTCGGTGACGATTCATCCCGATGGGTCGCTGACGGTTTCCGATGATGGGCGGGGCATTCCCGTTGAGATGCATCCGATCGAAGGAAGACCCACGCTCGAAGTGGTGATGACAACCGTCGGGGCAGGGGGAAAGTTCGACAACAACGCTTATAAAACCTCGGCCGGTTTGAACGGTATGGGGGCCAAGGCCGTCACCGCGTTAAGCGAACTGACTCGGGTGGAAGTATTCCGCGATAAGAAAGCCTATCGTATGGATTTTGATCGTGGGATCGCTGCGACCGAACTGAAGGAACTAGGCCCTACAATGCAGACCGGTACTCATGTGACCTTCTGGCCCGATAAGGAAATTTTCAAGGATGCCCAGTTCGATTTTGAAACCCTAGAAAACCGGATGCGGGAACTGGCTTTTCTGAATCGAGGCCTGACAATCCACTTAAAGGATGAACGGGAAAATCGCGAATCGAAATTCTGCTTCGAAGGGGGCGTCTCGGAATTTGTTCAATGGATGAATCGCGATTCCGAGCAAGTGATCGGCCCCATCATTCATGTGAACAAAATCGTGCCGGTCGAGAAGCCCGATGGCAGTGCTGATCAAGTCAAAGTCGAGGTGGCGCTTCAATATCGCAAAGAAGCGGGTGAATCGGTCCGTTGTTATGCCAACAATCAGTATAACCCACAGGGGGGAACGCACCTGACGGGTTTCCGCTCGGCCATTACCCACACTTTGGGGCACTACGGCGAAGCAAACAATTTCTTCAAAGATGATATGAAACCCAAAGGGGAAGATTTCCGCGATGGCCTCGTCGCGGTGATTAACGTCGGGGTTTCTAATCCTCAATTTGAAGCTCAAACGAAAATTGCCCTGAATAATAAAGAGGTTATCGGGGCGGTTTCCACAGCCGTCAGCGAAAAGCTAAAGAAGTTTCTGGAGGAGAACCCCAAGGAGGCCAAGCTGATTATGGAGCGGGTTCGCCTTGCCACCGAAGTTCGCAAAGCGGAAGAAAAAGCTCGCCAAGCTGTGGTCGATCGGAAGAAACTTCTTGGTGGGGCCGGCCTACCGGGTAAGCTGATGGATTGCACAACACGCAATCGCGAGGAATCCGAATTATTCCTTGTGGAAGGGGATTCGGCAGGGGGCAGCGCCGACGGGGGACGGGATCGCCATTTTCAAGCGATTCTGCCTTTGCGTGGTAAACCCTTGAATGTCGAACAGGCCAATTCTGCCAAGATGCTCAAGAACGATGAGATTTCCAGTATCATGTCCGCAGTCGGGGTCGATATTGGGAATTCGGAAGACCTTTCTAAACTTCGTTATGGGAAGATTGTGATCCTCACCGATGCCGATGTGGACGGTCAACATATTCGGACCTTGTTGCTCACGTTCTTCTTCCGTCAAATGCGACAAGTGATCGAAGCGGGGCATGTGTACGTCGCCCGTCCGCCGTTGTACAAGATCAAGCACAAGAAGGAAATCAAGTTCATCTCCACCGCACAAGAGTTGGCCAACATCCTGTACGAGCGGGGCCTGAAAGATACCCTCATTCGAGCCGGCGAACGCACCATCGAAGGCCAACAGCTCCGCGAGTTAATTTCTCTTCTGGAGGTGATCCAAGAATCGCTTGTAAGTCTCGAACGACGCGGAGTGAACTTGGTTCCCTTTATCGGCAAAATCACCACCGAGGGGTTACCCGCATGGCATGTGAAAGTGGGTGGAAAAGAGTATTGGTTCCACACCTCGGAAGAAGTCGATGCCTTTCGGGTGGCAGAATCGAAGCGCTTGGGTCGAGAATGGGTGGTGGCAGCCTCGGATTCGCAAACCGATGATGATACACGCTACCCCGCCGAGGAATATCATGAAATTCGCGGATTGAATCGGGCGCTCACGAAATTGGCAGCGTTTGGCTTTACCGCACAGGATTTGATTCCGGTGCCACGAATTGCCGGCCGCGAACCCCCCCTGCGATATACTCTAGAAAGCGGCGACAGCAAAACCCCCTTGGCTCATCTCCGCGAGGTGATTCCGAACATTCGCCGGTTAGGGGAACGCGGCATTGAAGTGACTCGCTTCAAAGGACTCGGGGAAATGAATGCCGAAGAACTTTGGGAAACAACCCTAGACCCTAAAGCGCGGACTCTTTTGAAGGTCACCTTGAATGATGCCACCAAGGCCGACGAGATGTTCCGCAAACTCATGGGCAAAGAAGTCGAAAGTCGTCGAGAATTCATTATTCAAAAAGGGATCAACGTGAAAGATGCCATTGATTATGGCGCCTAACCAACGAGATTTTCTGCCACGTTAACCGTGCATCCAATCCTTTCTTTTATCTGAGCTTCCCTAACCTCTCTCCTTTATCTCAATCTGCTAAATTCTGCTTTCACATCCATATCTTTTTATAATCAGCTTGTACCATATTTACGATCTTGGCAGAAGTCTTCATTTTGTTGGGTGAATCAACATTTTAAGTTAACTCAATTCATATCATCGTCATTATTTTTCTTGCTGGGCGAAGGGCTATGGTTTGTCTCGACGGCCGATTTGTTCTGTTTCACATAATGAGTGAGATGAATCTTCCTCGGCTTCTTATTCGTCTGCGATTTCACATATTGATTGAGATGAGTCTTCCTCGTTTTTTTATCTTCATCTGCTTCACATATTCAAGCAAATGAGGCACGCTAGGTATCGATTTTTTTCGTGTTTCTTGAACTTATTTCCTGAAGTATGTGAATTATTTGAATCGACTTTCATTTGACTAACATCTATTAGAAAGAAGGAAAAGAAATGTAACAAGAGGTTAGGGATAACAACCTACCTCGTCTTTAAATTGAAGCCGTTGACAATCACAATCTGAAAAAGTTCTTTTCAAGAGTCCCCTGATATAGGCAGGTATACGATGATTTCTTCACACGAGAAGAAACGGAACCTTTTTTCGTTCCTTTTTTTGACCCTTTCGGCCGCTCTGGGTTGCACGAAAGTATCATCCCTAACGCAGGATAATCCCACACCGAATCTACCGAACGGGGCATGGAATAGTGGTACCACCGTAGCACCACAACCCAGCCGAAATCAGAATATGATTCGCTTTACACATAGCGGAAATGTTCATCTTCAAGGATCGATATTTTGTGGAGAAATCCCAATTCAATCGGGTCGAATTATCGCACAAAATTCACAGGGATTTGTTTCCACCTTGGGGTTTATTCATAATGGACAATATGAAATCCATAATCTGCCGGCGGGCTATTGTAAATTGATTCTGATTTTAAATCCCGAGGGGGCGATGCCCTTCCCGCTACCTCCCGAGGAAGTCCGTATCATGCATTCGAGATTGCATCCTCATTTTGCCCCACCGATTCTTCCGGGAGGCTTAGAAGGGATGGATCAATTTCTGATTCCAGAAACCGAAGATTTCGAGTTGTATTATGCCCTTCATGAAATTTATGGGAACGTACATAGCCCCTTGGAAATTTATCTGCATGATGGATTCAATCGATTCGACATCCTTTTGCAAAAGCCCGAGTATCTGGGGTTATCCTCCTCCGAATTAGGCCAATAATTTGTTGGAAGACATAATTGGGACAATTATTAATTGGAAGGAGTGATTCGAGTAAGAAAGTGGTAGGAAAGGGTGATTCGAGAAATCATTTATCGGAAGGAGTGATTTAGGAAATAATTCGTTAGAAGGGGGGGGGCTTATTTCAACGACCGAATTTCAATATCTTTGAAGTGAATTTCGGCACCTTCCGATTGCAGGGCGATCTTTCCTTTGTTCTGAACGACCTTTTTCGCTTCGTTAACCACCTTACCATTAATTTCGAGCTTGATCGTGTCGCCTTTGCAGGTAATAACGTATTCGTTCCATTCACCAATTTCTTTTTCGACCGCTTCTTTGACGATCCGGAAATAGTGACGTTCTACCTTCGGGTCTTGCTGTTTCGGGTCGATTTCGACTTGGGGTTTATCGATCAACCAGAAATCGCCTGCGGAACCCGAGGCCAACTGAGCTTCGATTGATTTCGGCCAGATTTTGTTATCTCCCACTACATGGAGTAACACCCCACTGTTACCCCCTTTGCTACCTTTGACCCAACGCCATTTTAGGCGGAGTTCGTAATCGCTGAATTCATCCTTCGTGATGAGGTAGCCCAGTGGTCTTCCCACGCACTTGATGTAACCGTCTTCTACCGTCCAAACATCCTTCATTTCTACCTTTTTCCCATCTTTCGAGGGGGCTAGGAAATAATCCCAACCATTGAAGGTTTTGCCATCGAAGAGTTTTGTCGGTTCGGCACTTTGGCTGCTGGTTAGGCCCAGACCAAGCACAAGGAATGTGCTGAGTAGGAGTGTTCGCATAATTCACCGGAGAGATTGATAAGGTTCAGGGCGAGTGGTGAAATTATAAAAACTAGGGGGCGTCGATTTCAACCGCTTGGGAGCAATTACCCAAGTAATTCTTTGATTAAGGCCGCGACGAGTTGGGGATCTTTTTGAGAGACGATATGCGTGATTCGACTAGCGGGGATTTCGAGTTTCGTCATCATTTCTTGTGCTCGCTTCCAAAGGGTTGCCTTTTTTTTCTCGGTCTCGGCCAAGAATAACTCCGTGACCAACTCCGAGAGTTTTTGAATTTGGATGGCCTCGAAATTTCGGTAATACCCTTTGATGATCCGTTGCTGGTATCGGGTGTAATCTTCAAGCATGTATGGTTTTACTCCACGGCGTTGAGGTCGGCCCGTTTTCCTTCGTAGGTGGTCGAATAGGCAAGGATTGCCGGTTCGGGGGGCAGGCCGGCGCGCTCACAAGCCTGCATATAAATCGCCGGCCACCAATTTTCGTGAGCCGTTAAGCCCCGCTCGCGAACCTCGGCCCAGTTACTGAGAATCTTCGACCAAGCCCGATCCCCATAATCCAAAGCAGCTTGTAAATTCTCGAACTGCGGGACATACCACTCCCGACCAATTTGCGAATGCAAAACCTCATCGGCCCAATCGAAATCCTGAATGGTCGCTGCCAAGGGATTTTCCGATTGTTGGGCTACCTCGAATTCGTATCGCTTGCCTGTTCTCGGCATCAATCCTTGTTCGATAAAGAACAACACTCCGTGACGTTCCAACGGGCTACACTCGGTATTGAGACGATACGACCAATTCCATGTAATCTTGGCTTGGGTCCAATCGATCCCTAGGGCCACAAAACCCACTTCGCCCATCATGGCATGGCGGGCTTCATCCCAAATTTGCCGGCTCATTTTATGATAGTATTCCCAAGGTCTTCCTGAAGTTTCTGCAAGAATGCTGGCCATCATTTCCGGAACGTCGATCTCTCGAATCCGCTTGAAGTACATCATCAAGATTTTCGCCCGAGCGGGGAAATTCGCATCGTACAAAAACGCTTCGGCATTGACCCCTTGGTTCCAAACGTCGGTGAAGCGTTCATCGCGTTGAGGAATCCGATCGTAGACATAGGGTTTCTCGGAGGTGATTCGTCTCACGGCGACTACCGTTTCGCTACCGGCAATACCCCCGAGATTTTGTAGGATGGCGTGCAGATTCTGTTCCCATTCTCCCTGACGAGGACAAGCCAATTTTTCTAGGGCCTGTTCCCCAAAGCGGAGCATTTCTTCCAGCTCCAGTAACAAGAACCGTAAAAGCCGACGAGACGGGGCATCGGTCAAAGGATTCGTTTCTTGGAAATAGGCTTCCACTGCCTGTTTCACAGCAGGGATCGCCACACCATACAAGCCCACCAAAAGTTCTTCCGTGGTTCGGGCATTGCGTATTTCGTCGAAGAAAATTTCGAGGGCCTCGTTCGGGACCACTTCCAACCCCAAGGGAGGCTCTCGCATCTCGGCCACACGATTGCGAATCGCCGTGATGTGTTCCGCACACAAATAGGCATGATGCGAGAACGCCGTTTTTAATTCGTAGATCGGTTCCGACGTGATTCGGGCCGTGAAAATTTCGTGCAGTCGTTTCAAAGCATAATGCAAGGCCTTGTGCCGACGCACACACTCTGCCACTAGCAAGCCGGGTTGTGCTGCCTGCTCATGCGTACACAAACCCGCCAAAGGAGGAAGATTCCGATACGTTTGATATTGCGATGCGGTCATGGCCCGAAACTCCAAAAGCTGTGAGCTTCAGTTGATTTTATGAATGGAATCACTTTTGGTTCCTTCGATGGTTCTCATATCATTCCCTGAGATAGTTTGACCCCCAAACTTTCTGAGATAGTTTGCCCCCCTGATTTTCTGAAATAGTTTGCCCTCTGACCCCGAACCCGATCATGAAATCTCCTGTACCCGAGTCGATCCTTGCCGAATTGCGGAAATACGATACCCCCACCATTTGCAATGTCATCGAACTGTTTGATTATCGACCTCGAACCGAAGGCTACGCCGATGCCCGACTCAAAGCCTGCTTTCCGAAACTTCCTCCCATGGTCGGTTATGCCTGCACCGCCACATTTCGTTCCGCGACACCTCCCCGTGCGGGAGATGTGTATGCGGGGCTAGCCAAACAAGTCGAGTTGATTAGCGAATCGCTGACCCCTGCGGTGATTGTCTTCCAAGATTTAGACGAACCTTCGGTTTCGGCGACCTTTGGCGAAGTGATGTGCTCGACTTATAAAGCCTTTGGTTGTACGGGGCTGATTACAAGTGGAACCGGTCGCGATCTCGATCAGGTCGAGGCCCTAGAATTTCCTTGCTTCACCACCGGAACGATTGCCTCGCACGGCTATTGCCAAGTGGTCGATCTGAATATCCCCGTTCGGGTGGCGGGGCTGACGATCTATCCGGGCGATTTACTGCACGGAGATCGCAACGGGGTCACCACAATTCCTGTTGAATTGGCCGAAGGGGTCGCTCTCGGTTGCCCGAAATTGGCTGCCGCGGAAGCCATCGTTTTGGATTACCTGAAACGCGGGACCATCTCTGCGAAGGGTTACGCCGATGCCCGTGCCGAGTGTCATCGGCAAATTCATACCCTAGCCCGAGAACTCAAACAGTTTTTAGAATCTCGAAAATCAACCGGCTGATTCAGAAGCAGATCATCATTCCCCCAGAGTGCGCCTTCACTCAGAACGTGCCTTTCCTCGTGATGTTGATTCCCCCAGAGTGTGCATTCCCCCAAGGTGATCATTCGCTTAGAATGTTCCTTCGTCCAAAAAATTCTCTTTCATGGAGTGTCGATATGAAATTTTTCTGTCTTGGTTGCTTATGGTTCGGGATCGGTGTGATGGTTGTGGCACAAGAAAAAGGAGCCAAAGAGCCATCGGGGAGCAGTAGTGCCAGTCCGTTCGATCCCTCTGCCAAAGTCGAAAAGCTCGCCGATGGGTTCACCTTCACCGAAGGGCCTGCTTCGGACAGTCAAGGTAACGTCTACTTTACCGATCAACCGAGTAATCGCATTTTGAAATGGTCCATCGAAGGGAAACTTTCGACCTTTCTGGAGAAATCCGGCCGAGCCAATGGTATGTACATCGATAAAAACGATGTACTCTGGAGTTGTTCCGACGAGAAAAATGAACTGTGGAAAATCGATCTGAAGACCAAAGAACATACTGTGGTGGTGAAAGGTTACAACGGAAAATTGCTCAACGGCCCCAACGATGTTTGGGTATCTCCCGCAGGGGGAGTTTACTTTACCGATCCGTTTTATCGACGGGCTTGGTGGCCCCCAACCCGCACCGAAGAACAAGATAAACGGGGGGTATATTATTTATCGCCCAAGGGGGAATTGACCCGTGTCGATGGCGATTTCAAACAACCCAATGGCATCCGAGGTACGGCCGACGGCAAGACCCTTTATGTGGCCGACATCAACGATCGCAAAACTTACACCTACGAGATCAAGGCCGATGGCACCTTGGGCAATCGCAAACTCTTTTGCAATTCGGGGTCGGATGGTCTGACGATCGATTCCGAAGGAAACGTATACCTCACCAGTGGAGCAGTACTGGTCTTCGATAAAACCGGAAAAGAAATCGCCAAGTTACCCGTTCCGGAATCCCCCGCGAATGTCTGCTTCGGCGGAAAGGATCACAGCACGTTGTTCATCACGGCCCGCAAGGGATTGTATGCGATTCCTACCAAAGTGAAAGGTGCCGGCCGCTGAAATATCTTACCATGATTTGAATGTGCGATATTTCGGTTTGGGGCCGGCCGGTTTTCCTTCCAGTTGCGGTAAAAGCCAGTCGAGACCATCGAGATTATCTTGCAAGCGTTGCTCGACATCATCATTGGTGTGACCGATGATTCCAATAGGCCCTTGATATTTCGAGGCGGCAATGATCTTCAAAAGTGAAAGGTCATGCTCACCGGCACCAAGGGGAAGAATTTTTTGCCCTTTCTTATCGCCGTCGGTATTCATTCCGTTGAGGTTCAAACACAACAGATAGGGGGTCATCCGAGCCAGCGATTTCTCGAAATCTTTGAGGTGATCGTGCCCATGATGTAGGTTGTACACAATCCCCACATGCTGGGTTTTGTATTGCTCCCGAAGGGCTTGACACACCGCAACGAGATTCTCGGGTTCCCCTCCCCAACCTCCATGATTGTAAAGTCCCAGTTGGCATTTCATTTGTGCCGTTTTTTCTACCAGCGGCCCGAGTTGTTTCACAGCGGCTGCGACCTTTTCCTCGTGGGTTTTGCCTGCAGGGGAAGGGGCCGTTTGCCAAATCTGTGGGGTCAGTTTGTACTTCGCGAATAATTCCGTAGCCTTATCGTGGGTTCCCCAAAACGCAAAATACTCGATCTTGTTTTTCTGATACTCCTGAATCTCTTGCTCGAAAGTGGCCACATGGTTTTCACGCCAATCGTAAGCGACCTTCGTGAAGCCGAGTTGACGCACCATTTCGGCCCGTTCCTTCGGAGTCCGATTTTTACTATCGAAAGGGACAATGCACCAAGCCACCAGATTACTGCGGGCAAACAGTGTCGGCGATTTCTTCTCTTCGGCCCAACCCGAATGGAGCAGAAGGCCCACCATCGAAAAGATCGTAGCATAACCCATCACTTTCATATTCCTCTCCGTTCTTCAAAGGGGCAGACGATTCTCAAATTCAAAGGGCGGACGATCTTCAAAGGGGGAGCATTTTCCTCAAAAGATCAACCTTAAGAAGCGGGGCTTCCTCAAAAAATCAACCCTAAGAAGGATTGATCTGCCGCCCCAGCGTGTTTTGCAACAGAACTAACATCATCAAACAGATCAAACCAGCTAATGCTAACGCCGGCCCCCATTCGTGATAGCGACGATAAGCATGAGCCACGATGGGTTGTTTCGCAAGCTGATCGATTTGTTGATACACATCGGCCAAACGATCGCCATTGTTGGCAACAAAGGCATAACCATGAGTGAGGTCGGCGATGTTCTGATTGATTTTGCGTGCCGTCTGACGATTTTCCCGATCGACAGGGTCCACACTTTCCGGATCGGGACCCGTATCGACAACAAAAATCGGGATGTTCAAGTTGGCCGCTAATTGAGCCGCTGCCGTCGGTTTGAAAACCCCTTCTTGGGCAAAGTTATGTTCACCATCGGTGAGTAAGATCAAAACTTTTTGAGGGGCAGGGATCGCATCAAGCCGGCTGAGACCTTCCACCAGTGCATCGCCAATGTTCGTGGCCGTGTCCAATCGCGAAGGAGGGCGAATCTGATCCAAGGCGCGTAACAGGGCCGCATGATTCGTTGTGGGGGGGCACAACGTTTGCGGCCAAGTCGTGAAGGTCACTAAACCAATTTGATCGATCCCCTTTTCTGTAGCCCGACCCGCGAGAATTTTTCCATTCGGTAGGGTTCCCCCTTCAACGAAGGTGCGAAAGGTTCGCACGGCAGCTTCGCGGCGGGAGATTCGCTCTTGATCGCTCCAAGGAAAATCTTGTTCCTCCATACTTCCTGAGGTATCGAGCACGAGCATGATGGCGATGCCCCGAGTGGGAATGCGCGTCTTCATATCGGGGCTGCGCGGACCGGTCGCCGCGAGGATCAGTACCATCACCGAAAGGTATTCCAAAAAAAGAATGCTTCGGCGAACCCAGCGCGCTTTCGTTTGCGGGATCGAGCGGAAGCGGATCAAATGGGGCCAAGGAATTCGCCGCTGGGCTTGCTTCTTTCTCAGGTAATAAAAACCCGCAAAAGCCAAGGGAATCAGCAACAGAAATTCAGGATTCGCCAATTCCATGAGTTAATCGTGAGGGATTTGAAACCAGTCGGGGGAAGTGGCTTCGTATTTACTATAAAGGTCATCCAGATCATAAGGTTCTACTGTGAATCCGTGAGCCGCGAATGACGAAGCAATTTTCTCAACCGCATCGACCTCGATCATATACTCCCGCGCAATCAATCCTTTTTTGCGGGAGAATTGCGTAGTCTCGGCATAAACTTTCTCGTAATCATCCGGGTGATTCCGAAGCATGAAGGTCCAAAACTCGATCAGACGTTTATGAAAATCATCTTCGTTTTCGCCACTTTTTCCGCAAATGGTTAGGCAAACGTATTCTTCCAAGGTTCTGTTCTCTCCCCTCAAGATTATTGGTTGATAGGGTTGGTTTTTCGATTCCGGTTTCTCGGCTGGGTCGATCTTTATTTCGGGTCTTTTTCTTTGGGTTCTTTCTTCATTTCGTCGGGTTCTTTTTCTTTGGGTTCTTTCTCTTTCGGTTTATCTTTGCCGTCCGGTTCTTTCTTCATTTCGTCGGGTTCTTTTTCTTTGGGTTCTTTCTCTTTCGGTTTATCTTTGCCGTCCGGTTCTTT